>CAUYTZ010000311.1:0-18992 GCA_963575695.1 uncultured Gammaproteobacteria bacterium | reverse complement strand
CCCCCACTCCAAGTCCTCGATGCTGCCAACATTCCTGGAATTTGAAAAGCCGATCGCGGAACTCGAAAGCAAGATCGAGGAACTGCGCCGCCTGACCGATCACGACGGCCTCAATATCGATGAGGAAGTCGGTAAGCTGCAGGCCAAGGTCGATCGGCTGCTCCGCCAGACCTACGCCAAGCTATTGCCGGCGCAGAAGGTTCAGGTGGCCCGACATCCCAACCGGCCGCATTTCAAGGACTATATCAGCGGGCTGGTCGAGGACTTCACACCGCTGGCCGGCGATCGCTGTTTTGCCGAAGATCGCGCGATCATCGCCGGACTGGGTCGGTTCCGGGGGCGGTCGGCGATGATCATCGGCCAGGAGAAGGGCCACGATACCGAGTCGCGAGTCCATCATAACTTTGGTATGGCCAAGCCGGAAGGCTATCGTAAAGCCCAGCGGCTGATGTTGCTGGCCGAGCGGTTCAAGCTGCCGGTCATCACTCTGGTCGATACCGCTGGTGCCTATCCCGGGGTGGGTGCCGAACAGCGCGGTCAAGCCGAAGCGATCGCCAAGTGCATCGAGGTCTGTCTAAGGGTTAAGGTGCCGCTGATTTCGGTGGTGATCGGCGAGGGCGGGTCCGGCGGTGCGATCGCGATCGCGGCGGCTGATCGGGTGCTGATGCTGGAGCATTCGATTTATTCGGTGATTTCGCCCGAAGGTTGCGCCTCGATTCTGTGGCGGAATAACACGCTGGCACCGGAAGCGGCCTCGGCCTTGCGTCTGACCGCACAGGATCTGAAAGAGCTGGGCACGATCGACCAGGTGATTCTGGAACCGGTCGGCGGTGCGCACCGTAATCACAAGGAAACCATCACCGCAGTCGGCAACGTGGTCGAAGCGGCGCTGGAAACCCTGCGTCAGGAAGATGGCAGCACACTGCGGGCCCGACGGCGGGAAAAGTTCCTGGAAATGGGCCAGACAGGATTGGGCTGATTGGTGATCATCCCAAGGAATTGGTTCCAAGGGGGCGAAGCCCCTGGTGGGGTTCCAAGGGGCAAAGCCCCTGGTCGCCGAAGATAAATGGCTCGACGGTATTAGGCACATAATTCACCGGATATCAGCATGAACCAACCGTCACCAACCCGCCCGATTGTGCTCTTGCAACCGGGACGGGAAAACCGTGCGCGTCACGGTCATCCGTGGGTCTACGCCAACGAAGTGGTGATGGACGCTGCCGCCCGTGCGCTACCGCCGGGGGAGGTGGTCACTTTGCGTGACGGTTTCGGACGGTCGCTGGGCACCGCGATTTTCAATCCGCACTCGCTGATCGTGGCCCGGTTGCTAACGCCAGACCCGGAAGCGGTGATCGATGCCGGTTTCATCGCCGACCGCTTGCGTCGGGCGTTGGCTTGGCGCACGCGGCTTTACCCGCAGCCGTTCTACCGCCTGATTCATGCCGAAGCCGATGGCCTGCCCGGACTGGTGATCGATCGTCTGGGTGAGGTGGTGGTGGCACAGCTCAACACTGCTGGCATGGACCGCCTGGCCGAAGCTGTGGTGACGGCGATTGAGCAGGTTTTGGCCCCAGTGGCGGTGGTGATCCAGGCTGAGGGCGGCGGGCGGTCACTGGAAGGGCTGGCCGAAGTACCGCGACAGGTGGTTCGCGGTAGGTTGGACGGGCCGGTGGTGGTTGAGGAAAACGGGACCATTCTTTACGCCGACCTGCTGGCCGGACAGAAAACAGGCTGGTTCTTCGATCAGCGCGACAATCGTGCGTTCATGGCCGGGCTGGCTGCCGGATCCCGGGTGATCGATCTGTATAGCTATAGTGGCGGCTTTGCTGTCCAGTGCGCGCGGGCTGGGGCGACAGCGGTGGTCGCGGTGGACCGCTCGAAGGCCGCGTTGGAGCTGGCGGAGCGCTCGGCAGTGACCAATGGTGTTGCCGGGGTGTGCGAATTCCGCCGGGCGGAGGTGTTTGAGGAGTTGGAACGGCTGGCTTCGGCTGGACAACGGTTCGATGTGGTGATCGCCGACCCGCCGGCCTTTGCGAAGAGCCGTAAGGATGTGCCGGTGGCGTGTCGCGCTTACCGCAAATTGGCACGCTTGTCGGCGCGGATAACCGCTCCGGGCGGATTCTTGATGGTTGGCTCGTGCAGCCACAACATCGAGCCGGACCGGTTTGGGGAAGAAGTGGCGCTCGGGATCAGCGGTGCCGGTCGCAATGGGCGCTTGTTGCGGGTCGCGGGGGCGGCACCGGATCATCCGGTACATCCCTACCTACCCGAATCGGCCTATCTCAAGGCGAGAGTGTTTAATCTCGATTGATCTCGGCGGAAGACCGGCTTGCCTTCGGCGACCAGGGGCAAAGCCCCTGGACCCGCTTTATTTGCCCTAAACCTCCCCAAACAGGCGCGCGAATTCGATCTTCGGGCAGCGGTTCATCACCACCTCCAACCCGGCCGCTTCCGCCCGTGCCGCTGCGGCATCGTTGCGCACTTCCAGTTGCATCCACACCACCCGCGCTCCCACGCGAATCGCCTCATCGGTGATCAGCCCGGCCGCTTCAGAATTGCGGAAGATATCGACCATCGTCACTTTTTCGGGAATTGAGGCCAGATCGGGATAGACGGTTTCACCCAGAATTTCCTGCCCAGCCGCAGCCGGGTTGACGGGAATGATACGATAGCCCTTGGTCTGCAAATAGCGCATGACATGAAAGCTGGGCCGACTTGAATCGGGACTGGCCCCGACCAAGGCGATCACAGGCACCTGAGTCAGCACGGCACGCAGATAATCATCCCTGTAGGAGTCGTGGTTCATTGTCCGCACCATACCGGGTGACGCTTGCCCAAAAAGGCGTCGATGCCCTCGGCGGCGTCTCTGGTCATAACATTGCGGGTCATGACCTCTCCGGCATAGGCATAGGCCGCAGCCAGATCCAGATCGATCTGGCGATAGAATGCCTCCTTGCCGATCGCCAGGGTCAGCGGCGATTTCGACACGATCTTGTCGGCGACCGCGGCCACGGCGGCATCCAGTTCCGCCGCTGGCACAACGCGGTTGACCAGACCGATGCGGTGCGCCTCGGTGGCGTCGATCATATCGCCCAGCAGCAGCATTTCCATCGCCGCCTTGCGTCCAACTGCACGGGTCAATGCCACCATGGGTGTGGAGCAGAACAGACCGATGTTGACCCCGGGGGTCGCGAAACGGGTATCGTCGGCCGCGACCGCCAGATCGCAGGTGGCGACCAACTGGCAGCCAGCGGCGGTGGCGATGCCATGCACGCGCGCAATCACCGGCTGGGGTAGACGGGTAATGGTCAGCATCAGGTTGGAACACTGACTGAACAGCGCGTCATAGGCTTCACGCGACGGATTGGCACGGATTTCACGCAAATCATGGCCGGCACAGAACGCCGGACCGGCTCCGGCCAGCACCACCGCTCGGACAGCCGGATCGGTGCCGATCTGGTCCAACTCCGCCTGCACCGCAGCCATGAGCGCCATCGACAACGCATTGCGCGCCTGCGGCCGGTTGAGCGTGAGAAAGGCGATACCATTACGGTCCCGGCGCAAAACCAGGGTAGATTCGCCAGCGGTGGCGACAGTGGTGGCGCTCATCGGAATCGGGTCTCCGGGCTGGTCTGGACAATCGGCCAAGTTTACCTCTTTCCCTGCGCATTCCAAAAGTTTACCTTCGCATCCGGTGGTTTAAATAGAATGGCTCAAGGGTTGGGTCATTTGCCGCCTGACCTTACCTTACACAACCTTACCTTACGCAACCCTGAGGGGCCGTCATGGCTGAGATGGACTCCGATACCGATCAGGTGATCAAAAGCGCTTCGATCCTGATTGTGGACGACAACTCAGCCAATGTCTTGTTGTTGCGTGATATTTTGCAGCATCAGGGCTATGGCGCGGTGCGGGCCGAGACCGATTCGCGCAAGGTGATCGAGCTGTGCCAGCAACAGCGGCCAGACCTGCTGCTGCTTGATATCCGCATGCCGCACATTGATGGCCTACAGTTGATGGATTTACTGCGGGTTGAATTTGGCAACGAATTCATTCCGGTGCTGGTGCTGACCGCCCAGATCGACCAAGACACTCGACGTAAGGCGCTGGAGAAAGGCGCATCCGACTTTCTGACCAAGCCGTTTGTCACCTGGGAGCTGGTTCACCGGGTGCGCAACACCTTACACACGCGCATGCTCTATCGCGCGGTGGCCAATCAAAATCGAGAACTTGAGCAGTGCGTGGCCAAGCGCACCTGGGAACTGACCGAGGCCCTGGCTGCAGCGCGTAAAGCCAATCAGGCCAAGTTAGATTTCCTATCGATGATGAGCCACGAGCTGCGCACGCCGCTCAACTCAATCATTGGCTTCGCCGAAGTCATGACCAGTCCAGATGGCGGCCAAGGGCTGCCAGCCGAGTATGCCGAATACTTACATTTGATTGAGGAAAGTGGACGCCACCTGCTGGACATGGTTAACAAGATCCTCGATTTCACCAGGGGGGCAACCGGCACCGCTGGGTTGGAGGAATCGACCATCGAATTGCCCGCGCTGATCAATTTCTGCGTCGCGCTGCTGATGCCTAAGGCCATGGCCCGATCGGTTACGATGCTGGCGCGGCTGGACGAGCCGGTGCTGGTGCGCGGCGACGAACGGCGACTGCGCGACATCGTGCTCAGTTTGCTTGACAACGCGATCAAGTTTAACCGAGTCGGCGGCAAGGTGGAGGTTGACTTGGCGGTGGGTTCGGAGGGGGTGGTCATCGCCATTGCCGATGACGGGCCGGGAATTGCCGCGAACATTCAAGAGCAGTTGTTCGCGCCGTTTATCCAGGGTGAAGGCACCCTGGATCGCCATCACGAAGGCATCGGGTTGGGGCTGCCGATCGTTCGCCGGTTTGCCGAGATGCACGGTGGCAAGGCGGAGTTGAGTAGTTTTTCCGGGCGCGGCACGGTGGTGCGGGTGTTATTGCCCAAGGAACGGCTGGTTCGGAACCACTAAGCATAAAGGATAAAACGATGAGTGTCGTCCGTAAGTTCGCCCCCGCCGATGCCACGACGGAAACGCTGACGCTTATCGTGAACAAGTTGGACGCCATCGACCAACGCCAGCGCCAAGATTCGGCGGAGCTCCGCAGCGGGCAGGCAAGCCATACCGAAACCCTGGATCAACACACGAAGATCCTGGATCAACATACTGAGACCCTGGATCAACACACGAAGATCCTGGCTCAACATACTGAGACCCTGGATCAACATACGAGGATCCTGGATCAACATACAGAAACCTTGGCTCAACATACTGAGACCCTGGATCAACATACCGACACCCTGGCGCACCATACCGATGCTTTGGCCCGAATCGAAGGCATGCTGGTAAGAATACTGGATGGGCAGGCTGTGCTCTTGCAGAATGATATGGAACTGAAACGGCGTCTTGATCGCCGTTAAGGTGCGGACTTCTGGCCTAATCCTTGGGGTGGTCGGGGAAACATTCTTTAGTGCCTATGGGAGCCTGCCGGATGCGTTCACCCAATAAATTGCGGCCCAAGCGGCCGGTGGCGGTGGCGCTCCGCTACGAGGACGGCTCGACGGCGCTGCCGCGAGTCGTGGCGACGGGCCATGGCAAAGTTGCGGAGCAGATTCTGGAACTGGCCTTCGCCAACGGTGTGAAGGTGCGCGAGGATGCCGATTTGGCCGAAATCCTGGCTGCGGTCGATGTGGACAGCCAAATTCCGATTGAGGCCATCGTCGCAGTGGCCGAAATCCTGGCCCATGTCTATCGGGCCAACGGGATCGCGGCGGTGGGCGATGGCGCGTCGGGAGTGGCGGAATGAAAAAACAAGAGAATCAGGTTAGCCCGGATTCGGTGGCCGACTTGGCCGCGCGACTACAGGCGATCGGCAGCGTGATTGGCAGCGCGTGTGGGGCTGGAGTGCCAGTGATTGAGGAAAATCGTGGTTTCATCGATCTGGTTGGACTTGATGTGCGAGTCGGTGCCGTGTGCGTTGCGGTTAAACAACTGGATCGGAACCAAGCACAAACCTTGTTGCCGGCACTGGAAGCGGTGGTCGATGGGTTGGATGCGTTGTCGGCAACGCTAACCCGGCGCTATGAGGACCAAGGCCAGCCGGCGCGTTTGGACGGGGCCGTCGCCCCGGCTGTGGCGTTGTATCGGGCCCGGGCGGCGTATTGCCAGCCGATTGCGACCGGTGAGATGGTCGCAATCGTGCCGACGAACACTTCGCCCTAATCCAAAGAACCGGCCGAAGGGAACAAACTGCTCGTGACCATCACTGCCGAACCCATACTGTGGCTGCGCTTCTTGGTGGCGCTGGTTGCGGTTGTGGCGCTGATCTTCGCCGCCGCCTGGGTGGCCAAACGCCTTGGCCTGGGTGGGCTGGGTGTGGCGACGGCGGGCCGAATTCGGCGGCTGGCGGTGGTCGACTCCGTATCGCTTGATCCGCGTCGCCGATTGGTGTTGGTTCGGCGCGATGGCATGGAACATCTACTGCTGTTGGGATCGTCCGGAGATTTGGTGGTGGAACGAGGGATTCAGTACAAGGATGAAGACTTGGGGGCCAAGCTGCCGACGCCGCCGCCGGAGCCGCCGGCGGAGACCTCGCCATGACTGAAACCGGCGTGCGTTGTCGCACATGGACGGGAACTCTGCGTGGCGCGGTGCGGCTGGCGTTGGGCTTCGGTGCCCTGACCACGCTGGCGCTGACGGTTGCCGCCCCAGCCCTCGCGCAGAGTCTGTCGCTTGACTTGGCCGGCGGTGGCGGCTCCACCACCGGCCGCATCGTTCAGTTGATGGCATTGATGACGGTGCTGTCGGTGGCACCGTCGATTCTGATCATGATGACCTCGTTCACCCGGGTGGTGATCGTGCTGTCGTTTTTGCGTCAGGCCATGGGTATTCAGCAGGTGCCGCCGAACACGGTGCTGATGAGTCTGGCGATGTTCCTGACCTTGTTCATCATGGCCCCGGTGTTCGAGCGCTCCTATAATGAGGGGATCGCGCCGCTGATTGCCGAGGAAGTGGACGAAATGGAGGCGTTTCGGCGGGCGATCAAGCCGTTTCACGAGTTCATGATGCATCATGTCCAGGAACGAGAATTGCAACTGTTCATAGAAATCAGCCGCAGCCCACCGATTGCTGAACCGTCGGCGACTCCTTTGCAAATTCTGGTCCCAGCGTTCATGATTTCAGAAATCAAGCGAGCCTTTGAAATCGGATTCCTGCTCTTCTTGCCGTTTCTGATCATCGATATGGTGGTGTCGTCGATTTTGATGTCGATGGGCATGATGATGCTGCCACCAACCATGGTCGCGATTCCATTTAAGATTATTTTCTTCGTACTGGTTGATGGCTGGTATTTGATCGCCGGCAGTCTGGTCAAGAGCTTTGGAACTCTATCCTAACTCAGGCCTAACTCAGGCCTAACTCAGGCCTGAGTTAGGATAAGCCGGCTTCGACGAGCGCGTAACAAGGTGAGGGGCGGCCGTGGGCGAAGGGCTGGTGGTCGCGGTGGCGGTTGGTCTGGCCACAGTGGCGGGGATGGTGGCGTGGCGGCGGCGTGGCGTGGCCGTCGAACGACGCGCGGCCGCTCAGGCGGTGGCGGAGCGAATCTTGCTCTGCGCCGAATTGACTAGGTTGGAAGGAGCGCTGGCTCAAGAGCGGGCGGCACTGCGGGCCAGCGAACGGAGTCTGGCCGAACTGCGCGTCGCCCTGGGCCTACTGCCGCTGCCGGTGTGGCTGCGTGGTATCGACGGCGCGCTGGTCTGGTGCAACGCCGCGTTTGCCAAGGCAACGGACAGCCCAACCCCGGCGGCGGTGATCATCGGCCAGCGTGAATTGACCGCCGGTAGCCGGGACTTGGCCGCCAGGGCCGTGGCCGCAGGCCAACTCCGTGGAGAAACTCGTCATTTGGTTATCGACGGGGCCCGGCGGATGATGGAAATCAGTGAAATCCCATTCACCGGTGAAGATGGCCCGCACGCAATCGGCTTCGCACTCGATCGCGGCCGGGAAGAAGAGGTGCGGGCGGAACTGACCCGCCATGTCAAAACCTATACCCTGCTGCTGGAGCAGCTTGGCACCGCAGTGGCCATTTTCGGCCCGGATCGGTGCCTGCGCTTCCACAATCAGGCCTATGCCCGGCTGTGGGGATTCGAGGAATCATGGCTGAACAGTCGGCCTTCGTTTAGCGAAGTGCTAGAGGAATTGCGCACCCGGCGGCGGTTGCCGGAACATGTCGATTTTCCCCTGTTCAGGCGAGAATGGTTGGACCTCTTCACCAGCCTGATCGAACCGCGCGAAACCATGGAACATCTGCCGGACAACACCGCACTGCGGATGCTGGTGGTGCCGCATCCGTTCGGCGGGCTGATGATCGTGACCGAAGACGTGACCGCCTCACTGGCGCTGCAATCATCCTATCACAGCCTGGAAACCGTACACCGCGAAGTGGTGCGCAGCCTGACTGAAGGGGTGGCGGTGTTCGGCGGCGACGGCCGGCTGAAGCTGTTCAATCCCGCCTTCGCCAACCTGTGGGCGCTGTCGGTGGAACTTCTGGCCGCTTCGCCGCATGTTACCATCGTGCTCGACAGCGCCCGCAGCCGGCTTGATCATGGCGACGACGGGGCGGCCTGGGTGGCGTTGAAGGAAGAATTGGTCGCGGCGATTCTGGATCGCTCCAGCCGCAGTGGCCGGCTGATGTGCCACGATGGCTCCGGCATTGAACTGACCACCGTGCCCCTGTCGGATGGCGCGGTCCTGTGCTTGTCGCAGTCGGTTGTGTGAAGGTCCCGGTTTTTGGGCTGCCGCCCAACGTACAAGCGAGACAGATCTGGGCAGTTACCATTTAACAAAATATTTGATAAAATTTTATTTACTTTCTATCCGGTAAGTATGCAAACGGATCTGGTCCGGCGTGTGAAATAGAATATTTAAAATATGCTGGCTTGGTGTACAGTGTAACTTCAGACTGACGTCATTATGTCTTGTTGGCGGGCGGCTTGTTGGGGAACGGCAGGGCTGGTGGGGCGAAGTGGGGGTACCGATGAGCGGTCTTCTGCATAGGACACCATCAAAAATCGCCTTCCAAATTCATGAGGACAATCAACGGATTTTACAGATAATCGACCAAATTTATCGTCAAAATAAATGTGGTGATCAGCAGGGGGTGATCCGGGGATTGCTGGACGAATTATGCGATTTGGCCTGCCGTCACTTTGTGTTCGAGGAAGACCTGATGGCGCGCACCCATTACAAGGATTTCAAACGCCACTATGATGAGCACATGGGCCTGATCGAGCAGTTGGATAAGGTGATGGCCGGTTTCGAGCGCAACGACCGCAAACTGGGCCACGATGTGATCACATTCTGTCGCGACTGGCTGAAGACTCATACCCAATCTGCGGATCAAGATTTAATCCGGTTCCTCGAAAGTCGGGATGCGGGGGATGCGCCCGGCAACCGAGAGGCTTTGCCCCTTGGGCAAAACTCAGAACCTTCCCGGGCGATATCGCCTAAGGTTGAGCCTGCGCGGTTCGCGGCAGCAACACAAAGTAGCGGCCTTCGCTCTTCATGAACCCGGCGTTGCGTTCGGCATCGACACCATGGCCCCAGAACACATCCCCACGCACCGGGCCGCGAATCGCTCCGCCGGTATCCTGAGCCACCAACAACCGCCGCACGCGCAGGGTCTTGTTGATTGGGCCTTCCGCATCCAGCCACACCGGCACGCCCAGGGGAATGAACCCCCGGTCTACCGCCAAGCTGCGTCCAGGGGTCAGCGGCACGCCCTGGCTGCCGATCGGGGCCTCGCCCGCGACTTCCTCGAAGAACACATAGGAAGGATTGCGATTCATCAGCGCCGGGGCCTCGGCCGGATGATCGCGCAACCAGGCGCGGATGGTCTGGAGCGAGGTCGTTTCACGCGACAACCACCCCTGATCGATCAGATCGCGGCCGATGGCATAATAGCGGTGGCCGTTCTGGCCGGCGAAGCCAACCCGGATCAAGCGGCCATCGGGCAAAGTAATCCGGCCGGACCCTTGAATTTGCAAGAAGAATGAGTCGATCGGGTCGTCAAGCCACAGCCAGTCCAGCTCACGCCCAGCCAGGGCCCCGGCCTCGATCTGGGCACGGGTGGCATAGGGGCGCAGACGACCATTGTCAACCCGTCCGGCGGTGCGCTCGCCCTTGTACTTGTCGTTGAATTCACCCAGATCGACCGTGACCAAATCGGGCGGACGACGGTAAATCGGTGCCGAATAGCGTTCATCCGGAGAAAGCGAGCCACGCGCTTCAATCTCGTAATAACCGGTGAATAGGCCTTCGCTCTTGACATTGTTGGTTGCGGCATGGGGCACGAACCAGCTTTCCAGGAAGCTGCGCGCCGCTTGGTCATCATCGCCCGACAGCTTGGCCAGCGCGGCACAGGGCGGACGCCAGGCACCGGCGGTTCCGGCCATTCCGTTCGGTCCCAACGGATGGGTCGGGGCCAGCGCGGTCAGCTTGGCGCAGGAGCGTATCAGTGCCGGCAGCACTTCGGCGGTACGGTCGTGTTTGCCTACCCGCCGGACGGGAAAGGGCACCGGGGTGAAGACCACACCAACGGGGACCCCTGGGGGGGTGGGGGGGGGGCCCCAGAACCACACCAACCCGGCCCCCCCGGCACACCACAACCCCCCCCCACAGCACCGCGGTTTTTCCCCACGCGACTGCGGCGCGGGCAAAACGGCCGCCAGCCGGTGGCGATATTTCCGCCGGTTGGGGATTGGGAACCGAAGACAAACCGCTCTCCCTCATCAACTTCATGCCCCCTCATGCCCAGTAGAATCGGGCCCAGTGAATCGGGGGGCCAATGAAACGGAGGCAAGGCATATCCGGCTTCGGCTCAGTTGTCAGTTGTCAGTTGGGGGTGCGGGTTTCGATCAACGTCCAGTTCGGATCGCCAGCCCGAGTGCTGCGGGCAAAGGTCCAGATATCGGTAACTTCTATCGGATGACGGGCATCACCATCAATCACCGTGCCCTGGAGGTTGCGGGTAACGTTGATCTGGTCAGACAGGAACTTAAGTGTAACCAGCGCGATGTGGCCATCCATACGGGCTTCGAGCAGGTCAACTTCCTTGATCCGACTCAAGGTGGTTTCCAAAGTTTCGGCAGCGGCGGCGCGGTCGTTGATCGCAGTGGCGAAGTTGTCGTAAACGTCATCACTGAGCAGCGGTCGCAAGGCATCGGCGTCGCCGCGCGCGAACGCGGCGACAATCATTTCGAACGCGGCCCGGGCTCCGGCCAGGAAAGGCTTTTCGTCGAACGAAGGATCAGCGGCCTTAATCCGATTGATCCCGGCTTCCAGGGAATAGGGGGCCTCTTCATCTTCGCTTTTGGCGGCCGCCCGCTGCCCACGGTCGGGCAGATGGATTACGTTGTCCGGGGGTTCCTGATCCGAGCGAATCGGGCCATAGGGATTAGGCCGCTGGCGTTCCGTTCCGCTACGGTGGCCAAGCACGCCATAAAGCCGGTAAACGAGAAAGCCGGCGAGTGCTGCAAAAAAGACGATGTCCACGAGTTTACACCCCTCACCCATCGCCCCACACCCATCACCTGCGATGGCATCCACGGTCCCTCGTCCCTCCGGCGTTGCGGCTGTGGGGATTGGGGGGGGGCGGCTGCCACAAGTCCGGGGCCGATAATCGGTAGATTGAAGGCCGCGACCATGGATTTTGGTCATGAGCGCCGCCGCGAGTTCCAGTATGCTCACGCTGTTGATAAGCCGCCGCATTGAAAAGAGCAAGGATGGCCATGCCGGTTCTGTTCGCCTTCGTCGTTATTCCCCTGATTGAGATCGCCGTGTTCGCGATGGTCGGGCAGATGCTTGGCTTGTGGCCGACGCTGGCCTTGGCTCTGGGGCTGGGCGCGTTTGGTGCCATGCTGCTGCGACGACAGGGTTTGGCGACGATGCGGCGGATGATGGCCAAGATGGAACACGGCAATGCCGCGTTTGGCGAGGTGATCGAAGGCATCTGGCTGGTGCTGGCCGGGCTGCTGCTGCTGACACCCGGATTCGTCACTGATTTGGTCGGGTTGCTGCTGTTCGTCCCCGTCATTCGCCGCCGTCTCGGCCGTTGGCTGGTCAAGTTCATCCTGGACCACGGTCAAATCAACGTCATGGTCGATGGTCAATCAGTACCGGTGTCCGAGGCTGACATCCAATCTGAGTCTGGGTCTGGGCCTGGGCCTGGGTCTAAACCTGAAGTCGAGATTTTGCCGCCGCTCGATTCCAAGTGGGGTTCGGACCGCACCCGCTTCCGATCATAAATCCAACCACAATAAAACGGTCCCCCTTCCGTCGTTCGCCGTGGGCGTGGTAGCGGTGGCCGCACTTTCCGACCGAGCCCATTTCAGGAGCATGAACACGATGACCGATCAGCCGACCGTCGCCGGCAAGGCCAACGGCCAGGACACCGCCAGCCAGACCAGCACCCAGCCGATTCAGGTTCACGTCCAGTACGTTAAGGATCTGTCGTTCGAAAATCCGGCCGCGCCACAAAGCCTGCTCGCCGGACAACCGGCACCACGAATCGAGATCGGGGTCAATGTTCAGGGCGGCCCGATCGCGGAGGGGGTGTACGAGGTAGTGTTGCAGCTTCGGGTAGAGGCCAAAGTCGAGCAGACCACGGTTTTCCTGGCTGAAGTCGCCTATTGCGGCGTGTTCAGCCTGCCTGGGATTCCGCCCGAGCATCATCGGCCGGTACTGATGATCGAAGCCCCACGGCTGCTGTTCCCGTTTGCGCGCGCCATCGTGGCCGATGTCACCCGCGATGGCGGTTATCCGCCGTTGTTGCTCACGCCGATTGATTTTGCCGAGTTGTACCGTCATCAGATGGCGGAGGCTACGCCAGCTCAGGCCTAACTTCGTCGGGGTGAGGGTGTCGCCGAAGGGAGGTTCAGCCTTCGGCGACCAGGTTTGCCCTGGACCCACTTCATTTAAGATTAAGATAAGATTCAATGCCATGCCATGAATTGATCATCGAAGTAACCAACGCCGCCAGATAAGGCAGCGACTGCACGCCCAGCAGTCCCGACCACAAGAACGCATCCCGGTTTTCGTGCCCGAACACCAGTACAATCGCCAGCGCCGCGCCCGACAACCCGATCAACAACACCACCTCCTCGGCCGCCATGATCAAGCTTTGCAGCATCGCCGGCTGGTGTTCGCATTTGGGCGTACGCACAAACGGTCGCCCAGAGGTGAACAACCCCTGCCACACCGCTCGGCCGACGGTGTGGGTTAGCGCCATGCCGGCCACCGCTGCGCCCAGCTTGTTCCAGAAGCCGCATTTGACCCGCACTTCATAAAGCCAGAAACAGGCCGCGATCTTGAACAGAAACACGCTGAGCGTCGGCACCATGAACACGTTGGGCGGAAATTCAAAGTATTTGGGCAGCAGCAGCAGCGCCAGCGACCATAAGATGCCAGCGATACCGAACACCATATGCGCGGCGTCGGCGAACCACGGCAACCAGCCGGTAACGAAGTGGTACTTTTGGCCTGCGGTCAGGCGAGCGGCCCCGGGCAACAGCTCCCGCCAGTGGTGCTTGAGAATCTGCACCGCACCATAGGCCCAGCGGAAGCGCTGGGTTTTGTAATCCAGAAAACGATCCGGCACCAAACCTTGGCCAAAGCTCTTGGCAATATAGACCGATTCATAACCTGATTCGAGCAGCCGCAGCCCCAGTTCAGCGTCTTCGGTGATGCACCATTCCGCCCACCGACCAACCTTTTCCAGCGCCGAACGACGAATCAAAGTCATGGTGCCATGCTGGATGATGGCGTTGTATTCGTTACGCTGGACCATGCCGATGTGGAAGAACCCGGCATATTCCCAGTGGATCATGGTCTTGAAGCTTTCACCCTGCCAGTTGCGATAATCTTGCGGTGATTGGACGAAGCCAACCTGCGGACGATCGAAAAACGGAACCATGCTTCTCAACCAATCCGGGGTGACTTGATAATCACTGTCGATTACCGCGATCACCTGCGCTGCGGGATTGGTGTGATCCAGGGCGAAATTCAAGGCTCCGGCCTTGTAACCCGGCCATTTCGGCAAGTGAAAGAAACGGAACCGTTCGCCAAGTCTGGCGCAATGGGCCTCCAGCGGCCGCCACACCGCTTCGTCATCGGTGTTGTTGTCGATCACCAACACTTCGAAATCCGGATAGTCAAGCCTGGACAGGGCATCCAGAGTCTGAATCACCATCTGAGGCGGCTCATTATAGCACGGCAAGTGGATCGAAACCTTGAGCGGGTTGTCCGGCAACTCGCGAAACGGTTGAAACCCGCGCCGAACCCGTTCGGTCCACACCACATGGACCAGTTCGAAACCGTCGATGAGCATAACGCCGAACAGCAGTACCTGGCACAGCAGCAGCACACCCCAGGCGATTTCGGTACTGGTCGCCAGCCCCACGGTCATCGCTGCGGCTGTGGTCCACACCAACGCTGAGGCCACACCCTGGATCATCAGGCAATAGAAAAACTGCCCGCCGGGACGCAAATGGCCGTGGCCACGCAGGAACCACAGCATCGGCCCCAGCGCCAGCGCCAGCGCGACCACCCACAGTACCGGCCAGCCCGGCACCTCGACGATATCGCCAACCATCGGGAATTTAGGGGCGCGATAGGCGTCCCACAGCCCCCAGGCGGTGCCGGCACCTCCTTCCAACGCCCGCTTCCACGGCTGATCAAACGCCTCCAAAATGTAATAATCGAGCTGGTTCTGGGTGGCGGCGATCAGAAAATTACGAATAAACCGGGCTTGATTAACCTGAGAAGCCTCAGCACCGCGCCGCCATGGCCCATCGCTGGGCCAGCCAACTTCGCTAATCAGAATCGGTTTGCCTGGATACTTCTGCTTCAGTTCATTATAGCGCGACAAGGCATAGTCAACCGCCTGTTCGATCGGCACACCTTCCCAATAGGGCAGGAAGTGTACGGCGATGAAATCGGCCGCTTCGGCCAGATCGGGATTGGCCAGCCAGACATGCCAGGGTTCGGCGGTGGATACCGGAACACTGACCTGACTTTTGACCAGAGTGATGTCTTGAATGGCCTGAGCGACGGTAATATCGCTGCGCAAAATCGCTTCGTTGCCGACAATCACCCGGCGAACATTGGGATTGTCGCGCGCAATCTGAATCAACCCGGCGATTTCCGGCTGATCGATTTCTGGTTTGCCTTGAATCCACGCGCCTGCGGTTACGGTCAACCCATGGTGCCCGGCCAAAGCCGGCACCCGTTCCATGCCGCCAACCGTGGAATAGGTACGGATACTGGTAACATGGCCAGCCAGCGTTTTCAGATCGCGCTCGAGGTCGGCGTCACTCGGCCGATCACCGGCCAATGGGTTTTGGTGGGCTTGATAGGGACTGACGGCGACCCCGGTAATCACCCCCGTCCACGGCCGCTCGCTGACCGGCCGGTTGGCCACCGACCACACGCCGAAATTGCACAGCGCAACCAGCACCAGAACCGCAAACCCCGTTTTGCGCATCGGAGATCTTTCCAGCCTTCCGAGTCGGGACAAGCGACTCGAGACGGCAGTGCTAAGTTTCGTCTCAAATAAAGCGGGTCCAGGGGCCTTTAGGCTCCTCGACGCCGAAGGCAACTCTATTATTAGGGTGTTTTCATGGCGTTTGTCCCGGGATTTATGGCGCATGTGGTTGTCGGCTTGGAGGCTGTGAACTACAATGACCTCGGTGTCGGTATCATACAGGTCGTTGACCCTGGGTACCGGCCAACTCAAGGGGAGAGCGCCATGGGTAAAGGTAACGTTGTTTCGTTCACCAGCCCGCGGTTTCGATCGCGGGCCATGCTGCTGGCCATACTGACCCTCTGCGGACTGTGCGGCGCGAGTGCGGCCCCGGCTCCGGCCCTGGCCCAGTCACCAATGATCATGCGTGCGCAAACCCAGGCCGTGACCGGCGCGATCAGTCGCCAGATTCAGCAGGCGATGCGGCCCAAGCTACAGATTCGCAACCGGGCCGGCGCAATTTCGATCATGGAAATCGGTGCCGATGGCAAGATGCTGGCCATGGTTTCGGCCGATGGCGCGGTGCGGGTGTGGGATTTGGACAGCGGCCGCCAGACCGAACGTCTGCCGGTCGGTGGCCAGGGCGCGGTGCGCGCGGTCGATGCGCTGATGATCCCGATGCGGGCTCTCCCCGGTGGTGCGACCCGCGCTATGCCCGGAGCGATGCGCAAGGTTGTCGTTACCGCCGGCGACAACGGCATCGCGGTGTTGTGGGATGCGGTAACCGGTACCGAGATCAAGCGCTTCACCGGTCACACCGGGCCGATTCTGGCTGTGCGCCTGTCTCCGGACGGTTCGTTGCTGGCCACCGCTGGGACTGATCGCACCGCTCGACTTTGGGATACCGCCACCGGCGCGCAAAAGGCGCTGTTGTCCGGCCATGGTGACGCCGTGGCTGCGGTCGCGTTCAGTCCTTCGGGCAAGGTCGTCGCCACCGGCAGCGCCGACCGTACGGTCAAACTGTGGTCGGCGACCACGGGTCAGGCAACGCAAGGCTATAGTGGTGCTTCGGCACCGGTAAAAGCGGTTACCTTCGGCAGTGGCGATGACCAGGTTTTCGCCGGCTTGGCCGATGGTCAGGTCGTGGCCTGGTCAGGCTCCAGCCCGCAGCCGTCGCGCTCGTGGTCGGCACACAGCGGCGCGATCACCGCATTGCGCAGCGACCGTTCCGGGACTCTGGTTTCGGCGGCGGGCGGCAATGAGGTCAAGGTGTGGAGTTCCAGCGGCTCGCGTACCGCAGAAATCCGCGACCCGGAAGGCACCTCGCTGGCGGTCGGGATCACCGCCGCCGGCAACCGGGTGGTTTCGGCCGGCTCTAGCGGTCAGGTGCGGGTGTCGGACGGCGCTTCCGGCCGCTATTTGGCCCAGTTGGTGCTAACCTCCAATGGTTGGGCCGTGACCGACGCCAGTGGTCGTTTCGACGGCTCCGAGCGCGGAATTGATAACGTCGCCTGGGCGGATGGCGGGCGCGTCTATGAAATGGCCAATTTCTCGGAGCCGTATTACGAGCCGGGACTGTTGGCCAAGACTCTGCGTGGTGATACCGCGGCGATCCTGACTTCAAATGCGCCAGCGGTGGAAACGGCTGGAGTCGGGGTGCCGCCGACCGTAACTCTGACCGCGGCCAGCGGGGCCCAGGGCCAACCAGGACCAAGCACCGTGACCGTGGTCGGCGAAGACCAGGGGGCCGGGGTGGATCAGGTGCAACTGTTCCACAACGGCAAAGCGGTGGGCAAAATCACCGCCAACACCACCGAAACCCGCAACGGCAAGCCGGCACGGGTCGTGACCTTCGCGGTTACGCTGTTGCCGGGAAGCAATCAGTTCAAAGCGGTGGCGTCGAGCGTACAGAGGATCGACGGCATTCCGGCCACAATCACGGTCAATGTTGCGGCACCGGAAAAAAAGGCGACCCTGCACGTCGTTTCGATTGGGATTAATCAATACGCCAATTCGCAGATGACGCTGAACTATGCCGTGGCCGACGCCAAAAGCTTCGTCGATTGGGCTCGTCAGCAGCAGTCAAACCCAACCTTCGGCAAAGTGGTGGTGCATGAACTGTACGACCGTCAGGCGACCAGGGCTGGAATTCTCGGGGTGCTGGCGTCGCTGGAATCGGCCCCGCCGGAAGACGAGGTGGTGATCTATCTGGCTGGTCATGGCGAGAATTCGCGCGGTCAGTGGTTTTTCCTGCCGACCGAATTCGGCAATACCATGAGTCTGGAAGGGGTGGCCAGCGAGGGCGTGGGCACGCCAATGTTTGAACAAGCGCTACTGAAGATGGGGCCGCAAAAGGTGTTCCTGCTGATCGACGCTTGCAAGTCGGGCACGCTGGGCAAGGCCTTTGCCGCCGATGCCGATCGCAAGAACATTCAGGCGTTGAGCAAGGGTGCCGGCATCCACATCATGGCCGCGACCGACAAGAACCAATTGGCGGTTGAATTGTCGGAACTGGGCCATGGCGCGTTCACCTGGACGGTGCTGGATGCACTGAAAGGCCGGGCTGATACTTCGCCGCGCGATGGTATCGTGCGGGCACGCGAAGTGTTGAACTATTCGTCGGAAGTGGTGCCGCAGGTGGCCTATAAGTACACTGGGATGGAGCAGGTACCGACCACCTATTCCCGTGGCAGTGACTTTGAACTCAGCCGCGGCCGCTAGGAAAATAAATGGGTCCAGGGGCTGTGCCCTTGGTGGGGGTGCAGGGGGCGAAGCCCCTGCCCTCCGGAGGAAATATAAAGCAACCCGACCATTTGCCTTGCGAGCAAGCGCGGGGGGGGCCGGGGGACACCACCCCCCACGAGGCGCCAGGCGCCACAAAAATGAGTGAACACATATATCCGTGAGCAAGACCCAGCCAGTCCCCTCTAGTCCCCGCTTGGCAGTATGGAAGATTGACTCGCGGTGCACAATAGGAAATGTGTAGTGGGCGGTGATCCTCGTTTCGGCCAGGGGGGGGGGGGGGGCGGGCCGCCCCCCGGGGGGGGGGGGGGCGCGGGGCCCGCCGCTGACCGCCCGCAGCCTGCCACCCCACCAGGAACACGCCCTAAAGCTAGAACCCCGAGTCGAAGCCGAAGCGCGAGCGCAGATCGAGAATCGGGATCACCATGCCGCGCAGGTTGATCACGCCGCGAATATGGGGCGGCAGGTTGGGCAGCTTGGACTCCTGCACCCAGCCCCGGATCTCGCGCACCACCATGACGTCGATGGCGTATTCCTGAGCCCCGATCGCAAACACCATGAACTGGTGGCCGGCATCGGCGGAAACCACCTTCGAGGCGCCGTCGATCTCGGTCAGCGACCGGCGCGGTGCCGGCTTCACGGAGGCGCTGGGGCGCAGCGCAGGGGCGGTACCGGCCATGACGGGTCCTTTATGGTTGCGGGAA
>CAUYTZ010000310.1:0-5312 GCA_963575695.1 uncultured Gammaproteobacteria bacterium | reverse complement strand
GGGGAGCCAATTTCAGTGAGATGAGAACCCGGATGGTCCGCTCACAGAAAATTGCCAATTTGTTTCCCATTTTCTATTCGGGTTACGAGATTCTCTGTCTGACCGCAATTTTCGCCGTCATTGCCCTCATGGCGGGCGGGAATCTCTCGACCGGACGTTTCCTGGCCTTTGTTGGCGCTTTTTCCACGTTTTTGGGGTCGGCAGCCCAAATGGCGCGCTCGATCATGATGATTTTCTCGGTCGCTCCTCTCTATAGCCGCGCCAAGCCGTTGTTGGAGGCCGTGCCGGAAAACAACGGCACCAAGAACGATCCCGGACACCTGACCGGTGCCTTTGAAATCAATCAAGTGGCATTTCGCTATTCCCGCGACATGCCGCGCGTTCTGAACGGGATCACCCTCAAGGGCGAACCCGGGGAATTCATTGCGGTGGTCGGCCCCTCGGGGTCGGGAAAGTCTACCTTGATGAGGCTGTTGATCGGCTTTGAGCGCCCCGAAGCGGGAGCCGTGCTGTTCGATGGCCAAGACATCAAGGAGCTTGATCTCCAGGCCGTGCGCCGGCAAATTGGTGTCGTCCTGCAAAGCGGCCGCCTGATGCCCGGGACCATTTACGAAAATATCAAATGTGCCAGCCATGCCACCATGGATGATGCCTGGGAAGCGGCCCGAATGACCGGCCTCAGCAGCGATATCAAAGCCATGTCCATGGGGATGCACACCGTCCTGACGGAAGGCACGGCGGCCCTGTCGGGGGGGCAAATCCAGCGTGTTCTGCTGGCCCGCGCCATCGTCAGCAAGCCCAGGTTGCTCGTGCTGGATGAAGCCACCAGCGCGCTTGATAACCGAACGCAATCGGTTGTGACGGAAAGCCTGGACCGGCTGTCGGTTACGCGCATCGTCATCGCCCATCGCCTGAGTACCATCATGAAAGCCGATCGCGTCTATGTGCTTTCGGCCGGAAAGGTCGAGGAAGAGGGTAGTTACCAGCAATTGATGGCCCGCAACGGGCTATTCGGAAAATTGGCACGACGCCAGCAACTCTAACCGGCCCCGTGGAGGCAGGACATGCGCAAGGCACTCTACATTTTGGGCCAGTTGAGTGACGAGGATACCGACTGGTTCGCCCGCGCGGGAATACGGCGCAAGATCCCGGCCGGGCAAGCCCTCGTTCAGCAGGGAACCCCTCTCGGCAGCTTGTACTTCCTGCTGGATGGAACAATGGTGGTGTCCCTTCCCGGCATTGGTGACGTGTCCACGCTCTCCAGCGGAGAGATCATCGGCGAAATATCCTTCGTCGACTCCCGCCCGCCATCGGCTTCCGTGCGGGCCGGAACCGACTGCTTCGTGCTGGATTTGCCCCGTGAAGTCATCCTTGCAAAGCTTGATGAGGATGTAAGGTTTTCGGCCCGCTTCTACCGCGCCATCGCAACCTTTCTGTCAGCCCGGCTGCGCGGAACCGAGCAACGCCTTGGATATCGCAAAGAAAATGGCCTGGACGAGGAAATGGAGTTGGACGGTGAACTTGACATGAATGTCCTCGACAATATCCATGTCGCCGGTGCCCGGTTTGACCGCATGCTGAAAAAACTGATGGGCCAGACGGATTAGGAGACGGACCAGGAATGGTTGCCCCCGATGCAGAATGCGGCTCTCTACTATCATCCGGAAGGATTTGATACGGCTCGCGCCAAACTGATGGGCCGGCAGGTTGCCGGTGAGGGTTTCTTGCGGGGGTTCGCCCGTCATTCTGGGGTGGATCGTTTTTATTGCCATGCCGCGAATGAAAAAGCCGCACGCGATTTTGCCCAGCGCATTGCCCATCATGGCGGCACGGCCCCAGTAACATGGATTCCAATGCTGGCTTCGGCAGACTTGGCGCGGGCGGGATGCCTGTTCCTGTCCGATCCGGGGCTGGGAAGCTTTGCCTGGAGACGGCGGGCGTCAGGCCAGCGCGGCTACAGCCTATGCGGCATCACACACACCACCGCGTCTCACGGCGCCATGGACCTGATCGCCGATTTGCTGGTGGCGCCGGTTCAGCCCTGGGACGCTTTGATTTGCACCTCCCGCGTGGTTCACGACACGGTATCCACTCTGTGGCGAACGCAAGCCGAGTATTTGGAAAGCCGTTTCGGGACCAAACAGTTTGCTCTTCCGCGTCTGCCGGTGATCCCGCTCGGGGTGGATGCGGAGGCTTATGCTTCCGTTCCCAATGCCGAAGACCGCGCCCGCTGGCGGGCCCAACTTGGCATCGGCGACAACGATATCGCCATCCTGTTTATGGGGCGTCTGAGTTTTCACGCCAAGGCCCATCCGTTGCCACTCTATCTGGCACTGGAACAGGTAGCCCGAGGCCTGGAGGGGCCAAAGCTGCATCTGATCCAATCCGGCTGGTTCTCCAATGAATGGATCGAACGGAGCTTCAACGAGGCGGCAGCCGCTTTGTGCCCTTCAGTCAAAGTGGTCTCGATTGATGGCCGTGTGCCGGAAACCCGCCGCACCATCTGGTCTGCGGCGGATATTTTCACATCGCTGGCCGATAACATTCAGGAGACTTTTGGCCTTTCCCCTCTTGAGGGCATGGCCGCCGGCCTGCCGGTGGTGGTCAGCGACTGGAACGGCTACCGCGAGACGGTACGGGACGGCGTTGATGGGTTTCGCATCCCGACCCGAATGCCGCCCGCACCGCTCGGGACCGACCTGGCCAATCGTTACGCCTGCGGTATCGACTCCTACGACCAGTATCTGGCCAGAACCAGTCATTTCGTTTCGGTGGATGTTCCGGCGGCCACCTGGGCTTTCCAGAATTTGGTACAGAATCCCGACCTGCGGCAACGCATGGGAGCGGCGGGTCGGGCCAGGGTCCGCGACCATTTCGATTGGCGCGTGGTGATTGGTCTGCATCAGGAATTGTGGAGGGAACTGTCGGAGGTGAGAGAACATGATCCCGAGAGCGCCATACCTGCGCCCGGTGCCCCTCCCTGCCCGACACGGCCGGATCCCTTCGCGGCTTTCGCAAGCTATCCCTCGCGTCTGCTGGATATCGAACAGCGCCTGGTTCTGGCACCGGGGGCATCACGGGAGGCAATGCAGGCGCTTCGATCCTTGGCGGTTATGAAATCAACAGACCTCAACTTTCTACCCGTCGAAACCGGAGAGTGGATTCTGGCTTACCTTGCTCGGACGGAATCAGCAACAATAGGAGAAATGTTGGACCAGATGCCGTCAGGGTACAGTCAGTCTGTGATGCGCGCATTCGCGTGTCTGCACAAACTCGATCTGGTTCATTTTGTGGAAGGGCCTATCAATTGATGCAATGACCTCTCTTCTGATTATTTTATCCTGCTGCGGACCATGACATGGGAACCATGAGCGCCATGAAAACAGAAGCCAGGGCCTTGCATAGCCGGGCGATCAAGCTGTTGAGAGCCGGTCGGGCGGACGAAGCCGTCGTTGTGCTGAAGCAGGTGCTCAACCTCTTCCCGAATAATTCTTCGGTGACGCTAGATCTCGGGAGCGCGCTTCGCAAAGCCGGACGCTTTAAAGAGGCCGCAATGACCACCCGCAGCGCCTTGGCCCACATGGCCGACAATGCCGGTGCCTGGAGCAATTTAGGAAATGCTTTAAAGGATTTGGGCGATATAGAAAATTCGCTCACGGCCCATGGCCGCGCGGTCGCCCTTGCGCCCAAGGATCCCCTGTACTGGCTGAACCAGGCGGTGGCTCTCTCTTTCGCGGGTCGTCCGGCCGAGGCCTTGGCCAGCATCGGCCGGGTGCTTGAACTGCAACCCGGCAACGTCGAAGCCGCCTGGGAACGCGCCCAGTTGCTGCTGATGCAGGGAAACTTCGCGGACGGTTGGCCCGCCTATGAGTGCCGTTGGCAGTTGTCCAACCCCCCCCCCAAGCTGGTTACGGGGCCGGAGTGGGACGGGCGTCCGTTTCCCGGACGAATGCTGCATCTGTTCTGCGAACAGGGATTCGGGGACACGATTTTGGCGCTGCGCTTTCTGCCCCAGGTCAAGGCTCTGGGGGGGAATATAACGGTGGAATGTCAACCTCAGATTTTCCCGCTGGTCCAGCGGCTGCCGTGGGTAGACCGGATCATTGCCAAAGACGGCGAGCGACCGCCGTTTGATTATTGTCTTTCGCTTATGAGTTTGCCGAGGCTGTTCGCATCCCGAGCGGAAGCCATGAACGGCGCTCCCTACCTGGTGCCTTCTCCTGAAACCGAGGCCTGCCTCGCCCCGCTGTTTGCCAGCGCTCAAGGCATGACCCGGATCGGGATCATCTGGTCCGGAAGCACGACCTTCCGCCGCAATAACATCCGGGCGATCACGCTGCCAACCCTGCTTGAAGCCGTTCATGGCGTTCCCGGTATTCGCCTGTATAGCCTCCAAAAGGGGCCGCCGGAGCGGGAACTGCACGATCTTCCCCCGGGCCACGGCATCGTCGACCTTGCCCCGCATCTGCACGATTTCGGCGATACGGCCGCCGCCATTCGTCACCTTGATCTGGTCATCATGACCGATAGCGCGGTTGCCCACTTGTGCGGTGCCCTTGGGCGACCGGTCTGGGTTCTGCTGGGCTTCGGAAGCTACGTCCTTTGGGGAAGAAATCCCGAAAGCACATGCTGGTATGACTCAATGCGGCTGTTCCGGCAGGATCGTCCCGGCGACTGGGCAGGCGTAAGCCACCGCGTCTGGAACGCCCTGCTTGACCGTACCCTCCGTGCCAACAATGACGAGACACCGGCCCCCCGGAAGTTTACCCTTGAGGGCGTAGGAGAACAGTCTCGTGGTCATGCCCAATAAGGTTGTAGAGACGCTGGTCACCGCAGGCGCCGGCACGGAAGCTGGCCGTAGGTCGGCTGTTCTTGGGCGAGGCCGACCGGGCGACGGCAATGGGCGAGATTGGCGCGCTGTTGCGGCGCGAGGGGCTTTATTCCTCGGCCCTGGTTGACTGGCGGCGGCAACGAGACGCGGGGGCCTTTGAAGCCCTGTGCCCGGTCAAGCGCGGGCGGATGCCTCTGGCGCTTCGCCGCCAGCGCCTTCATCCGCGAAAGTGGCGGGTAATTCTGGCGTGCCGTGGGCCGAGGAAGATGATAAAGTCCGCTCATGACCGCTCGCCAGGTTCCCCGCCAGGTTCAACGCCACGACCAGTTCTTCCAGCGCCTGCTCGACAAACCGGGCGCGGCCGGCACGTTGCTGCACGAGCGCTTGCCGGTGGAGGTGGTCCGGCTGTTGGTGGACGAGCCGCCGGAATTGGTGCCGGGCACCTTCGTCTCGCGCCGTTTGCGTGGCTACCGTACCGACC
>CAUYTZ010000309.1:0-5688 GCA_963575695.1 uncultured Gammaproteobacteria bacterium | reverse complement strand
ACCTTCATTTCCAGGGTTACGGACAGCAGCGTGAATGGCAGCGGAATATCTTGTTCAATCCGCCACAAAGGCTCGATCGGGTTTTGCGGCCAACCGAGCGCGCGCAACCGACGGTCGCCGGTTATTCGGAGTGGAGGTGTTTCGGGCAGAGCGGCGAGGCCAAACCGGTGCAGAGGTAGGTCGAACGGCCCCCGGCCGAGATCGACCCGGACCGCAGCGGTGTCTTCGACGCGAAAGTTGATCGCAACCAACCGCAACCGGGGTCCGCGCGCCCCCTGCCCAAGCAGGCTAGGCGGCAACGGCTCGATGACATGGGTGAAGGGCAGCCCGGCCTCGACATGACGAGCCGGGGCTGCCAGCACGATTGCCCCGCCCCAAACCACGATCGAAGGCCGAACCACGCCGTCGGCGACCACCGCGACCGTCCGCCCCTCCAGATGGTCCAGCCCCGACCACGAGACTTTCGCGGTTGCGGAGTCCCCGACCAGGGCCGCGTCGAGGTTCAAATCATCGTCCAGCCGCTCGATGGTCCAGCGCACGCCGCGCTGAAGCAGGAAGTAAACCTGCTCCCCAACCACCGCCACCGAACGAACCAGGCCGTCAGTTTCCATCCGGGTCCAGGCGGTCACGCTTTCACTGCGATAGATGGTCAGCACCGCCACCGAGCCATCGGCCATGACCACGATTAACAACCGGCGATGCTTGTCGAACGCCTGATCGACCGGTTGGTTAATCAGATGACGGGCAAGCAAGGCCAAATCGTTGGATTGATAGGCTTGTTCGGTGATGGTGTAGAGGAACTCGCGCACCTCGCGGCCATCGCGCGACACGAACAGGGTGGCCCCGTCAACATCGCGCGGGACCACCGTGCGATCGGCTGGCGAGCCAACCAGAGTTTGGCGATACAATTGGATGTTTTGAGGAGTGAGCGGTTCGCCCGTGACCATCCATTCGGCCCCGGTGGTGAATACCTGCAAATGACGACCGGAAAACACCGCCCGGATCGCATTGACCTGATCCGAAAGAATCCCGAATTCGATCGCCTCGTCATCGGCACCGGTCCCAAGATCGAAGTTCCACAAATCTGCCGAACGCGACAACCACAGCCGGTTGGGCAAATCGCGCGAGCCGCCGACCACCAACCGATGCTGATGGAATGCCACCGACACCGGCCAGCCGCGCACCGCAGAAAATGCTTGTTCATCCCAAGCGACGGTCGCGGTGGTCGCGGTCAAGGTTTCCTGAACCGTGGCCTGGGCCTGCGTGGCGGAAGTCACGCCGGTGATCAGCACCTGCTTGCCAACCATACGAAAGCGCGTGTTCTGGTGCCCGGCGACAAACACTGCGGCGGAGGCGGTTAGGGTAATCGTGCCAGAAGTGGCGCTCGCGGCCAGAGTGATCTCTGGTGCGACGAACTTGAAATAGGGCTGACGATTGGCTTGGCTCTCGATCAAATAGCCCCACGTCACCAGCGACCATACCCCGGCCCCAGAGCGGGTCAGCTTGCGCGGCTCAACATCGGGATGGCAGATCAGCAGGGTATCGGCGCTCTGGGTCCAGGAAATCCGCGGGATCTGGGCTGCGGTCCACGGCGCGCTCACGGTTGTGATCAGCGTATCCGCTTGATAGATGTCGATCTTGCCATCACTAAACGCGAGCAAATAGGTTTGCTGGTCGTTGAATTCGAACGGCAGCAGCCGGCCGGCACCACGCGCGGCGGCGACATAGGCCAACCCGGCGCGGCGGGTCAGGCCGCCGGTGGGATGAATGAAAACGTTACGCAGGGTTAGGGCACCGTTTTCATAGGCACGCAGATCGCCACGACCGAGCAGCCGACGCGAGATCTCCCCAGCGGTGAAATTGGTTTTGTCCTGGCGAAACACGGGCATGGTCAATTCCGTCCTCGGTAGAGTCGTTTAGCCTTCGGCGACCAGGGCTTTGCCCTTGACCCACTTTATTTGGTATGATCCCAGGAAAGCCCTCAATGGCGCTAAAGTTCTTCGGCGATAAGGTCCGCAAGCTGTTGCTGCCGCTCATCGCCAGCTTGGCGATTGCCAGCGCGCTCTATTCCGGCGGCAGCGCCTATCAGACTGTTGGCATTCAAGCCTTCGACACCACCCGTCAGATTCTCGCCTACGCACTTGGCATCGCCGAAATCCTGTTCCTGGCCGTGTTCGTCCGGCGGGTGGTGCAATTCCTGCTGCTCGATGGTCTGCTGGCCTCGGCGCTGGGCACGCCGGTGCCACGGCTGCTGTCGCAATTGTCGGGGCTGATCATCTACCTGCTGGCGATCGCCGCGGTTATCGGCATCGTCTTCCAGCAAGACCTGACCGTGCTGTGGGCGGCATCGGGCGTGATCGGGTTCGTGTTTGGTATCGCCTTGCGCGACATGATCCTCGATATCTTTACCGGGTTGGCGATCAATCTCGACCGGCCGGTTAAGATCGGCGACAACGTACTGCTGCAAAGAGCCGGGGAGCAGGTCGTTGAGGGTAAGGTTCTGGAAATTAGTTGGCGTACCACCCGAATTGAGAATTTGTTCGGCAATATCATCATCGTGCCCAACAGTAAATTGGCCTCTTCAACGATCACCAATTATTCGTCACCGAAAAGCTTTTTTGGCGTGCCGATCGTCATCACCCTTGATGCCGAAATTCCTCCCGACCGCGCCATCCGCGTGCTGCAAGCGGCGGCAACCGAAGGTGTCGCCGGCTTCACCCTGCCCGACGCCCCGGCCCCGGCCGTATTGGTCAAGGACATCGGTGCCGTCGGTGTCGAATACGTGATCGTGTTCTGCCCAACCCTGGAAACCCGATTCCGAGGCCGCTCTTCGGTGCTGTTCCATGCCTTGATCCACCTGGCCAAAGCCGGCATCAGGCCGGCGTGGCCCAAGCTTGAGCGCACCCAAGCCGACCGGACCACCACCTCCGATGGCAGCGGCCCCGAACCGCACCATCTGGCGCTTCTGCTTGGTGCCACCGAGTTGTTCCGTGATCTGAACGAGGCCGAACTCAACTTGTTGAGCGAAGGGGCCCAGGTCCGACCACTGTCGTTGGGCGCAATTCTGACTCAGGGTGGCGAGGGTGCCACGGCCATCACCTTGGTGATCGAAGGCTTGTTTGTTCAGGAAGGTCGCCGCGCGGGGCCGGGCGGAGCCACCGCCGCAACACCACAACAACCGGGACTGGTCGGCCCCGGTGCCCTGGTCGGCGGCGAAGCGCTGCTGACCGGCGATGCCCACGCTTGCACCCTACGCGCCAAGACTGCGGCTCTGGTCGCCGAGCTGGATCTGGCCCTAATCCGCCGCCTGCTGGCGCAACGGCCGCCGTTGGCCGAAATCCTCAGCCGACGACTGGCGTCAATCATCCACCGCCAGACCCGCGCCGCCGGCAGCGGTCGCCGCTTGCTGCTGGGCGAAACCGAACTGGCCGCCGACATCCAGGCTAGCCTGCGCCGAACCTTTGCCGACCTGCGCTTGGTGTAATACCTGCGAGTAATGCGACTTGATAGGATGCCAATAGGCCGACTCCAAATTGTGCGACGCACCATAATTTGTGCGGCGCACAATCGAGATTACGGGAAATACCTATCGGTTTAAATCCCTATATCTTGTGCGGCGTTTATTTTTCTCTTAGAAATACCTTGGCAAAACCCGTGTGTCTAGCGCACACTCCGCGCCGCTTATCCGGACGTTCTGCCACGCCGGGAAAAAATCGCTTAGAGCAAAAGCAAGAAGGGCACCCCATGAGCAACCTCTACGACCAAATGCACGCGCGTTCCCTGTCCGATCCCGATGGCTTCTGGGGGGAAGCTGCCGAGGATATCGTGTGGACGAAGAAATGGGACACCGTACTCGATCGTTCGAATCCGCCGTTTTATCGCTGGTTCGCTGGGGGTGAACTTAACACCTGCTACAACGCGCTTGATCGTCATGTCGAAGGCGGGCGGGCCGACCAACTGGCACTGATCTACGACAGCCCGGTGACGAGCCTGGCCAGCACCTATACCTATCGCCAGTTGCGTGATGCTGTGGCTCGCTTTGCCGGAGCGCTGCGCGCACGCGGCGTGGTCAAGGGTGACCGGGTCATCATTTACATGCCGATGATCCCGCAAGCGTTGATTTCGATGTTGGCTTGTGCCCGCCTGGGCGCGGTGCATTCGGTGGTGTTCGGTGGCTTCGCGCCGCAGGAACTGGCCACCCGCATCACCGACGCCTCACCGAAGGCGATCGTGTCGGCGTCGTGCGGCGTCGAAGGGAAGCGGGTTATCGCCTACAAGCCGATGCTGGATCAAGCGATCGAGTTGTCGCCACACAAGCCGGCCGCCGTGATCATCTTCCAGCGCCCGCAGGAAACCGCCACTCTGATCGCCGGCCGCGACTGGGATTGGAATGAAGCCGAAGCCGGTGTGGAGCCGGCGGAATGCGTGCCGGTTGCCGCCACCGATCCGCTTTACATCCTCTATACCTCCGGCACCACCGGCCAGCCCAAAGGCATCGTGCGCGACAACGGCGGTCACGCCGTGGCCCTGAAGTGGTCCATGCGCTACATGTACAATGTCGCCCCGGGCGAAGTGTTCTGGGCGGCGTCGGACGTGGGCTGGGTGGTCGGCCACTCCTACATCTGCTACGGCCCGCTGCTGCAAGGCTGCACCACCGTGGTCTATGAAGGTAAGCCGGTCGGCACGCCGGACGCTGGCGCGTTCTGGCGCATGATCAGCCAGTACAAAATTCAAACTCTGTTTACCGCGCCGACCGCGTTCCGCGCGATCAAGCGCGACGACCCGAACGCCGAGTTCCTGAAGAAGTACGACATGTCGAACTTCCGGGCCCTATTCCTGGCCGGCGAGCGCTCCGACCCCGACACCCTGCAATGGGCGGAACGGATTCTGGGCACGCCGGTGATCGATCACTGGTGGCAGACCGAAACCGGCTGGGCGATTTCCGGCAACCCGCTGGGGATTCATAAGTTCCCGATCAAGTACGGCTCGGCGACCAAGCCGCTGCCGGGCTGGGATATCCGGGTACTTAACGCCGAACAGGATGAAGTGGCGCGTGGCGACATCGGTGCGATCTGCGCCAAGCTACCGCTGCCCCCGGGCACCTTCCCGACGCTATGGAACGCCGAGGATCGCTATCTGAAGGCGTACATGGCCGAATATCCGGGCTATTACCAGACCGGAGACGCCGGCTTCGTCGATGAAGACGGCTATGTCTCAATCATGGCCCGGACCGATGATATCATTAATGTCGCGGGTCATCGGCTTTCAACCGGCGGCATGGAAGAGGTGCTGTCCTCGCACCAGGATGTCGCGGAATGCGCCGTGATCGGTGTTGCCGATCAGCTCAAGGGCCAATTGCCGTTGGGCTTCCTGGTACTGAAGAACGGCGTCACCAAGTCGGATGCCGAGATCGTGGCCGAAGTGGTCAAAATGGTGCGCGACAAGATTGGCGCAGTGGCCGACTTTAAGCGCGCGGTCGTGGTTGATCGTCTGCCGAAGACCCGCTCAGGCAAGATCCTGCGCGGCACGATGCAGAAGATCGCCGACAGCACCCCCTATAAGGTGCCGCCGACGATCGACGATCCGGGCATTCTGCCTGAAATTGCCACCGCTTTGAAAAGCTTGGGCTATGCGCTCAAGTCCGAAGAGACAACTTCCTAAGTCTATGGAGCGGGGGGGGGGAAGACC
>CAUYTZ010000308.1:0-11858 GCA_963575695.1 uncultured Gammaproteobacteria bacterium | reverse complement strand
AACAACGACCCAATCCGCTCCTGGTTAACCCGCACCGGATAACGCGCCTGAAGTGCGTTCAGGTATTCGGTAAACAAGTCGTTGGCCACACCCTGAGCGATCTGGCCTTTGAGCGGCGCAAGATCGGCTCCTGGGGCCTTCGGATCGGCGGCTTGAACCTCTTTCAGCCGCGCCACCATGCGCCCACCCGCCGCTGCCACCGTCACCACATCCCCGGGGTGCGCTTCGAACAAACGCTTGACCACCTCCGGCGACAACTTTCCCGCCTGACGAGCATCCCGGCCCACCGCTGCAACGACTTCCATGGTCAAACCGCCAGCCTTGGCCGCTTCGTCCAATGTTTTGCCGCCCTGAACCTGCTTAACCAGTTCCTCGGCCTTGTCCGTTGCCAATTTGGTCCGCTTTTCGGCCTGCCAATCGGCAATCACCTTGTCCTTAACCTCGGCCAGCGGCTTCAACACCGACGGAGTCACACCATCGACTCGAACCGAATACATGCCCGGCCCATTATCACTGAGCGGACTCTTGCCGCCGGCCCCCATGGTAAAGGCGGTTTGCAACACCCGATCCAGCCCAGGCAAACCATCGACCATGGTTCCGTCCAGACGCTTACCGGCGGCATCGACGGCATCAATCCGCACCAGCTTGATGCCGAATTTCTCCGCAGTTTCTTCCAATTGCGCACCACCGGCCAGGGCATCCTCGACCTTGTTAATCAGGCGATAGAACACCTCGTCCTGCCGGTCGCGACGGATATCGCTCACCAGCCGATCACGCACCGACTCCAGAGTCGGCTCGGTCCCGGGTTGAATCGCGGTAACCTTGAACACATGCCAGCCCAGCGCCGACCGTGCCGGCTCGCCGATCACACCCACCGCCTGAGCGAAAGCGGCGGCCCCGGCTTCCATCAGGTCGTCCTTGCTCACCCCATCCAGAATCTGAGTCTCGGTGGCGGCGTCGCGGGCAGCCGCGGCCAGATCCCCGCCCTTGGCACGCGCGCCCTGAACCACCGCCAGCGCCTTGTTCTCATCTTCGACCAGCACTTGTTCCAGCGTGCGCTTTTCCGGCACCCGGAATTCTTCAATTCTGGCCTCGTATGCGGCGCGCAACGCGTCGGCGGTAACTTCGATGGTTCCCGCCACCTGCTCCGGCTGCATCAGCAACACCGCCAGTTTGCGATATTCGGGCGCGGTGTAGCGGATCTGGTGCTCTTCGTGAGTGCGGACCTGCTCCGTCTCGTCCGGCACGCCCGGATTGGCGAACGCGGCCTCGGCCACCATCACGGTTTCGGCGCTGCGCTTTTCCTGGCGGTAACGATAGAGGGACTCGAGCAGAGTCTGGGGGGGGGTGGCTCCGGCCCCGACCGCACCCTTGATCAACTCGCGGATGCGATCGCGGCGCAACGTGGCCAAATAGGTATGTTCATTCAGACCGTTGGCGGCAAGCGCCTGCCGGAACATCTCGGCATTAAACCGCCCCTGCTGATCACGGAACGCGGCCTGGCGGCCCAGTTCCTGCCTGATCAGCTCGTCACCGGCCTTCAACCCAGCCTCCTGCGCCGCCAGATCGAGCAGTGCGTGTTCGATCATCTGGCGCAAGGTCTGATCAAGCAGACCGATCGCCTTGGCCTGTTCGACGGTCAGGGAGCCGCCGAAGGTGGTCCGCAGCCGATCGACTTGAGTACGGAATTCCTGGTCCAGCTCGCCGCCGGTTATCTTGATCGGCCCGATTTCAGCCACGACGTTGGACTGTCCACCCGAGCGGAAAATGTCGCCGATGCCCCAAACGCCGAAGCTGATGATAAGCAGGATGAACAACCCCTTGGCAACCCAGGAGTTTACGCCCTCACGAAAAGTTTGCAGCATTGATCCGGTTCCAAGTTGCCCAAGCCGTACTCTGGCATCAGGTGGATACTCCAAGCCCCCGGCTCCGGCAACGCATTTCCGTCAAGAGTTCAGGGGCGAAACAAATTCTTACTTGGCGCGCTCCCGCTGCTGGCGCGAGCGCCATTGCCACGGGGTTTCCACCCGTCCCCCCCACATGCCCAAGCGCTTGGATTCGGCATAAGCTTCCGAACCGACATAATCCGGACTGAGGCCACGATAGGCGAAGGCCCAGCCCCGCGCCACCATCGCCGCGCCCAAATCGACCCCACGAACCCGACACACGCCGACCTTCTGGCCCGTGCGGTCCTTGCGATCGACGGCACAGGAAACCACGGCACCTTCGACCAGCGTACGCAGCACCTCGGCCGCTATTTTGCCACACTCCAGTTCATGACTGTAACGATTGCGACATTTCTGTCCGGTTTCGGGCGCGGCAATACCGTAAAGCCGAACCTTAGTGGCACCGACCGTGACCAAGTCTCCGGCAACCACGCTCGCCGCCCCGGTCACAGCCTCAATCGGCAGTCGCTGATAGCCGGGCGCAGCCTGGGGCTTGCCGCCGTTTTGGGCCACAACCGGCGGGGTGATGGCCAATCCCAGCATCCCCATCAGCACAAAGCCGGCCGCGATCCGGCCGAGGTCAGCGCTTGCGCGGGTTGCGGTTGAACGCCAATTGCTCAGGAGTAAGCTGGAAGCCAACCAGAATCTCATAATGGCGGGCATCCTGATCGAGCGGCAGCGGAATTTTCTGCTGCAATTCTTCGCTGTTGCCGGCGCGCGGCAGATTAGGCTTAAATTCAACCGAGGTATCGAATTCACGCTTGGAAATGATGCCCTGCTCGGGATCAGACAAGGCGACGAAATAGCGCAGATCGACCTGATTACCCTTCATCGCCGGTCCGCGCTCCGCGCCCAAGATCATGGTAAAGGTGACGGTCACGCCATCCTTATTGTATTCGCACTCGCCAGGAAAATCGTTATTGATTTGGCCCCGCGCGACCACGTCGGTCAGTTCGTTGCCACCACCCGGCCGAAACAAAGTCGCGGTGGCAACATCGCTCACCAGCGCCACCTTCGGGCAGGCCAGCGGTACCGCTTTCTGCGCCGTGCAGCCGGTGAGGGCCAATCCGGCGACGAGGCTGGCTCCGACGGCAAGACTCCGCGCCGCACCACCACGCCCAACCAACTGAACAAAGAAATTCATCGCTGTCGCCTTCGGTTAAGTCCGCTGGGATCGGCCCGACTTCGGCGTGACTCTAGTAAACCATCCCCGCCGGCACAAGAGCGGCGATGACGAAAGATCTCTGGAAAGGGATCAAGGTGGGAGCGGCGGAGTTCCCCCAATTGCCGAAACCCTCCAAACTCGATAATGAATGCCGCTGTTGCGATTGCATTGCCGGTGCTTTCGGGTTAGCCATATCACGGTGAGGGTTTCGGCCCTCCTGCGGGGAGTGCCGTTGGTCAAGCCGGCGTCGCCGCAGGGAAGGGGATCCTGCTGTGGATTGGCGAAGCATGACCTTTGGCTACGATTATCAGCGCCGCTACCGACGGCGGGTATGGCTTGGCTTCGCCAAGATCATTTTGGTTGTGGCCGTTCTGCTGGCTACGGGACTGTTCGCCTATCAGGTGGGCATCGAGCAGCTTGAGGAACGCGACGCCAGCCTGCGCGAGGAAGTGAAAACCCTGTCGCGGCAAAGGGCTGAACTGACGCTGCTGACCACTCAGTTGCAGGAAGCGACGCGCAACGCCGAAAGTCGCGCAGAGAAACTGGAGCAGCGACTGGCGCGCGATGTGCCTTCCGGAGATCTGGCGCGCATACTGCAAATGGCGGCGGAACGGCTGGGGGCTGGGGTCACATCTGAGCGACTGGGGTTCATCATCCAATCGGCCCAGAATCGACGCAATTGCCAGCAGCCGGAAACCAAGCGCTTTTCGCTATCCACCCCGATCTACAAATCGACCAACCGCTCGGTGACCTTCGCCAACGGCACCATCACCGTGATTGGCGACGGGCTTTCGGTGCGCGACAACGCCGGTTATCCGGAAGCCTGGTACGACCCGGGACAGCCGGTGACGCTGCATTTCGCGATCATTGGTGGCCGGGAATCGGTCGCCACCGGGGTGCTGCCGCTCCAGCACTCGGTGGTGGTGGACAACACCGAGTTCCGCTTCACCGTCGTGGCCGGGACGCGCTCGTTCGTGGAAATCACCGGCGACCGTTGCCCGTATCCCTGACCCCCCCGTATCCCTGACCAAGGGATACGGGCTCAGTCAGACTTCAGACTAGGGGAGACTCAGTAGGCATAGTCCTCATAGACCCGGTCGATTGAACCGGCCCACGGGCCGTTGAAACGGCGAATCAATTCGGAAGAAAGCGTTTCCCCGCGCCCGACCACCGCGAACAGCGGGTCGAGGAAGTGGGCTTCGTCCTGGCCTTCACAATCGGTACGGGCGCGCCTGACCAAACCCTCACGCGAAATTTCCAACACGAGTTGGCCAAGTTCGCGCAGCGTGCCCTGCCGCCACGGCGTATCCAGCCCCATCCGCGGCACGTCGCGCCGCAGTTGGGCTCGCTCTTCTGCGGTCCAGTCCTTGACCAATTCCCAGGCCGCATCCAACACAACCTGATCATAGAGCAAACCAACCCAAAACGCCGGCAGCGCGCACAGCCGCCCCCAAGGGCCACCATCGGCCCCACGCATTTCCAGGAAACGCTTCAGCCGGACTTCCGGAAACAGCGTGGTCAGATGGTCGGCCCAATCGGTTAGCAGCGGCGTTTGACCAGGCAGGGCCGGCAGTTTCCCGGCCAGAAAATCGCGGAACGACTGACCGGAGGCGTCGATATATCGTTTGTCACGGTAAACGAAATACATCGGCACATCGAGCGCGTATTCCACATAACGCTCGAAGCCAAAGCCATCCTCAAACACAAACGGCAAATCACCGCAGCGATCCTGATCGGTATCGGTCCAAATCTGGCTGCGATAACTTTGGAATCCGTTCGGCTTGCCTTCGACAAACGGCGACGTGGCGAACAAGGCGGTCGCCAGCGGCTGCAAGGCCAAACCAACCCTGAACTTGCGCACCATGTCGGCTTCGCTAGAGAAATCAAGGTTTACCTGAACCGTACAGGTGCGAGTCATCATGTCCAAGCCCAAACTACCGCGCTTGGGCATGTACGCGCCCATGATCTTGTAACGGCCCTTGGGCATCCACGGAATTTCGTCCTGCCGCCACTTGGGATTGAAGCCCAACCCGATCATGCCGATGCCGAGTTCATCGCCGATAACTTTGACCTGCCGAAGATGTTCATGAACCTCGGCGCAAGTTTCATGGACCGTTTCTAGTGGCGCGCCAGACAATTCCACCTGCCCGCCCGGTTCCAGCGAGACACTGGCCAAACCTTGCGTCAACGCGATGATGTTGTCACCTTCCAGTACCGGCTCCCAGCCAAAACGAGTCAAGCCGCGCAGCACCGCCGCGATACCGTCCGGACCGCCATAGGGCAGTGGACGCAGATCGGAACGACGAAAAGCGAACTTTTCGTGTTCGGTGCCAATGCGCCAATCGGCTGCCGGCCGGCCGCCGGCCGCCATCCACGCCGTCAATTGATGCCGGTCGGTAATCGGCTGGCCAGGCGAGGTGGGCGGTGCAGACATTCAGCGCAATCCCTTGGCAAGGTATTCACAAGGTATTCAGTTGATGGTGCTTGTTCAGGAAGGAGACTTTGCCTTCGGCAACCAGGGGCGACTCTCGCGCCCTTCGACGGTCCAGTCCCCAACCACCGCCTGCCAGCAGGCCAGAGCCGCCAGCGCCGCCGTTTCCGCCCGCAAAACTCTCGGCCCTAAACCAGCAGTGAAAGCAAACGGCAGTTGCGAGACCCTGTCAAGCTCAAATGGGGCAAACCCCCCTTCGGGACCGATCAGAATCGCGGCTGGCCCCGGCGGAACCGTCGCGATCGGTCGCACCTCGCCACGTTCGGCGCAGACCACCAGCGAACGTTCCGCCGGCCAATTGTCCAACACCTCAAGCAGCGGAAGCGCTTCCCCCACTTCCGGAACCGAGAGCCGGCCGCATTGCTCGGCGGCTTCGGTCACAATCGCACGCAGCCGCTCGCGGTTAACCCGGCCAGGATCGGTATAGCGCGTTATGACCGGCAACAACCGAGTCACCCCCAGCTCGCAGGCCTTTTCGACCATGAATTCCAAGCGGGTGCGCTTGATCGGGGCAAACAGCAACCACGGCCCCCGCGCCGCTTCCGAACCAAGCGCAGGGCAACCCTGTTCCACCACGCGCAGCCGGCAGCGACCCTTGCCCCGATCCTCGATTTCCGCCAACCACTCACCATCGGCGGCGTTGAACAAAGCCACCCGATCGCCCGCCCCCAGCCGCAGTACGCGCAGCAACTGGTGAGATCGTTCCGCACCCGGATCAAATTCCGCGCCGGCAACCAAGTGATCCTCGACATGAAGCCTGGTTGCGGTGGATTTGGCCATTTCATCCCAAGTCTTTTGAGTTAAGTCGTGCGGAACGATCGGTGACTAAAACCAAGCTTACGCGGTCTTGACGCCCTTGGCGACGAGCATGTCCTTCAACTCACCGGACTGGAACATCTCACGCACAATATCGCAGCCGCCGACGAATTCGCCCTTGATGTACAACTGAGGCAGAGTCGGCCAGTTGGCGTATTCCTTGATCCCGTTGCGCACGCCGGGATCGGTCAGAACATCGATGCCCTTAAAAGTCACGCCCAGGTTGTTGAGCAGTTCGACCACCGCAGCCGAAAATCCGCACTGCGGATAGACCGCTGTACCTTTCAGATAGAGCACGACATCGTTTTCGGCCAGATCGTGCTTGATGCGCTCGGCGACTCCGAGATCCATGGGTCAGTTATCCTTCTGTTGAACACACAACGACCCCGCCCCCGACAATACCACCGACTGGGACTTACTGGGGCAACCAGTCTTGGGCAGTGATTTGTTCCAGACTCTGCGCACAGTCAAGGGGGAAGGTTTCCAGAGGCAGGCGGGTCTGGCGTGCGGCCTCGCGCCGGGCCAGGGCATAGGCCTGACGCAACAGTTCGGCCAAGCGCGGACGCAACCCGGGATTGTCCCGCAAGTGGTCCTCAATGTTGTCTCGTTCACGGTCTATGCTGTTCGTCCAGCTTCGCGAGCGCCGTTCGGGCTGGTATTGCCATTTAAGTAAATGGACCAGCAGCACCCGCAAGCTTGATTTGAGCGCCGCTGCTTCCGACCGCCCCAAGGCTTCCAACTCCTCCGCCACATGTTCTAAATCCAGGCCATCGAGTCGGCCGGCGCGGGCCAGCGTCGCCTGCTCCATCGCCCAGGAATAGAAATCGGTGCGGTAAAGCTGGGCCATTTCACCCCTCTCCGCCCGGCTCCGCCATGGCTGGTTCGGGCGCTGGTTCAGGCACCAAAACCGGCTCCAACGGCACCGTGGTCAACGCCAGCGCGTGCAACTCATAGCCGACCGTGCCCTTGAGCGCGGCATAGACGATCTGATGCTGGGCGACTCGGCTTTTGCCATGAAATGCGCTCGCCGACACCGTGGCGGCATAGTGATTGCCATCGCCGCGCAAATCTTCGATTCGCACCTGACAACCGGGGATGCCTTCCTTGATCAGCCGTTCGATTTCGACCGCGTCCATGGCCATGAGTTTTGCTCCACAAGAGTTAGGGAAGTCACAGTGCCAAATCGACCACGACCGGCACATGATCGGACGGTTTCGGCTCCCAGCCGCGCGCTGCGGTCAACACCCGGCAGTCCGTCAACGCGCCGACCAGGGGCGGCGTGACCCAGACGTGATCGATGCGCCGGCCGCGATTAGAGACAACCCAATCCTTAGCCCGGTAACTCCACCATGTGTACAGCTTTTGGTCCGGGGGCACAAAGCGGCGCATAGCATCCACCCAGCCCAGGCTGCTTTGAACTCGATTCAGCCGCTCAATCTCAACCGGGGTGTGGCAGATCACATCCAGCAGCGCGGTGTGCGACCAGACATCGTGTTCCAGCGGCGCGACATTCAGATCCCCGGCCAGGATCATCGGACGCTCGGCACTGCGCGCTTGCGGCCACCACTGGGCCATTTCGTCTAGGAAACGAAGTTTGTGATCAAACTTCGGATTCTGTTCCGGGTCTGGAATGTCGCCGCCCGACGGAACATAGACCGAATGCACTTCAACGCCGCCGGGCAGAGTGGCGAACACATGCCGACGATCATTGCGCCCGCACCATTCCTGGCGACCACAGTTGGTCAACGGCAGGCGGGAGACGATCGCCACCCCGTTGTAGCCCTTCATGCCATCGATCATGGCGTGGACATAGCCGCGTTCGGCCAGCGCCTCCAGTGGAAACACCGGATCGGGTACCTTGGTTTCCTGCAAGCACAGAACATCGGCGTCGGTCTCTTCCAGCACGCGCAGCACCAATTCTATGCGCAAGCGCACCGAATTAATGTTCCAGGTCACCAGCCGCATCGCCCCATCCCATTTTTATGACCGGGCAAATGCACCCGGGAAGCTGAGACTAGTCTTCCAGAGCGAGCAGGTCCAGTAGACGGATGACTTTCCACCTTGTGGGGAAGACGTTCGGCCCGCTTGGTTCAGGTGAAACAGCACTGGACCAACTGGCGGAAAGCGTCGGCGCGATGGCTGATCGCGTGCTTGGCCTCGGCGGCAATCTCGGCAAAAGTCAGGCTGTGCCCCCTGGCGACAAAAATCGGATCGTAACCAAAACCATTACCGCCGCGCGGCGGCCAAACCAGATCGCCATCCACCCGGCCCTCGACCGCCTCGCAATACCCATCCGGCCAGGCCAGAACCAAAGCACAGGCAAAATGGGCCGAACGGTCGGTTTGTCCGGCAAGGGCTTGCTCGACCAACTTCATGGCCACGGTGAAATCCTTTTGCGGCCCTGCCCAGCGCGCCGAGTGGATGCCGGGCCGTCCGCCAAGGGCGGTCACGGCCAATCCGCTGTCGTCAGCCAGCGCCGGCAAGCCGGAGCCAGCCGCCGCCGCCAACGCCTTGATCATGGCGTTGGCGATGAAGCTGTCGCCGGTTTCCTCCGGCTCGGGCAAGCCTAACTCTCCGGCCGCGTGAAAGGTCGCGGCATAGGGTGCCAACAGGGCCCCGATTTCGCGAACCTTGCCCGGGTTGTGGGTGGCGATGACCAGGGCATCACCGGTAAAATGGCGCGACATTCGCGACTCCTTAGCAACGTATCTTTTGACTTTGCGGTCCGGCTGGTGCAGGTAATGAATGCGGCCGGCTGGGGTGCAAACTCACCCCAGCCGGCCTGACCACGATCGACTAAACAGGAGTCACCGATGGCTGCCGTGGCTATTACCACGCTTGCGCCCCCCAGCGCACGTCCATCCCTGCTTTCATTCGCAGCCAAGGCCCATCAGCCGAGGTGTGAGCGATGCTGGCCGGCCCCGCCGCGTTATCGTGGATCTATCCCTGATTTCGGCGTAAGGAGAGTCGGAATTCGGACGCGGCGGGTGATCTATTGGGGATTTCTGATCTCCCAATGCGGATTATCGCACACATACCCAACGATTTGGGCCCAATGAGTTGGGATGATTAGTGGATTCGTCGCAAATAATGCGGATCCAGGGCAAAGCCCTGGTCGCCGAAGGCAATGGAGACTCCCATTGAGACTGACGCGGATAATCGCCAAGCCTGCTTGATCCGGAACCAGGGCTAGGCTAAAACCTCGCTCGGTGCAACAAGAGCTATGCGAGGGGTGCCCCGATGTCGGTCATGCCGGATACCTGGATTCGTGAACAGGCGCAGACCCGTGGCATGATCGAACCGTTCGTCGAGCGACAAAGCAGCGGCGGTGTGATCTCGTTTGGCCTGTCCTCTTATGGCTATGATGCCAGAGTTGCCAATGAATTCAAGATCTTCACCAACGTAGACAATGCGATTGTCGATCCCAAGAGTTTTTCCGATCAGGGTTTCGTCAATCGCTCCGGCGACGTGTGCGTGATCCCACCCAATTCGTTCGCGTTGGCGCGCACGGTCGAATACTTCCGCATTCCGCGCGATGTTCTGGTTATCTGCCTGGGCAAATCGACCTATGCCCGCTGCGGCCTGATCGTCAACGTCACCCCGCTGGAACCGGAATGGGAAGGCCATGTGACGCTGGAAATTTCCAACACCACCCCGCTACCGGCCAAGGTCTATGCTAATGAAGGCCTGTGCCAGTTCCTGTTCCTCAAAGGGGATCAGCCGTGCGAGGTGTCTTATGCCGACCGAGCGGGCAAATACATGCACCAGCGCGGGGTAACGCTGCCTCGATTGTAAGCGGTACCGGTTTTCATTTCTTTGGACAGAGCGGTGGGTATGGACAAGATTAGAATTCGCGGCGGGAAACCGCTTAAAGGCAAGATCACGATTTGTGGGGCCAAGAACGCCGCCCTGCCGCTGATGGCCGCCTGCCTGCTGACCGAACAGACTCTGATTCTGTCTAATTTGCCCCACCTGATGGATATCTCGACTCTGGCGATTCTGCTCGGCCAGCACGGAGTCGATATCCACATGAACGGGGCCACCCCCGGCGGTCATATCGGACGGGTGATTGAACTTTCGGCCAAGACCATCACCAACACCACCGCACCCTATGAACTGGTTCGGCGGATGCGCGCCAGCGTGCTGGTGCTGGGACCGCTGGTCGCCCGCCATGGCCACGCCCGGGTTTCACTGCCCGGCGGCTGCGCCATCGGGACTCGCCCGGTCGATCTGCATGTCGAGGGCTTGCGCCTGATGGGGGCGGAAATCGATTTGTCCGGCGGCTACATCAACGCGCGCGCCCCCAAAGGGCTAACCGGGGCCAACATTGTGTTCCCGATGCCGTCGGTCGGCGCGACCGAAAATCTGATGATGGCCGCAACCCTGGCCCAAGGTGAAACCAAGATCGTCAACGCCGCGCGCGAGCCGGAAGTGATCGATCTGGGGCATTGCCTGCAAGCCATGGGGGCCGAGATCGAAGGCCTGGGCAGCGACACCATCCGGATTCGCGGCAAGGAAAAACTGCACGGGGCCCGCCATTCGATCGTGCCCGACCGAATCGAAGCCGGCACTTATGCCATGGCCGCAGCGATCACCGGCGGTGAGCTTGATCTGCTCGATGTCCGATTCGATCTGATGGAGGCGATGGCCGGTTGCCTGACCGGGGCCGGAGTGGTGTTTACCGACCTGGGTGACGGTATTCGGGTGACGCGTCCGGAGCGATTGACCGGCGTGGACGTGATGACCGAGCCGTTCCCCGGCTTTCCCACCGATCTACAGGCCCAGATGATGTCGGTGATGGCGGTGGCCGACGGGGCTTCGATGATCACCGAAACCATTTTCGAAAACCGCTTCATGCATGTGCCGGAGCTGACGCGGATGGGGGCCAGAATCACGGTCCATCACTCTTCGGCGCTGGTGCGCGGGGTACCGCAGTTGACCGGCGCCCCCGTCATGGCGACGGATCTGCGCGCCTCGGTGTCGCTGGTTCTGGCGGGGCTGGCGGCCAATGGCGTGACCGACCTCCACCGCGTCTACCACCTCGATCGAGGCTATGAGCGGCTGGAGGAGAAACTGGCGGCATGTGGCGCAGACATCGAACGGGTTAAGGACGAGGGATGAGCGGTCCCCTCAAACTGCTGGCCTGTGACGCCGATGATTTAACGGTGGTGGCGGCCTGCGTACAGGATGCGCTGCTGCCGGTGGGCGAGTTGTGCTACCTGCCCGGCGAACGCCGTTTCGTGATGGTGGTCAACCGCTTTCGCTGGGAACTCGCTGATCTTCCAGGGGTGGCGGTTGTTCCCGGCCCCACCCCGGACGAAGAGCAGCTCTACCAGCGGGTTAATTGCGGTATCCGGTTTGAAGGCATCAACGGGGTCCGCAGCCGTGGCTATGACCCGGCCGGGACACGGCGCATTCTGGCTCTGCTGACCATCGAACC
>CAUYTZ010000307.1:0-1354 GCA_963575695.1 uncultured Gammaproteobacteria bacterium | reverse complement strand
CAGGGCATTGATGGTTGCCGTCGTCGCCGCTTCCACCGAGGTGGCCGCGCCGCTGCCCTTGATGTTGGCCGCGATCAGGGAAATCGTGTTTTGCAGGGAGATCGCCGCACCCAGAATCTGAATCGAGGTCGCATCGCCCGCACTTGCTCCAGGAAATGGGTCAAACTTGGTCAGATCGACCGTCGTCGGCAGGTTCAGTGCGCGGATCACTTGTTGCTGCGCCTGGGCCGCGGTGAGCGCGCCGCCACTGTTTTCAGCCAGGGCGTTGATTAGGGTGGTCAGGGGGTTGAGAATCGTTCCGCCTGCCGGAGCAGCCATGAAGCCATGAAATGGCAGGTTGTTGGTGCTGTCATAGCCCCCGAAGGACCGCAACGGGCCTTGAGCCAGCTTGTCCGGCGCAATGGAGAAATTACCCCCGCTATCGGAAACGACGCTGTATTCGCTGGCGTCGAATGCGCCATTGCGATTGGCGTCCACATAAACTGTGGCACCTTTGATCGGGCCATCGATCACCCGCCCGTGAATGTAGACTGGTGGCGTGGTCGTGGTGGTGGTTGTGGTCGTCTGGTTGTAAGCGACCAACAGCGCGGTTTGATCCGAGGTCGTGGTCGGAGCCGGGGTGTTGGCCGGGGTGGTGGAAGTCGGCGCTGGCGAAGAAAGAGAGGTCGGCCCGGGAGTCGAGGTGGTTTGAGCTGGCGTTGTCGGCGGAGTGGTGTTGGTCGCCGAGGGCGGAAGCCCCGCATCCGGGTTCATGATCGCATTGAACGCTCCCGCCGGATCCATCAATTGAGTCAGTGGCGGCAACGGAGCGGGAGTGGACGCGGCGGGAGTCGATGGGGCAGGGGAGGGAGGCGTGGTGGTCGTGGGTGTTGGGGCGGGCTGCGTTGCGTCGGCAACCTGAGCGGGTGTTGGGGCGGGCGCGGGCGATTCCGGGGCCGTCGTACTCGGCCCCCCTGGCGTCAAGGTCGGCGTTGTTCCGGGTTGAGGGGCCCCGGTCACGGCCCCGGTTCCGGTTGGGCTCTGCGCGGCGGCGGTCTGCTGGTTGGCGGCGGTGGCGGCGGCGCTGGCTGAGGTTACGGCGGTGGACAGAGGGGTTCCGCTGGCCAGGGCCTGAGCCAGGGCTTGGGAAAAGGAGTCGGCATGTTCGCCGGACATGCCGGCCGCAGCCAGGGTGGCGGCGGCATTGGTGCCGCTGGCCAGGGCTTGGGCCAACTGGGTGGCGGCGGTGGTCGGCGCGGTCGAGCTGTTGGCATGATCATTGGCGGCGGCTGCGGCACCGGCTGCGGCCTGCGTCGCGGCCTGGGCCGAGGCACCGGCCGACAGCGCGGCGGTCAGCGCGGCGACGAACGCTTGG
>CAUYTZ010000306.1:0-1507 GCA_963575695.1 uncultured Gammaproteobacteria bacterium | reverse complement strand
TCACCTGCTCGTCCACCAGACACGGGTTGTTGAAGCCGAACTCGGCCAGCGATCCCGCGATCTGCGCCACCTGGTCGTCTGAATGCGTCCTCGCGTTGCGGGCATAGGGGATCAGCCGGCCGACCGGCCAGTTGGCAACCTGAAGATCGGTCATGACGCTTGGTCCCTTTATTCCCGCGCGGCGGCGGTTTCGGCATAGGTTCCGCCGCTCTCCAGCCGGGCCGGCTGATCGGGGTACAGTTTATTCCAGCGCCGCACCGCGACATCGCAGTATTCCGGAGCTAGATCAATGGCCCGGCAGCGCCGTCCAATACGCTCGGCGGCCACAATCGATGTCCCAGAGCCGCCGAACGGTTCATAGCAAACATCGCCTTGGTCGGTGAATGCGGCCATGACATGCTCTACTAGCAACACCGGGAACACGGCCGGATGTTCAACCTCAATTCCGCGAGCCTTATGCCGGACAATTCTGATCACACTATCCGGGATGCGGTGCGATTGCGTTACTTCATCAGCCTGAGTCCAGGCATTGACCGTACCATCGGCCTCGCGCATGCCGGTAGGCCTGCCGTCGGCGCGCCGATGGGTGTGTTGGCCAGCATATTTGCATGGCACAATTTTGTTTGGCTTGCGATTTTTCTTGTTGAAGTGAAAAATGAATTCATTACTGGGAGCGAAGCGTCCACCCCAGTCACCTGGAATTCCTGGCCCCTGATCCCATGTGTAGAATCCAAACCTCCTCCAGCCCTGACTGCGCATCCATTCGATCCAGCCTTCCCAATAAGGCTGCCATTCACCGTCGCGATGGATCAACCCCAGATTGACCAGAACTTGACCATCGTTCGCCATGGCCAGCGACAAGTTCCGGAACACACCTTCCATCAACTTATCCCAGTCACCGATGCCGCCGGTGGTATATTGGCGTTGGTTGCCATAAGGAGGCGATGTAAAGCAAAGCGCCGAGACTTCGCCGGCCATCAATCGCGCGACAACTTTTGGATCAGTACTATCTCCACACAGCAACCGATGCTCGCCCAACAGCCACAGATCGCCAGTGCGTGATACCGGTTGGGCCGGCGGTTCCGGTACGTCATCTTCAGCACCGTCGACATCGCTTGCTGTCGCCGGTTCTTCGTCGTCGGTCAACGGTGCCATCAACTCATCAAGTTGCTCGGCCGAAAAACCGAGTAGGTCCAAATCGAAGCTTTCAGAGTTCAACTCATGCAGCATGCCGGCAAGCAGTTCATCATCCCAGCGTGATGACAATGTCAGTTGATTGTCGGCAATAACGTAGGCGCGGCGCTGAGTTTCAGTTAAGTGACTAGCGATCACCACCGGCACTTCCGCCAAACCCAGTTGCTGCGCCGCAAGTAGCCGGCCATGGCCGGCGATGATGTTGCCCTCTTTATCAGCCAAGATGGGCACGACAAACCCGAACTCTGCCATCGAGCCGGCAATCCGCGCTACCTGTTCTGGATCGTGAATTCTCGGATTGCGGGCGAACGGC
>CAUYTZ010000305.1:0-4559 GCA_963575695.1 uncultured Gammaproteobacteria bacterium | reverse complement strand
GGTGGCTCGATGGCGTCAGGTGGTGTGGTAGACTCGTTCACCCCCGGCAACCTTGGTGCTGGTGACGGTCAGGCCCAACCGCTTCTTCAGCGCCCCGGCCAGGGCACCCCGGCAGGTGTTGTGAACCCAGCCGGTGGCTTCGACCATCTGGGCGATCGTGGCACCTTCTGGTCGGCGCAGCAGAGCGATCAACTGGTCCTGCTTGGTGCCGGCCCGTGGCGGGCGCGAGGCGGCGGGCTGCGGTGTTCCGGTGTCGCCTTCGACGAGATGGGTCAGGAACTTGACCATCCAGGCGCGGATTTCGTCCTGGTTCCGAATGCTGGTGGCAATGGCGTCTTCATCGAGTGCCGCTGAGGTGCCGGGTGATTTGGGCGGGTTGGAGGTTACGATTCTGAACCGCCAAGGCCAGCCACTGGCCGATTGCACCACGCGCCTGCGCCTGATCCGACCAACGCACAAAGGCGTGGACCAGGATCTGACCGTGACCAACGCCGGTAACGGCCATTACACCGCTGTGGTCGATGTGCCGCTGCCCGGCCTGTGGGACGTGCGCATGGTGGCCAGCAATGCCGATGGCGACTATCAGACCGTACAGCGGATCGAGGTCCGTGAATGACCGTCTGCGCCCATTGCGGCCAAGCGGTAGCGGCCTCCCCGGAAGAGCGTGCGGGAAGCGACGGCGGTTCTGAAGCTGAATCGGTGCGGTTCTGCTGTCCGGGCTGCGCCGGGGCTTACCATCTGGTCCGTGGCTTGGGGCTGGGCAGCTATTATCTCCGCCGAACCCTCGATCCCGCCACACGACCGTTGCGCCCCGACCCTGATCAAGCGGTGATCAACTATGCCGCCCATGGGGTTGCCGACGGCGAGGGGAGAGGAACTTCGGCGCTGCATCTGATGGTCGATGGCCTGCACTGCGGCGCTTGCGTATGGCTGATCGAGTCGGTCCTGGCACGCCAGCCGGGCGTGGTCAAGGCGCGGTTGAACATGACCAGCCGCCGTTTGACTCTGGTCTGGCGCGACGACGAGGCCGAAGCCAATGTTCTGGTCGCAGCCGTGACCGCACTCGGCTACCGGCTGGTGCCCTTCGACCCGCTCCGGCTTAGCCAAAGCGAGCGCCGCAACGAAATTCAGTTGCTGCGGGCGATGGCGGTGGCCGGCTTCGGTGCGGCTAACGTGATGATGATTTCGGTCGGAGTCTGGGCCGGACACAGCGAGGGCATGGGCCCCGACACGCGCACCTTGATGCACTGGATTTCGGCCCTGATCGCGTTGCCGGCCATCGCCTACGCCATTCAGCCGTTTCTACGCTCGGCCTGGAGCGCCCTGGCCAACCTGCGCACCAACATGGATGTGCCGATTTCGATCGGAGTCACGCTGGCCACGGCCATGAGCCTGTTTGAAACCATGCGCGGCGGCCCGCACGCCTATTTCGACGGCGCAATTTCGTTGCTGTTTTTTTTGCTCATCGGTCGCTACCTGGACCTGCGCGCCCGTGGCCGGGCTCGTTCCAACGCCGAACACCTGCTGGCACTGGCCGCGACCAGCGTGACCCTGATCGGTGCGGACGGTCGCGCGGAGATGGTGCCGCCGGAACAGGTTCGGCCGGGCATGGTGGTGCTGGTCGCCACCGGCGAGCGGATACCGGTGGACGGAGTGATTCGCGACGGCGCAGCCGATCTTGCTACCTCGTTGATCACCGGCGAAAGCCTGCCCACGGCGGCCACACCCGGCGAGCGGGTGTTCGCAGGCACACTCAACCTGACCGCGCCGCTGCGGCTGGAGGTGGTCGCGGTCGGTGAAGACACCCTGTTGGCCGAAATCGTCCGGTTGATGGAAGCCGCCGAACAGGGCCGCTCGCGCTATATCAAACTGGCCGACCGGGTATCGCGGCTCTACGCGCCGGTGGTCCATCTGGCGGCGCTGTCCACCTTCCTCGGCTGGGTCTGGATCATGGGTGCCGCGTGGCAAGACGCGCTGGTGATCGCGATCGCGGTACTAATCATCACCTGCCCGTGCGCGCTGGCGCTGGCGGTGCCGGTGGTGCAGGTGGTCGCCTGCGGACGCCTGCTGCGCCAGGGAATTCTGATCAAATCGGCCACGGCGCTGGAGCGGCTGGCCAAGGTCGATACCGTTGTGTTCGACAAGACCGGCACACTGACCGAAGGCCGGCCGGAATGGCTGCGCGGCCTGGGGACGGGGGCGGGAGAGGCAGAGGCCAATCTGGTTGTGGCCGCGTCGCTGGCCCAGGCCAGCAAGCACCCGCTGGCCCGGGCCTTGGTAAGAGCCGCGCCGCTGTCGCCGGTGGTGGCCGGGGTGCGCGAAATTCCCGGTTCTGGACTGGTCCTGGATACGCCGAAAGGTGAAATCCGGCTCGGCCATCGCCGCTTTTGTGCCGTGCCCGAGTCGCTCGCGACAACTGTTCACGAGTCGCCCACGACAACCGCAAACGACGGCGGCGAGAGCCTAGAATTGTGGCTGGCTCGTCCGGGACAGCCACCGGTTTGTTTCAACTTCAGCGATCAAGCGCGAGAAGATGCGGTAGCAGTGGTTGACGATTTGCGCCGGGCGGGGTTGCGTCTGGCGATTCTTTCCGGCGACCGGGAACCGGTGGTGGCGACGCTGGCCCGGCGGCTCGGCATCGCCGAGTGGCGCGCGGCCCAGTCTCCGACCGACAAAACCACCGCTCTGGCTGGTTTGGCCGCAGAAGGGGCCAAGGTGTTGATGGTTGGCGACGGCCTCAACGATGCCCCGGCTTTGGCCGCAGCCCTGGTCTCGATGTCGCCGTCAACCGCAGTCGATGTCAGCCAGACCGCAGCCGATGTCGTGTTCCAGGGCCGGCGGCTGGCCCCGACCCTCGAAACTCTGATGGTTGCCCGCAGGGCTGATTTGCTCGTACGTCAGAACTTGGCCCTGTCAATCGCGTATAACGTCTTCACTGTTCCCCTGGCGATGATGGGAATGGTGACCCCCCTGATCGCGGCGGTCGCGATGTCGTCGTCTTCGGTGCTGGTCATCCTTAACGCTTTGCGTTTGAACCAGAACCTGAAATCGCACCGAGGCACTGCCGCCACCACTGCCGCCACCACGGCCAAGGAGTTGGGCGATGAACGAAATACTGCTCCTGATCGCCGTCGCCCTGACCCTGGGTGCGCTCGGTCTGGCCGGGTTCCTGTGGGCGGTTAACAATGGTCAGTTCGACGATCTCGATGGGGCCGCACACCGAATTCTGTTTGATGACGAACCCGAGTCTGCGGTCACGGCGGCCCCGATCCCCAAATCGGTCCCGGAACCGGCGACAACGCGGGAAACAGTGCCGCCGGCTTCAGCGGCCGCGTGATGTCGCCTTAACATCTTCGCTTTAGAATGGTGCCGTCGCTATGGCCACCCTCAATTCCCCCGTGCCAAGCCCGATTGATCCGCGTATCGCCGAGCCGCTGTTCGACCTGTGCGCCCCCTGTCCGGGTCGCGGCCAAGCGGTGTGCGCGGGTCTCAGCGCGGAAGAGTTGCGCCGGCTGGCAGAACTGGTTCAGATTCAGCGACTCGATGCCGGCCAACCCTTGTTCGCCGAAGGCGAAGAGGCGGTATTCCTGTTTAACATCGCCGCCGGCATGATCAAGCTCTATAAACTGCTCCCGGATGGTCGGCGCCAGATCACCGGCTTTTTGATGCCGGGCGATTTCCTGGGCCTCATGTTCGCCGACCGCTACCCCTATACCGCTGAAACCGTGACCTCCTCGGTACTGTGCCGGTTTCAGCGCCGACGGCTGGAAGCGTTGCTCGACACCTGCCCACAGATGCATAAGCGCCTGTTCGGACTGGCCAGCAGCGAACTGGCCGGTTCTCATGACCAAATGCTGTTGCTGGGACGCAAAACCGCGCGGGAGAAGATCTGCTCGTTCTTGGACATGCTGGAACGCCGTGCCAGACGAGTCTCGCAGCCGACGACCAAGATCAGCATCATTCAATTGCCGATGAGCCGGGCCGATATCGCTGATTACTTGGGCCTGACCACGGAAACCGTGTCCAGAACTCTGACTTGGCTCAAAACGCGCGGCGTAATTTCACTGCTAGATGGCAACCGAGTCTCATTTACCAGACAGGATACCCTGCGTGAGCTGGCCGAGGCCGGCTGATTTGCCTTCGCAAGCGACTGGACCTCTCGCCGCGACAATGCCATAGTGCGCCGCTCGCGAACCTGTTCGCGTTCCCTCTTCACACCAAAGGGCGCAAGCCCGCCACGGTTCCGCCATGAAAAAGCAGAGCGTTTCCTTCCTGACGTTCCTTGGTAATCTTCAAATCATGCTGTTCAACTGGCGTCGCGGGGAGCCGGTTGGCACCGATAGCCAGGGCAACCGCTATTTCCAGGAGCGCAGACAGCGTGGCCTGCGCCGTCGCCGCTGGGTAATGTACAATGGCGAGCCGGAAGCGACCCGCGTGCCGCCGGAGTGGTTCGGCTGGCTGCATTACACCCACGATGCGCCGCTGCCGGAAGACAGCCCGTTCCACCAGCCGTGGATTAAGCCGCACATCCCCAACCGTTCTGGTTCGGCCGAAGCTTA
>CAUYTZ010000304.1:0-1063 GCA_963575695.1 uncultured Gammaproteobacteria bacterium | reverse complement strand
ACAGTACGAGTATTGTAGACGTTCGGGATGCGGCGCGCCATATTCTCGGCCATGATCCAATCTCCCCGCCTCATCGTCGGTATCAGCGGCGCCTCCGGCGTCGTCTACGGCATCCGCCTGCTTGAAACCCTGCGGGCGCTGTCGATAGAAACCCATCTTGTCATGACCAGGGCCGCTCTGGCAACCCTGGCGGTAGAAAGCGCGCACACTCCGCTTCAAGTGCGCGCGCTGGCCACGGTCTGTCATGAACTGGCCAATGTCGGCGCGCCGATCGCCAGCGGCAGTTTCCACACCCTGGGTATGGTCGTGGCACCGTGTTCGATTCGAACCATGAGCGAGATCGCCACCGGCGTCACTTCCACCCTACTGACCCGAGCGGCCGATGTCGTGCTTAAGGAGCGGCGACGACTGGTCCTCATGGTGCGTGAAACCCCGCTTCATCTGGGCCATTTACGTACCATGGTTGCGCTGACCGAAATGGGCGCGGTGATCGCGCCGCCGGTGCCGGGCTGGTATGCTCGGCCGGACAGCCTGGATGCGTTGATCGATCATACGGTTGGCCGGGTGCTGGATCTGTTCGGAATCGACAGCGGCCGGGTGAATCGCTGGAGCGGGTGGCAGCCGGAACCACCCATGGTGGAGAGCTGCGGTGAAGACCGGCCTTGCCCCACTCCCGGCGGTTCGTGATATCCTGGGTTCAAACGAGTTTTCCGATCTCCGGCCGTGGGCCGGCACGGTTTGTTATTTGTTTTTCGTCATAAGGGACCGTTCCTCATGCCCTATTCCAGAACCGACGCCCTAGTTTCGACCGAATGGCTCGCCCGTCACCTATCGGCTCCCGATGTAAAGTTGGTTGACGCCACCTATGTCATGCCATCAAGCGGGCGCAATGCGCGCGCGGAATACGATGCCTGCCACATTCCTGGAGCGGTGTTCTTCGATCTCGACGACATCTCCGACGACAAATCGCCCCTGCCGCACATGCTGCCGGGCGCGGATAAGTTTTCCAGCCGGGTGCGCAAGCTGGGGCTGGGTGATGGCAACCGGGTGGTGATTTACGACA
>CAUYTZ010000303.1:0-3085 GCA_963575695.1 uncultured Gammaproteobacteria bacterium | reverse complement strand
GTGGTCGAGCAGAAAGCGCGGGAACATCAGTATGTCCAGGCCGGGCAGCCGCTGCTCGAGATTCTCGACGACAGCGTTCTTGAGGTGGAATTCATCGCCCCGTCGTCGTGGCTGGCTTGGCTCAAGGCTGGCGCATCGTTCAAGGTTACGGTTGAGGAGACCGGAAAGCCTATCCGGCCCGCATCGCGCGGATCGGAGCGCGGGTCGATCCGGTCAGCCATTCCGTCAAGGTGACGGGCGAGGTGGTCGGCCATTTCGACGAGTTGATCGCCGGCATGAGCGGGCGTGTCGAAATCGCCCCTCCTGGGAAGCAGCCATGACCGCATTGGCGCAAGCCGCAGCGTCATCGGTACTGCCGATCCTGCTGGGATTGGAACAGCGGGCGCGGCGGGCGCGGACGCTCGATGAACTTCAGTTCGTGATGGTCAACGAGACGGTCTCGCTGGTCCGCTACCGCCAGGGGGTGCTCTGGCATTCTGTTGAGAATGTGGTTGCGGTCTCAGGCGTGGCGGGCGTTGAAACCGACGCCCCCTTCACCCAATGGCTGAACCGTCTGCTCGGTCGCGAGGCCGAAGGACTGACCGCGCCGCGTCGTCTCGCCCCTGAATCCCAGCCCGAACCGGAGCGCATTGCCTGGACCGAGTGGTTGCCCGGTCATCTCCTGTTGATGCCGCTGGTCACACCAGACGGGACTCGGCTGGGATTATTGGCCTTGGCCCGCGACGAGCCATGGAGCGAAGCCGAAACCCTGTTCCTCGCCGATCTGTGCGAGGGCTACGCCTTCGCGTGGAGTTGGTGGCTAAGGCCGACCTTTCTTCAGACCTGCCGTTCGTGGTGGCGACGCCTTCCCCGTCGTCACATCCTGTTGGCGCTGGCGGTGGTGCTACTCGGGCTGGTGCCGGTGCGCCTGACCGTGCTCGCCCCGGCCGAGGCGGTGGCGCGCGACCCCGCCGTGGTGCGCTCGCCGCTCGACGGCGTGGTCGACCGGGTGCTGGTCAAGCCCAACCAGTCGGTGACGCAGGGACAGCCGCTGTTCGACCTCGACACCACCACCATCCGGGGCAAGATGGAGGTGGCCGAAAAAGCCCTCGCCACCGCGCGGGCCGAATACGAACAGGCGGCCCAGCAGGCGTTTTCCGACATGAAGGCCAAGGCGCAACTGGGCGTGCTCGCCGGGCGGATCGAGGAGCGGCAGGCCGAACGGACCACGCTCGCCCATGTGTTGGCGCGCGCTCGGGTGACGGCGCCGCGCGCCGGGGTCGCCGTGCTCGACGATCCGTCCGAATGGGCGGGCCGACCCGTCGCCGTGGGCGAAAAGGTGCTGACGGTGGCAGAGGAGCGCGACACCGAGATCGAAGCTTGGCTCGCCCCCGCCGATCTGATCGAACTGACCGAGGGCGCGCCGCTGACCCTCTTTCTCAACACCGATCCCCTGCACGCCATCCATGCCCGCCTTCGCATGGTCGGCTATGAAAGCCAGTATCGCCCCGACGGCACACTCGCCCATCGGGTGCGCGCCACATTGGCGGAGGGCGAGGCCCCGCCCCGGCTCGGGTTGAAGGGAACGGCGCGCCTCGACGGTGAGCGGGTGACGCTGGCCTACTGGCTGTTCCGCCGGCCGCTCGCGATCATCCGCCAGACTTTGGGCTGGTAGGCGGATGCTGGCGTTGCGGGAGGAACTCGCCCTACACCCCGGCCCGGTGGCGGCCGATGGTTCGCCCTCCTGGACTCTGCACGACCCGGTGCGAAACCGCTTCTTCCGCCTGGGCTGGCCCGCCTTCGAAATCCTGGTGCGCTGGGATGCCGGCTCCCCCACAGAAATCGCGAGCCGGGTTACCGGGGAAACCACCCTGGAGATCGGCGAAGACGAGGTCATCGAACTCGCCGAGTTTCTCCATGGCAATCAGCTGACCCGAACCGGAGCCCCCGCCGACACCGCCCGTCTCACGAAGATCGCCGCGTTCAGCCGGAGCAACTGGCTCACATGGCTGCTTCACCATTATCTCTTTTTCCGCATTTCGCTGGTGCGGCCCGACCGCTTCCTCGAACGCACGGCACCCCTGGTTGGCTGGATCGGAACGCGCGGCTTCGCGCTTACCACCGCCATCGCCCTGGTGTTCGGTCTGTTCCTGGTCCATCGCCAGTGGGACCAGTTCAGCGCCACGTTGGTCGACACCCTGACCTTGCAGGGGATGATCTGCTACGGCGTTGCGCTGACCGGGGTGAAGATTATCCACGAGTTGGCCCATGCCTTCGTTGCCAAGCGACGAGGCTGCCATGTTCCGACCATGGGCGTCGCCTTCCTGGTGATGTGGCCGGTGCTCTACACCGACGTCAACGAAGCCTGGACGCTGCCCGACCGTCGGCAACGGCTCGCGATCGGCATCGCCGGCATCGCCGCCGAACTGACGGTGGCGGCATGGTCGACCCTGGCCTGGGCCTTCCTGCCCGACGGGCCGCTGCGGCAGGCGGCGTTCGTGCTGGCCACCATTACCTGGGTCTCGTCGCTGCTGATCAACCTCAGCCCGTGCATGCGCTTCGACGGCTATTTTCTCCTGATGGACGGCCTTGATCTGCCCAATCTCCATGGCCGCGCCTTCGCCATCACCCGCTGGTGGCTGCGAGAAAAGCTGTTCGGCCTTGGCGAACCGATCCCCGAACCGTTCTCTCCGACTGCGCGCCGCTGGTTGGTGGCGTTTTCGCTCTTGGTCTGGATTTACCGTCTGACCCTGTTCCTGGGGATCGCCGTGCTGGTCTATCACTTCTTCGCCAAGATCGTCGGGGTCTTCCTGTTCGCGGTCGAAATCGTCTGGTTCGTCGCCCGTCCGTTCATCGAAGAGTTCGCCGCCTGGACCAAGCGGCGGCAGGCGATTCTGGCCAGCCGCCGCGCCCACTATACCGTCGCCCTGGCTGGCCTGGCCCTGGTCGCGGTGGCATTACCCTGGAATGGGATCGTGTTCGCGCCCGGCCTGCTCAAGAGCGCCGATGTCGTCAGTCTGTTCATCCCGATCGGCGCCCGTCTGGTCGACATCAAGGTGCGCAACGGCCAAACGGTGACAGCCGGCGAACCGCTGTTCGTGTTCGA
>CAUYTZ010000302.1:0-1785 GCA_963575695.1 uncultured Gammaproteobacteria bacterium | reverse complement strand
TGAAGAGTTCACTAATTCCAGTTACCAGAACTATGTCGCCGTGCCTGGATCTCCGGCCTTGTTGACCAATGGCGTGGCCGCTCAGCTTTTGGTTTGGGAAATCACTCACGATTTCAAGGGTACGCTTGACTCACTCGATTATAAAAGTGGCCCGACCACGGCGACGTTTACGGATACTGGAGGTGATATTCTGACCGCCTTCAACACCATGAAGGCGGCGCTGCACCTGGATGCCCCGTCAACACCCAGCACGTTGCCGGATACCGCGTTGACCGGAACCCTGGTTGCGAGCGACCGCGACGATGCGACCTCGACCCTGCGTTACGGGATCGAGCATGGCGCGGTTTCCGGCTCGAGCGTAACCATGGCTGTAACCTACGGCACACTGACGGTTAATTCAGTCACCGGTGCCTACAGCTATGCCCCCAACCTCAGTAAGATTGAGGGGATTAAAGCGGACACCGTGGAGACGTTCAAGGTCACTGTCACCGACCCGGAAGGGGCCACCGACAAGGAAACTTTGACCATCAACCTGAGCGGGGCCAATGATGCTCCGGTTCTGGGCCTGCCCGCCGCAATTACGGTCACGGATACTGCGGTTGATAATACTTTCACCACAACCACGGGTACGCTTGTTGCGACCGACCGCGATACCGGAGAGACCTTCAGTTATGGCATTCAGGGGGTTGCCCCGTCTGGTGGCTATGCGACCAAGATTAGCATGTACGGTACTTTGGTCGTAAATACAGCCACTGGGGCCTACACCTACACCCCGAACGATGCTGCGGTTGAAGGGTTGCGCGCCAATACTGCCGAGAACTATACCGTCACCGTCACGGACGGGAGCGGTGCGGTCAGCAGTAATGTTTTGGCTGTTAATCTGACTGGCGTCAATGATGCTCCAGTCTTCAGTCAGCCGGCCACGATCACGCTAACCGATACTTCGGCTAATGATACCTTTAACCAAACCTCGGGTACGCTTGTTGCGACCGATTGCGATATCGGCCAGACCCTCAGTTACGGGATTTCGGGCGGTGCTGATGATGGGACCAAGGTCACGTCAACGGGCACCTATGGTACGTTGGTTGTGACCAAGGCCACCGGGGCCTACACCTTCACGCCCAATGATGGGGCGCTTGAGTCGCTTCATCAGGACACGAGCACGAGCATTAGCTTTAACGTTACCGTTTCCGATGGCTCGATTACGACGCCTCAAACATTGAACGTGTCGATTGTTGGCACGGATGACACACCGGACCTGACACCGCCCCCGGCGATTCATCTCACTGACAGTCCGATTAATGACTACCTTCCGGGCGAGAGCGTTCAGTTGCGTTATGTGTCCGAGTCCGGGCCGATCAACATGGGTCTGACCTTCCAAAATACATCGGGTGGCACGACCTCAATTAATGCTTCAGTTGGGGAGATGATTTTTGCGGTGGGGCCGGATGCCAATACCGCGACCACCTACAGTGGGTTTTGTATCGAGCTAAACCAGAGTGCGTTGATTAGTTTCAATACCTATCAGGTGGTGGATGCGACGGCCGGTGTTCCCGGAGATGTCCAATACGCGGCACAAAAGGCTTCGCTGCTGGGACAGGTTTTCTCGCTGACCTTCGGCAACACCACTGCGGTCGGTGGACTTGAAGAGTTCACTAATTCCAGTTACCAGAACTATGTCGCCGTGCCTGGATCTCCGGCCTTGTTGACCAATGGCGTGGCCGCTCAGCTTTTGGTTTGGGAAATCACTCACGATTTCAAGGGTACGCTTGACTCACTCGATTA
>CAUYTZ010000301.1:0-1903 GCA_963575695.1 uncultured Gammaproteobacteria bacterium | reverse complement strand
GCGCAACTGGCCGATCTTGATCACGATGATGACCAGCGACCAGACCAGCATGATCAGCAAAAAGTAAACCGCCGGCCCGCCCAGTTGCACCAGATGAACAACATAGGCGATCGCGAACCCGATCGAACCCACAACGTCCATGGTTCTTCCCCTTTGATCCGATGATTCTGGTTTGTTAGCGAGCCAACAGCACGATTTCGATTCTGCGGTTGCGTGACCGCCCTTCCGGGCTGTCGTTGGCGGCAATCGGGTGGTATTCGCCGAACCCGACTGCGCTCATCCGTTCCGGCTCGATCCCGGCGCTGGTTTGCAGAAACTGTACCACCTTAACCGCCCGCGCCGCGCTCAAGTCCCAATTGCTGCGAAACGCGCGATTGCCGGACAGCGGCACATTATCGGTGTGGCCACCGACATTGACCTGAAGATCCTTGACCCGTTGGGCCAGAATCCGCCCGACATTGGCCAGTACCGGCCGCCCTTCCGGCTTGATTTCGTCGCTGCCGGAATCGAACAGGATCTTGTCCGACAATTCCAGCACCAGCCGGTCGTTGACCCGCTCCACCCCCAGCGTTTTATCGGCGATCAGCGATTGCAGGGTGGTGCTCAGCCGTTGCTGGGCCTCGATTACCCCGCCCAATCGCCGCTGTTCGACCTGTTCCAGCTTGCGGTGGCGCTCATTTTCCTCGCTTAAGGCCAGCATTTGCTGACGTAGCCGGGCCAGTTCGGCATCAAGCGTGCCGACTTGGGTTTGGTGTTCCGCCTGCGTCCGCGCTAGTTCCTGGCTAGCCCGCCGTTCGGCCTCGGCCGCCCGCGCCTCACCCTCGGCAATCGCCCCGCGCTTGGCGGCAATATCCTGTTCCAACACGATGATCCGTCGGGCCTGAATCGCCGCCGCCCCAGACTGCTCGCTGGTTTGTCGCTCCAGGGACTCAAGTTTTCGCCCACGTTCGGCCAGTTCGGTATTACGGGCGGTCAGGCGTGCGGCGGCGCTGGCCAGATCCTGATCCTGCCGGCCCAGCCGTTGCTTGTGATCATCGACCTGTGCGACCAGCGCGGTGCGGTCGCTGAGCATCGACGCCAACTGGTTCTTGAGCGAGGTGAGGTCTTCCGGGCTGATGAAGGAGGTGGTGACGGCGTAAAACAGCACGATCAGGAACAGCACATCGATCAGCGGTGCCAGTTCCAGCGCAACCTCTTCGTCGGTGTGCAGATCATCGAGTTTCATGCTCAGATCCTGCCTTGTCCTTCACCGCAATCCTCGGCGACCTTTGGTTCCAGCCTTAGATCCACTTTATTCTTACAAAAGCTACCGCTCCAGTCGTCGCAACCGCTCCCACACCGCCTCGGCATCCCGCTTGCGTGCGACATCCCGTTCCAGCAGGAAGGCCAGAGTTTGCAAGGCTGGCAAGAAATCCGCCTGTCGTTCCAACATGCGTTCAAAGGCGGCAATCGCTCGCGTTGGGCTGGCGTCCTTCGCCTCGAAGCCTTCAGCGGTAAAAATCAGTTCGGTGCCGCCGATGGTGATGACGTCGCCAAAATTGAGCGTGACCTCAGTCGCCGGTACCCCGTTGTGCAAGGTGCCGTTGGTGCTGTCGTGATCACGCAACACGAAACGGTTGTTTTCGTAGCGCAACTCGGCATGAACCCGCGACGCTTTTTCTTCATTCTGGACCACCCGGTTGGTCGGGGCCCGGCCAGGGGTGCTGCGGTCGAACGGCAGGTTGAAGTCCCGCCCGAGCTCCTCCGCCGCTACCTTGACCAAGCGCAGCAGGGGCAGACCGTGTAAGTCGTCGAGCGACAGGCCGCAGTGATCAAAACCCTTGAAATGCGCCTTGCCGAGTTAGAACGCCGTCTTGGGCTGAACAGCAGCAATAGCAGCAAGCCTCCCTCAAGCGACGGGCTG
>CAUYTZ010000300.1:0-1931 GCA_963575695.1 uncultured Gammaproteobacteria bacterium | reverse complement strand
CGACACTTCCAGCGCGTGGTCGTCAAGCACCATCAGCAGCGGTGTATTGGCCGAAACGCTTTCGAATGGATGGGCCCTAACCTCGACCACCCGGCCCGAGAACGGCGCCGAGATCACACAGCGTTCAACCTGGAGTGCCGCAGCCCGGGCTTCGGCACGGGCCTTGGCCAGATCGGCGTGGGCCAGCGCCACCTCCAGCGTGCCGGTCGAGCGGTGTTCGGCCATGGTCTGTAGGCTGGACAGTTTGGCCTGGGCATGTTCGACCGTGGCTTGGGCCGAAGCCCCGACCGCTTTGAGCAGCGCGCAGTCGAACTCGATCAGCCGGGCCCCGACGCGAAAAGCCTCTCCCTCACGCGCGGCCAGAAACACGATCCTGCCGGAGATTTCACTCGACAGCACCGCTTGATGGCGCGAACGGATCATGGCCCGGGCCAACTCCGGACCATCGGCGGCCTGGGCCGAAGCGCAGACCAGCAACCCCCAAAGAAGGGTCGCTTTACATCCAGTCATAACCCTCCCAAGTCGCGGTTTCCAAAGGCCTTCGGCCTTTGGCAGGGTTCCAAGGGGGAGACCCCCTTGGCCGCCGGAGGCAAACAAAGTCATGAGTTAGTCCATCAGCCGCCAGCGGTTGGATCGGGCGGGGTTAGGGTTCCAAAGCCAAACTTGAACCCGGTGGGCTTGATTGGAGCCGGTGTCGTGACCGGAGTTTGGGTCAAAATAGGAGACTTTGCGGCGGCAGGCTCCGGCTGGGGGGCTTGGGCCGTTTGCGTCCGAACCTTCTCGAACGCGCTGCCGTCCTGCCAGGCTCGGAGTGTCTCGCCGATGGCCTTGGCCAGAGTCGGCAATTTTTCATCGGAGACGCTGTCTGGAACCGGGTCGGCCCCGATCGTAACCAGAATCGCCCCGAACGAATTCTGGACCCCGGCATAGGCACTGTCGCGACGCAGGGCCGCGATCAGCGCTTCGGCCTCGGCATCGATCACCGCCAACTCACCAACCTGGGCCCCCGCGCCAGCCCCCTTGATTTGCTTGAGGATTCTCTGTTCGACCTCGTCTTGTTGGCGGGCGGTGGCGTAGTCATCGACCGCCTGTTCATAGCGCAGCCAGCCGACGTGAACCTGGGCCAGCACCGCCATGCTCAAGGCCGCACGCCGCATCTGAACCAGCTTTTCGCTCGCGTCGGCCAAATTAAGCCGGGCCGGCGTTTGAATCAGGTTCATCAGGTTCCAGGCCAGCCCGGCACCATACGACGCCCACTGATTGTGAACTGTGTAGCGATTACTGTCATAGTTACCGGAAACACTGAGGTTCAAACCCGGCAGCATTTCCAGCAAAATCCGCTTGGTCTCGGCGGCGGAAATCCGTTCCTGATAGCTTTCCTGCATCAGTTCTGGGCGATGGGTGAGCGCGATCTCTTCCATCTCCGCGATCCGGGCGGTCAATGTCGGCACGGCATAGCCGGTACGTTGGTCCGGCACCACCACCTTAAACTCGGTTCCCGGCGGCAGAGTCATCAGCGCCGCCAACTGCGGCTTGGCCGTGGCCAAATCCCGGCGCAACCCCTTCATCCGCTCCAACGCCGACAGCAACATCTTTTGATAGCTGAGATCATCCAACGGCTGGCGGACGCCCTTGTTTTCCATCGCCCGCGCATCGGCCAACGCCGCTTCGATCCGCTTCATCAACGGCTCAACCCGACCCAGCAGCCGTTCCGCCGCCCATGCTCTGCTTAGCCAGTGGCTACGGGAAGAAGAGAAGCTGCAGTTCGTGGTCGTCGGCCCGAAGATCTTTGCCGGCGGCGAGCCGCAGGACTCCCGCAACACCAACGTGGTGGCCCTGGCCAAGCTCACCACGGACCGGGCTGTGAGCGGCCTGATCTTCGAGATTGGCCTGTCCCAGGATGAGTGCCTGGCCTTCCTGGAGGGCCGTGT
>CAUYTZ010000299.1:0-8584 GCA_963575695.1 uncultured Gammaproteobacteria bacterium | reverse complement strand
CTTGGCTAACGACCGGAATGTTTTCATTGCGCAGATAATCGAGAGCGAACGCGCCGTTCAACTGCCCAACATCCATGCTGGTATCGATCACCTTAGCACCACCAAAGATTTTTGCTTCCAAACGGCTGCGCTTGCCACCATGATTAAGAATGTCATTGATCAGAAATTCCATGGCCCCACTGCCGTAACGAGTGGCGACGCTGTCGGCATCGACCTGGCCTTCGGGGACTTCGGGCAGCAGAAAGTGGTTCATCCCCCCCACCGCCGCCACCGGATCGCGAATGCAAGCGGCGACGCAACTGCCGAGCGTGGTCACCAGCATCTCGTCGTTAACGCTGCTGATGCGGTGAAAGCCCAGCAATACCTTAACCGTGTGGGCGTTGAACTGGGGATGGAAATAACGGTCGCCGGTGTTGCGGTCGGCCAGACGGCCCGCCCCGGCGCTTGCCCCGGCGGCCATCAGCGAAGCCTCCGGTAGATCGTCGGCCCGGCCTGCTCGAAGCGGTCGGAAATACCGAACAGACTTTCCGAATGCCCCAAATACAAGAAACCATTCGGTGCCAACAGGTTCGTAAATTTATCGATCACATGGGTCCGGCCAGCGCGGTCGAAATAGATCAGGACGTTGCGACAGAAAATGGCGTCGAACGGCCCCTTCATCGGCCAGTCTTCCAGCAGATTGAGTGGCTTGAACGCAATCAGCCGACGCAGATCGTCACCCATAACCATGGCCGGGTCACCGTCGGCACCATGGTCGCGTCTGGTAAAGCGCTCCTTAAGTCCGGTCGGAATCCCGTCGCCGTAATCGGCCGGATAAACCCCGCTCCGAGCGGTATCAACCATATGGGTATCAATGTCGGTGGCCAAAATCCGCGCATCCCAGCGCCGCAAATCGGTCAGAGTCGAAGCCATGACCATGGCGATGGTGTAGGGCTCCGGCCCCGAGGAACAGCCGGCCGACCACACGCGCAACCGAGGCTTGGCGACATTTGTCTGCTGCTGACGCACCGCCGGCAACACAGTCTGGGCCAGATGATGAAAGTGGTGGGGTTCCCGAAAAAAACTGGTCAAGTTGGTGGTCAGGGCATTGACCAGGAAAGAAACCTCATCAATACCCTCAGCACTATCGACCAACGCGCAATAAGCATCAAAATCCTTCAGATTTAACTGCCGCAACCGCCGCCCTAGCCGTGAATACATCATCTCCAGCTTATGCGGCGGCAGATGGATTCCAGCCAACTGATGGAGCAAACGAGAGATAAAATCAAAATGGCGACGTTCGAACGGAAACTCACGCTTCAGATTTTCCAGCCGTTCCCCCCCGTCCTCGCCATCGTCGCGCGCGCGCGCCGGCACCGCAGATTGGCGCGGGGAACGGTTGGAAACTTGAGAAGGAACCTCAGCAGCCATGGCCAGCTCTTCAGTCGTCGAACAGATAAACCGAGCAGAATAAACATTGACGATAGCGAAGCGCACTCACCCCGAGTCGGCACTCCACCACAGCCCGCCCCAAAAACTCCAGCCAGTTCCGGAATCTCCCCTTAAGAGAGATAGAAATCCGGGCCGGTTAAGCCTCAGTTAGGGCAAACACTGCCCGAAACCGCGAACGCAGCGGACTCTACCGAGGCTGGTGCCGTTCGTAAACGAAAACAAGCATTTTCCTTGGACATACCTAGACTGAATGCCGGTATCCGCTTGCGGCTCAGCCCCATTTTCAGCCAACGCCGACAAGCGGTGGAAAGTGAGCCGGACAACGACTAAGCTATCCTTGTGTGATGGGTTTGACGTGGGATAGAGCCAAACATGCTGCCGCAGGGATTCAAGCTCGACGACTACCGGATCATTGAGGTGTTGGGGGCCGGTGGCTTCGGCATCACCTATCTGGCTGAAGACGAAACCCTGAACGTCAAGGTGGCGATCAAGGAGTTCATGCCCACCCATTTGGCCCGCCATGACGGCACCACCGTCAACCTGATCACCCGCAGCCAGGCGGCGGATTATGATCGGCTGCTGGAAACCTTCATCACCGAATCCCGCAACGTCGCCCGGATTCAGCACCCCAACATTATGCGTGTCCGCCGTTGTTTTAAGACCAACGGCACCGCCTATATGGTCATGGACTATGAGCAGGGTGTGGATCTGGAAGAGCACCTGCGCACCCTGGAACGGCGGCCGAACGAAGAGGAACTGCGCCGAATTACCGTGCCGCTGCTGGAAGGAATGGAAACCGTCCATGAAAACGGCCTGATTCACCGCGACATCAAACCGTCGAACATCTTTATCCGCCGCGCCGACGGCTCGCCGGTGCTGCTCGATTTCGGCTCCGCCCGCCGCGCCGACTCCACACATTTCACCCAGGTGCTGACCGCCGGCTACGCCCCATATGAGCAATATGAAGACAGCGGCCAGGGACCGTGGACCGACATCTATGGCATGGCGGCGGTGCTCTATCGTGCGGTCACCGGCATCAAGCCGCAGGCGGCGCTCAACCGCATGGTCAACGACCGCCTGACTCCGGCCTCGATCGCCTGCCAGGATGGCGGCTATAGCCGGAACCTGCTGGCCGGAATTGATTGGGGCCTATCGATTGCCGCCCATGAACGGCCACAATCCGTGGAGCAATGGCGCAATGTCCTGGTTCATGGGCGCACGGTGGCCGAGGTCGCCACCAGTCGCACCGCGTTGGCTGAAGCCGATGATCTCGACGGCACCCTATCGGAGGTCAACGCCGCCGCAAGACGCAAAACGGTAAGCGAGGACGAAGCCTGGGCCGATGCCGCCGCCGCGAACACCCCGGCCACCTATCGCACCTATCTGGATCTGTACCCAACGGGCAGCCATGCGACACGGGCCCGGGAAGCGCTGTCGATGCTGGCGGAAAAGCACCGCAGGCAGCATGCCGAAGACCTGAAGCGGAACGAAGACGAGCAAGACTGGGCCCGCGCATTCTCTGAAAACAAGATCGAATCGTTTCGCGCTTATTTGCTCCACCGCCCGACGGGCAAGCATGCCGCCGCCGCGCGTGCGGCGGTCGTGGCTTTGGAGGAGGGCGAGTGGCGTCAACGCGCGGCCGAATATGAACGCCGCCAAGCCACGACCACGACCACGACCACGACCAAATCAGATCAAAGCCATGCCGACAAGGTCAATGACAACGACCTCGACAGCACGTGCGAACTCCAGCCGACTGAAACGACCAAAACGGCGATGACCGGCAGCCGGCCGCAAGCTTCGCCCCCACATGAGACACAAACCGATGACCCGCCCGGACAATGGGAAATCCAGCGACCGCCACTGCTGATGGCGTCGGTGATGGCCTTGCTCAGTGTGGTGGTCGCGATCACCACCAACATGATTCTAAAAATGGTTATGCACGGCCTCAGCCTATCCTCCATGGGCCTTAGCCTGCTGATCACCTGGGCCCTGGGCTTCGCCTATGCCCATCTATCGCGAGAGGTCAATCCGGGCACCGCCACGGCAACCAGCCTGGCCACAGCGCTGATCGGCACGCTCAGCTTTTTCTTCTTGCTGATGAAGATCGGCCATTAACCCCTTGATACCGAAAACTTAACAAACTCGCAAGATTTCATCCTTGATCTGAGTAAGCGGCACCACCTTACGCGCCGCCCCCAGTTTAATCGCTTCGCGCGGCATACCAAACACGACGCACGTCGATTCATCTTCGGCGATCGTGTGGGCCCCGGCCTGAAACATTTCCAACAGACCGCGCGCGCCGTCGTCGCCCATGCCGGTCATCAGCACCCCAACGCCGTTAGCGCCGACATACCGGGCGGCGGAGCGAAACAAAACATCGACCGAAGGCCGATGGCGAGTAACCAGAGGACCATCACGCAACTCAACGTAATAGCGATTCCCGCTGCGCCGAAGCAGCAGATGGCGGTTGCCAGGTGCGATCAACACCTGACCGCGCAACACCGCATCCCCATCCCGCGCCTCCTTAACCGCGACCGCGCACAGCCCGTTCAGCCGGTTGGCGAAGGTTTCGGTAAATTTTTCCGGCATATGCTGAACAATGACCGTGGCCGGAGCATCAATCGGAAACATTTCCAACAATACCCGCAGAGATTCGGTGCCGCCGGTTGAAGCCCCGATGCACACCACTTTATCGGTGATAATTGCCGGCTTACCTGGTTTCGTCGGCACGAACGGCGGCAGCATGACATCGGCCGACAACTTCTTGGCCCCCAACAGCCGGTTCTTGCCCCCGATCTTAACCGCCCGCACCGTCCGGGATTTGTGCTCGGTCCCGGCTGCGGCCCGGATTACGGCACGGATATGGTCGCGGGTATCTAGCAAAAACTGCCGGGTGTTGAGGCGCGACTTATAAATTACCTCAACCGCGCCAGCGGCCATCGCTTCAGCCAGCTCTAGCTGCTCCTCGGCCTGGAACGCACACATCACCACCGGCACCGGGCACTGATCCATAATCTTGCGCAGGAACGTAACGCCGTCCATCCGCGGCAGTTCAAGATCAAGAATAATAACGTCGGGCACCTCTTCCGCGATTCGTCGCACGGCCACGAACGGGTCGGCGGCCACCCCCATCACCGCCATCTCGGGATCGGCGTCGATGATTTCCTTTAACGTCTCGCGTACCGACGCCGAATCATCGACCACCAGCACCCTGATCGCCTTGGTCATTTGCGGCTTACTCGATTGCGGCTTGTTCGACGGTGCGGGCGGCATGGTTGCGAGCGATTTCAAGAGCGGAGATAAATCGTCGGCACGACCTGTTTGACCGGCAGATCGATATTACCCAGAGTTTCCGAGTGCCCGACAACCAGATAGCCACCGCAGGGAATGTAACGACAGATGCGGGTCAACACAGTCTTGCGGATATCATTATCGAAATAGATCAAAACGTTGCGGCAGAACACCACATCCTGCATCGGCTGAACTCGATAGTCCGGATCCATGAAATTGAGGTGGCTGAATTCGACTTTTGCACGGATCTCGGGTACCATGCGTATCCGTCCGACGGTACGGTCGCGGCTGCGCAGCAGGTATTTTTTGCGCACATCCATCGGGATCGGCTCAACCATCGCCTCGGCGTAGATCGCTTTGGCTGCGGTGCGCAGCACGCTGGTCGAAATATCGGTGGCCAGAATTTGGAAATCAAATCCCGGCACCGCGGCCTGAACTTCAGACAGCACCATGGCCAACGTATAGGGTTCGGGGCCGGTCGAACACGCGGCACTCCACACCCGCAGCGGCCGCTGAATCCCAATGCCGCGACGCATCAGATCGGGCACAATTTGGCGGGTCAAAAAATCGAAATGGCCCGGTTCACGAAAGAACTCGGTTTTATTGGTGGTAACGACATCGATCAGGTTGACCAACTCATCGTCCAGCCCGCCATCCTTGAACAGGAACCGGCAGTACTGGTCAAAACTGCTCATCCCACAATCTTTAAGCCGACGGCGCAAGCGGCCTTCCAGCATGGTGCGCTTGCTGGCCGGCATACGAATTCCGGCGTGCTTCTCGATCAGATCCGAGAGAGTGTCGAAATCACGCTTACCCAACCGAGGGCCATCAAGCACGCTGTCAGACATCAGGAATAAGCCTTCCTTATTTCGGGGGGATCTCCCCCCAATCCCCTTTGACCAAGGGGCCTCTCCCCTTGGAACCCCACCAGAGGGCCGTGACCCCTGGCCCCCTCTTTTAAGGGAGACTCCTTCGCCACGCCGTTAGCGACTTAACCAGACGTAGCGAGATCGCGGCGAAAGCGCCGCCCGCACCCATGGCCCTTTTCGCGGCGACAACGTTTCCAGATTTGGCCAGGGCATAGATTTCGGCCGCCACCTTGTGGAATTGAGCATGAAGATAGAGCACCAGTTGGTAATCGCTATCATCACCGATCTGGGCGAAGTCCGGCCCATGCAGCCATTGGCCAAAGGCGCACCGGTCATCTTGGACGATATCCTCGACCACCAACCCGCCGGCTCCGGCCTCAATCGCGAGACGCAAGCGGGTTTTCCACGCGCTGTGACAGCTGATCGCATATGAAATCCGCTCTTTAAGCTTGGCTGGCGAAATTCCGGCCCCCAACGGGGCGACATGGATCGCGACGGAATGGGCATCATTGACCAAGCGGGCGGCGTTAATCGAATGCAGAGTGTTTAACGCTTGGATAGTTTCGGCCTGAGAAATGCAAAGCAGTTGAGCCAGTTCCGCAACGGTTTTACCGCAAGCGGCCCCCGGAGCGGGCACCCAGCGGATGACTTCCATCAGCACCATCACCGCCACACCCCGCTTGGCCGGCGACAATGGCAAAGCGCTGATCCGGTCCCGGATTGAATCATGATACCGGTTGCCCCGCCCCACCCCGCCACCATCCGCAACGACGGCGCGCACCGCCGCCTTGGTCTCCGAGCCGATCCTGGCGCGGCGAACAACGCGTCTTTCCGGTAGTAGGTTGCGATCAAACTCCTTGTGCGGCATCTTGCGGTCCAGCTTTCACGTTACCGGCCAGCGGTTGGGGTCAGGTCGTCCATCGAGAATACCTTGTTAAGATTAAGCACGATCACGAAGTGATCATTGCGCCGGCCGATGCCGCGAATGATGTCCGACCGCCATTGAATGCCGATTTCGGGCGGCGGCTCGATGTCGCCGGCATCCAGAGCGGCCACCTCATAGACCCGATCGGCCAGCGCACCGATCACCAGCGACCTGCCGTCCACCACCACCTCCAGCACCACAACCCGGGTACTGTCGGTGGCTTCGGCCGGCGGCATGCCGAATTTAACCCGCAAATCGATCACCGGCACCGCTTTGCCACGCACCGCGATCATGCCGCGAACATAGGGCGGCATGTTCGGCACCCTGCTGAATGGGCCCAAATCCAGCACTTCGCGCACCTGAACCACGTTGAGCGCGAAGGTTTCATCGCCCACTCCGCAAGTCAAATACTGTTCGGTCCCATCCAGCCGCCGGTGATCCCGCTGCCGTTGCCGCTGCTGTTGCGCCGCCGCCACCTGCTGCATGACGATTCCTTTCCACATGCCGCCGCCTGACGGCTAATTCCAAGCTTGGTTCCAATAACGGAAAGGCTACGCTGCCGCCTCCGCCCGACCACCGCCCCAGGCGCTCTCTTCCGAGGCGAACACCTGATCGATGTCGGCGATGATGATGAAATCATTGCCGCGCTTACCGATCGCCCGAATGAATTCCGCCCGCCAACGCATGCCGATTCGGGGCACATCCTCCAGCGCCGCCGCCGCGACCTCCGTCACCTCATAGACCTTATCGGCCAGGGCCCCAACCATGGTCGGCTCGCCATCGATCATAACCTCGATCACCACGATCCGGGTGTCGGGGGAATTGCCGATTGTCGCCATACCGAATTTAGTGCGCAGGTCCGTAACCGTAATCACCTTGCCGCGCACGTTGATCAGACCCTTGATGAACGGCCGGCTGTTGGGAATGCGGGTGATCGGCACCAGATCCAGCACCTCGTACACCCGTTCCGTCTCGATCGCGAAGATTTCTCCTTGCAAACCAAGAGTAAGAACCTGAACCGCCTCCCGCCCAGCAACAGCGGCGGCGCGGCCGGTAGCGGATTTAGTCTCAGTAGCGCTCGAAGGCTGCATCGTCGGCGTCCTTGTGCGACTCGTGGTCATGAAGTTTCAGCGGAAAGCCCTTACCACGGGTAGTGGCGGAACCATTGCCATGCTCGTGCCCGTGTCCGTTACCGTGCCCGTTACCGACGACGCCGTGCGCGTGGCCGTGCCCCGAACCATGGCTGACGGCGGGTTTGGCGGCCGGAATTGGCCCACGACCACGGGCTGGCTGCACACGAGGCGGCATCTCCTGAACCTCGCGCTTGTGCCGTCGGGGCAGGGTTCCCCGCTGCGTCCCTCCTCCAGAACCCAGGAAGATGGTCATCGTCGCCTGAAGTTCCTGGGCTTGCGCCGACAACTCTTCCGAGGTGGCCGACATTTGTTCCGAAGCGCTGGCGTTGCGCTGAGTAACCTGATCCAGTTGTTGAATGGCGAGGTTGATCTGTTCCGCCCCGGAGTTCTGCTCCCGCGACGCGGCGCTGATTTCAGCCACCAACCCAGCGGTGCGCTGAATATCCGGCACCAGCTTGGTCAGCATGTGTCCGGCCTGTTCGGAAACGCTGACCGTTTGCGCCGAAAGGATACTGATTTCCGAGGCTGCTGTTTGACTGCGTTCGGCCAATTTACGCACCTCGGAGGCGACCACGGCAAAGCCCTTGCCATGTTCGCCGGCCCGCGCGGCTTCAATCGCGGCGTTGAGCGCCAGCAAGTCGGTCTGGCGGGCGATTTCCTGCACGATCGTAATCCGTTCGGCGATGGTCTTCATCGCCGCGACCGCCTTGCTCACCGCGACCCCGCTCATTTCGGCGTCGGTAGCCGACTGGCGGGCGATCTTCTCAGTTTCGGTGGCGTTGTCGGCGTTTTGGCGAATGTTGGCCGCCATTTCTTCCATCGACGACGAGGCCTCTTCGGTCGAAGCCGCCTGCTCGGCCACGCCCTGGGACAGGTTCTCGGCGCTGGCGCTCAATTGTTCACTGCCGGCGGCGACGTTTTCCGCCGCCGAG
>CAUYTZ010000298.1:0-4717 GCA_963575695.1 uncultured Gammaproteobacteria bacterium | reverse complement strand
TTCAAGATCAATCGATGGTGGGGCGGTTGACGTCATGCGTCAATAAATGCACATCGCCAAATGTTTTGGAATCCCCCTGAGTCGATTTGTCGCACCCATCGCGGAACCAGCCCAACGCCACCGGTTATTGAGCATTCACGGTTGATCCCACCTTCCAATACGCCGCAACAACATTTAATCTGAAGACGCCAACAAACAATCACGCCCCGATTGCACACAATATCCCCGACATGGCGGTGCACGAAGGTACTTATTTTTCCTACTCACTACCAACTAGTACCTTTACCGATGCAGATGCCGACGCCTTGACTTATGCTGCCCAGCAATTTAGTTCTGAGTATATTGGTTCTAATAATACCGGTTATAGTTTGACATTTCATTATTCACCCCTGCCGTCCTGGCTAAATTTTAACGCGAATACACTTACTCTTAGCGGGACACCACCAGCAGATAGCCCTAATCTGAATATTCAGGTCACCGCGATTGACATAGAAGGTTCCCATGCTGTCACCACATTTAAACTGACAACACCGAACCATACCCCACTGCTAACCGGGACCATCCCCGCTCAGTCAGCGCGCCAAAGCTTGTCTTTTTCTTATGCCTTGCCTGCAGACACCTTTACCGACGCTGATGGCGATGCACTGACCTTCACCGCCAGACAGGTGGTCAATGGCACCACCTTGGTGGAACTACCGTCGTGGCTAAATTTCAACGCCAGTACTCGCACCTTCTCCGGCACGCCATCATACAGTACACCAGACATTACGATTCAGGTTGCCGCGACCGATCCTGACGGTTCTTCTGCCGCCACCACGTTCACACTGGCAACGCCTCCCAATCATATCCCCGTAGTAGTCAACTCTATCCCCAGCCGGTCGGGGATAGAGAACCAAGCATTCTTCTCCTACACCATTCCAGACAACACCTTCTTCGATGCTGATGGCGACACATTGACGTACTCGGCTACCCGCCTATCAGATGGTTCTCCAATTCCTTCCTGGCTATCCTTCAATCCTACATCCCATACTTTTTCTGGCATTGTCCCGGCTAATCGTCAGAACCTATCCATTCAAGTCACGGCGGTCGATCAAAGTGGCTTCGGTAGCACCACTTATTTCACCGTAACGACCAATCACGCTCCGGTGGCGACTAACGGCATCCCTGACCTGAATATTCCTGAGCGACAGATTATCAACTACACGCTGCCAATCAACGCCTTCTCCGACGCCGACAATGACACTCTTACCTACTCCGCCCAGCAAATCGTTAATGGCATTGCCCAGGCGCTGCCGTCATGGCTGCGCTTCACCCCTTCCAGCCGCACCTTCAGCGGCCTGATTCCAACCGATACTCCGGATCTGATCCTTCGGGTCACAGCCAATGATGGCTGGGGCCGCACCGTCAGCGACGACTTCGTATTGAGGACTCCGTCGTCGAAATCGCTCGCTCCGCCGCCTGCTCCCTTCGGCGAATCCGGATTCCTCGTTAATACAACGACGACTTCGGACCAGGACAACTGCCGGGTTGCCGCCCTGTCCAACGGTGGCTACGTCGCTACCTGGGACGACTGGAGCCTGGGGGGTGGATATGATGGCGCGGTGGTGGTTCGCGGGCAGGTGTTTGACGCCAATGGCCAAAAGACCGGGGCCGAATTTCTCGCCTGCACCGCGCCCGCGTCAGGCGCCTATCCCGGCGACCAGATGTTTAATTCCGTTGCCGGGCTTGCCGGCGGCGGTTTCGTGGTTGCCTGGGATGACTACCGCCGCACAGGCGGGGATACCTCAGGCTGGGCAGTTCGGGGCCAAATATTCAACGGCAGTGGCCAGAAGATTGGCGGTGAGTTTCTCGCCAACACGACCACTGCGGGCAGCCAGGGAAACAACCGCGTTACCTCCCTGCCTAACGGCGGTTTCGTCATCACCTGGGACGACACCAGCCAGAGCGGCGGGGATACCAGTGACTGGGCGGTTCGGGGGCAGGTTTTCGGCGCCAACGGCCAAAAGGTCGGCAGCGAATTTCTCGCCAACACGACGACCACTGGCAAACAAAGCGCGAGTTCGGTCGCCGCCCTGGGCAGTTCCGGTTTCATCGTGACCTGGACCGATGCCAGCGATGGCAACGACATTCGCGGGCAGGCGTTCAATTCCAGCGGCCAGAAGGTTGGCGGCGAATTTTCGGTCAGCAATGGAACCAATTCCGCCCAGTACAGCAGTGTTACCGCTCTTAAGGGGGGAGGGTTCGTCGCCACCTGGGAGGATGTCAGCAACATCCTTACGGACGATGTCCATGGCCAGATCTTCAACGCCAGTGGGCAGAAAGTCGGGAATGAGTTTCTCATCAATACCACGACGGCAGGAAAACAAAGCTATAGCAGCGTTTCCGCAATGCCAGATGGTGGGTTCACGGTAACCTGGGCTGATTGGAGTGGTCAGGCCAATTCTTCATCCACCACCGCCGCACTCCGCGGGCAGGTGTTCGACGCCAGCGGCCAGGAGGTGGGAGACGAATTTATCGTTACCAATGCATCAGGCGCTGGCGCAGTGGCCGGACTGTCTGGCGGAAGAATTGCTGTCGCCTGGTCTGAAAATAATGATATATTTGGCGGGTTGTATTCGGTACTGAATGGTGATCAGCCCTCGTTTACGAATGAATATTATGTCACATACAATGACGGATCGGGGTTTGACGACTTCACCCCACAGACCGCCACATTTACCGCCTCCGATCCAGAGAATACCCCCCTCACTTATAGCATCCAGGGAGGAACTGTCTCCGGTACCACCGTGAGTGAGATCGGGTATTATGGTGTATTCTCGCTCAACACCGCCAGCGGCACCTGGACCTACACTCCAGATGACAACAAAATTAATGCACTTGGCGCTGACAACAATGATTTTGAGACATTCTATGTCACCGTTTCGGACGGTGGCGGATCGGAAACGCAAGCATTCAACGCCTATCTGAATGGCGCAAATGATGCGCCAGTGGTGACCAGCCAGACGAAATCAGTGTATGGCGGTCAGGCGGTGTTCCTTAGCGCGTTGATTTCCGCCACTGACGCCGACGGCGATACCCTCACGTACCAGTTCCAAGACCCGGCTGGGAAGGGATCGATTCGCCTTAACGGTGCCACCAACCTTGTTGCAGGCACTCAATACGAATCCCAAGGTTATTACCAAATTTCGGCTGCTGACTTGGCCAATGTCCAGTATGTTGGCAGTTCTACTGACTTTGGCTCTGAATCTCTTGAAGTGTTCGTATCGGACGGCACTGTCTGGAGCAGTCCGACAACGATCAACATAACCAGTGCCCCAGGTAATCGGGCACCGGTGATCACCACCACTCGGGGGACGGCGGGCAGTGGACAGGCGATCTTCATGAGCAGTCTGGTAAACGCTACCGATCCAGACGGGGACGCCATCACACAATATGCTTTTGATAACGATTCATTTATAGGATCGATCAATCTCAATGGTGCCATCAACACCAGTGCGGGGGTAGGATTCTATCAGTTTTCCTCCGCCGATTGGGCCAAGGTCCAGTACGTTGGCAGTTTAACGAGAACAGGAACTGAAGCATTTCCGATAGGGGCATATGACGGTACCGTCTGGATTTGGGAAACTATCAGTGTGGCCAATACCGGCAACACTGGTGACTTCTTTCGTTATGGCGGGGCCGGGGCGGACACCCTGACCGGCGGAGCCGGCAACGATACGCTGGACGGCGGCGCCGGGGCGGATACACTGATCGGCGGCGCTGGCAACGACACTTACATTGTCGACACCGCTGGCGACGTTGTGACCGAAGTGGCCAATGCCGGTACGGACACTATCCGCACCGTCCTGGCGAGCTACAGTCTTGCGTCGTTGGCCAACGTTGAAAACCTGACCTATACCGGCGCCGCGGCCTTCACCGGCGCCGGCACCGCCGCGGCCAACGTGCTGACCGGCGGGGCCGGCAATGACACGCTGGACGGCGGTTTGGGGGCGGACACGCTGATCGGTGGGGCGGGCAACGACACTTACATTGTCGACAACACCGGCGACGTGACCACGGAAGCAGCCGGAGACGGCACGGACACGGTGCAGGCCTCAGTCAGTTATACTCTGGCGGACAACGTCGAGAATCTGACCCTGACCGGCTCGGCGGCATTGGCCGGCACCGGTAACGCCTTGAACAACACCCTGACCGGCAACAGCGGCGACAACACGCTGGACGGCGGCGCCGGCAACGATAGCTACATCGTCGACAACGCCGGCGACGTGACCACGGAAGCAGCCGGAGACGGGTTCGACACGGTTCGGACGGCGCTGGCGGGCTGGACGCTGGCGGCGGAGGTCGAAGCCCTGACCTACACCGGCGCGACCACGATCAATGATGGTATTCTGAAGGCCTCTGGCGGCGCAACTGGCGGAAAAGCCTTTGGCACCGCGAGACCAGGGTGCGCCCGATTACACCAAATACCTGCATCCCCTGATGGCCAAAAACTATGGCCAGTGGGATTATCATGAGCGGTTGCGCCCGTTTTGTCCGTCCTGTTCAATCTCCGAGGTTAAGAGATGGCCGACGATGCCTACTTTCAACGCGCCGGCAACGATAGCTACATCGTCGACAACGCCGGCGACGTGACCACGGAAGCAGCCGGAGACGGGTTCGACACGGTTCGGACGGCGCTGGCGGGCTGGACGCTGGCGGCGGAGGTCGAAGCCCTGAC
>CAUYTZ010000297.1:0-2193 GCA_963575695.1 uncultured Gammaproteobacteria bacterium | reverse complement strand
CTATTATGTAAGCTGGCCAGACGTAGGCGGCATAGCCGCCCATCGCGAAAAACTCAGCCATGAATCCTCAGAGCCTGAGAATGAATCAAAATTATACAGTCCAGAAGTCTCGATTGGGCTGCCGCCCAAACCCGCCTGGGGAATGAATTCCCCAGACCCCTTCTTTATTTTGTGAATTACAAAAATAAGGAGGGTCTGGGGGTCTCCCCCAGGCGGGTTTGGGCGGCAGCCCAATCGCGCAAGCGATACCTTTTCAGCCTCTCAGTTTCAGCCTCTCAGTACAAAGCTGCGGTTGGCTTAATGGGAATCGTAAACGGCGTGATCGTCGGCACAACCGCCACAGCCGGCATCGGTGCCAATTGGCCGGGACGGGTTTGAGCGGCCGGCGGCACGCTGCGCAACATGATTTCCTTCCATTGGCTCATGGTCACGAAGCGATAACCGGAAGCACGAGCGCTGGCCATAATTTCGATCAGCGCCTGAACCGAAGTGTGGCGAGTGCTGTGCATCAGCACCACCGCACCCGGAGTCAAATGGCTGGTGACCCGACCGGCGATGGCGGAAGGTGCCCCCCCCTTCCAATCACGCGAATCGACGCTCCACAGAATCGTTTCCATGCCCTCGGCCCGAGCCACAGTCACGGTCAGCGAATCGAAATCACCATAGGGCGGACGGAACCAGCGAACCGGTACTCCGGCCAAGGCGAGCAGGTCGTTGGTTTGACGCAACTCCTGGGCCTGCTGATCGACATCCTTAGAGGTCAGCATCGGGTGGTTGAAGCTGTGATTGCCGATCTCGTGGCCGGCAGCAACCATTTCCGCGACCACGTCCATGTGGCGCTGGGCATTGCGACCGATAACGAAGAAGGTCGCCGCCGCCTTATATTCAGCCAGAATGCGCATGATCTCGCGGTCATTAACCGGATCCGGACCATCATCGAAGGTCAGCGCAAGTACGTTCTCGCCCATTGCCTTCAGGGCGCTAACCGACAATTTGACCCCGCTGCCCGGATAGAGGTGCGACGATTCGAACGCCGCTTGGCCCTGGCGTGCGGCCATGCTCGACCCCTCCGCCCAGGCTGCCCGCGATGCCAGGGCGGTCCCGCCCAGCAAGCCCCCAGCCAAGGCCAGCAGACGGCGCCGGTCAATGATGTGGTGCGAACTCATACGCTCTCCTTCAAGCGGTCAGGCATCACAGGAACGAATCTCAAACAGTCAGCCGGCGGCCCATGAACAACAGCGGCACCCCGTTCCACGAACGTTGCTCACAGCAGTCAAAACCCTGCCGATGGTAGAACCCAACATTGCGCGCCGACGGCGCGGTTACGATATGGACCCCGGGCAAACCTGCGACAAGGCATTCCCCAGCAAAGACATCAACTAGCCTAGCGCCGACCCCGCAATTGCGGTGCCCGTTTCGGCAGTTGACGTGAAAATGCGCCGGAAAATCGCTGAACTTGTCTGCAAACACCCCATAACTGGCGATGGCTTCAAACTGCTGTCGGGCACCGGCACTGTCGTGGCACCCGGTCAGATAGCCTGAAACCTCCCCCCCCTTCTCACGCCACAACCACAAATCCGCCGGACAGTGATCGATGTAGTATGCGGTCCATTTCTCCAGAAAAGCTTCCCGCTCTCGCTCCGAGGCGAACACGGTCCGACTCGACGACTGAAAAAAAATCTCCCGTAGCGCTGCCAACTCCGTTTCCGGGGTAGCAAGATCAGCCCACCGAACCAGCATTATCCGGTTTTCCCAAGCGATACAGTGTCAGCGGGCCACAACGAAAAATGGCAGTTAAAGGGAGACCGAATCATGATTCCAACATCACCACAAATACCAGCTTTAGGGGCTAAGGGAAAGCAAAACCACGACTGACAGCGCAAACCTGCCCCAAGCCAGGCACAGCTCGGAAGATGGCCACAGCGTGAGTACGAAAAAAGCGCGGTAGCTCTTGATTCCAGCAACCGCCGCGCCTAAGTTCTGGCACTCACAGGCCGAGAGTGCTAACAGCTAGGCCGGGTTCATGGAATTCAAGTATTTCAGGGAGAGTTGTCAATGAAGTTCCGTCCGTTGCATGACCGCGTAGTGGTTCAGCGCCTGGAAGCCGAACAGAAGTCAAAGGGCGGGATCATCATTCCCGATACCGCCAAGGAAAAGCCGCAAGAAGGTAAAGTTCTTGCCGTTGGCCCGGGT
>CAUYTZ010000296.1:0-3365 GCA_963575695.1 uncultured Gammaproteobacteria bacterium | reverse complement strand
CGCCTCGCTCAGGGTCTTGGCTTTCTTGTACGGGCGGTCGGAGGCGGTCAGCGCTTCGAAAATGTCGGCGATGGCCAGAATTCGAGCCTGTACCGCCATGTCATCCCGTTTAAGTTTGCGGGGATAGCCGGTGCCGATCATGGTTTCGTGGTGGCCACCGGCAAATTCGGCGACCCGCGCCATGGTCCTTGGGAACGGCAACTGTTCGAGCATAATAATGGTGTAGATAATGTGCTCATTAATCTTGAACCGTTCTTCCTCGGTCAGCGTACCACGGGCGATCTTCAGGTTATAGAGTTCACCACGGTTATAAAGATACTGTGGCACCTTGATGTTAAATCCATAGCTAGCCGGATCATAGGGTGTCGCCGACTGGCCAATCCGTGGAATGATGTGTTCGGGCTTATTGGCCAACAGCGTCTCGTCTGCGGGCAGAAGTCGCGGCGCGATTTCGTCGATCAAGAGACGTTCAGCTTCGGATAGACCGAGACGGTCGTCGAAATGACGCTGCCATGGAATTTGCGCGATTTGATCCAGGCGTTCGACCTTGCCCTTATCCATGAACTCTTCGCCAACGTTGCACGAGGCAACGAAAATGAAGTCGTCCTTAAGTGTAGCGATTTTCTGGTCCAATTGCTCCTTAAGCGTCTCGGCGGGGACCACACCGTCGAGCCGGGCCTGAAGGTATTCGTTTTTGTAATCGCGCAGCTTGACTTCGAAGCGAGTGCGGATCTCGTGAACGCGATTATAGATCGTCTCCAGTTTGGTCGCCTTATCGACCACATATTCGGGCGTAGTCACCTTACCACAGTCATGGAGCCAACCAGCGAGGTAGAATTCCCGCCATTCATCTTCATCCATACTGAAGTCGGCGAACGGACCATCCTCGGCGTTGCAGGCGGCACGGGCGAGCATGGTCGCCAGTTCCGGCACCCGCTCACAGTGACCGCCGGTGTAGGGCGACTTGGCGTCGATCGCGCCCGCGATCACCTTGATCACGCTGTCGAACAGGCGGGTCTGCGCTTTCATCAAGTTTTGGTTGTCGAGCGCCGCCGCCGCCTGCGACGACAGCGCCTCGACGAACTCAGCCATGGCCGGAGTGAAGGCGATGATTCGACCGCCGGCACGATTGCGGGCATTAACCAGCAGCAACACCCCGATCACTTGGCCCTGTCGTGGCTGCAACGGCACCGCCAGCAGCGACTGTGAGCGATAGCCGTGTTCCTGGTCAAAGCTCTTGGTATCCGCGAACTCAAACTCCTTAGACTCGGCGACATTGGCGACGCTGACCAACCGCTCAGTCAGCACGGCGTGTGCGACCAGATCGAAGTAGTTGGGCCGTCCAGAGACGGCATCACGCAGCGCTACCGGCGGATAAGGGACGGCCCGGCCGGAACTGCCGCCCAAGCGAAGGTCAAGGGAATCGACCGACAGCAGCTCATAGGCCATGCGGTCATCGTCGGTGCGCAACAACAAGATACCGCCGTCGGCGTTCGTGAGCGCCTTGGCCCCATCCAGAATCATTTCGATGAAATGGCCGTGATGGCGTTCACGCGACAGGGCGATACCAAGTTCAACCAGCTTTTGCAGCCGCTCTTGGGTCGAGACCAATTCTTTAGTCCGGTCCTTGACCCGTTCTTCAAGCACGTCGGCATGCTGCGACAACTTGCGGTGCGCAAGTTCCAGTTCAGATTGTTGCTGTTCAATCCGCCCATTAGCCTCTTTGATCCGCTCTTCATTGCGGTCACTAAGCCGGGTCAGCCGCTGTGACGACTTCAGTAGTTTGCGATAGGCCTTGACCAAAGCTTCGTATTCACCCCGGTCGAAGGCCACCGCAGGCACCGCCAGCAGAGTTTCGGCACGCTCCAGGGTTGCAGCCTCGCTTCGATAAGCATCGAATTCCTTGGCCATCGTCACCGCTCCTCGGCTCATGCCTTCCTGTGAAATCTGACCCCGCAGTCAGGACTTCGGCACCTCGATGCCTTTTTCGAAAAATAATTTACCTGGAAGTTATGTCAACTCTTGGGGACCATTTCAAACTTAGCGTTTACAAGATCCTCGCCAAATTCCTGACCCAGCTCTTCCATATTGGAATCGTCCGCAGCATAGCTCCACGCAATTGTGACGCTGTTGCCGGCTCCGGCCGCTTCATCCAGAGTTTCGAACAAGCCCATCAGAATCTTGGCCGTGGTGCTGTTGAAGTAGATCAGATCAAAGTTAACTTTGATCTCGGCACCGCTTTCGGCGGCAAGGTGTTCTTCCAGCTTGCCGATCAGTGGTCCAAAGAATTTATTCACATCCTCGGGATAGGATTCGCCATGAATGACGAAAGTATTAGCAGAAAAATTGAAATCAATACCGGGGGTGCGTTTGGTCGGTTCAAGTTTAATGGCATCCATGATGGGGTCTCCAAGGTATGGATTTAAAATACGGGGGGTCAGAGATAAGCCTTGAGAACAAAGTACGAGTGTTCTTCGTTCATTTCCAGGAAATCGAATTCAAAGCCGCGCGTGGCGAGACGGGCAATATCGATGAAACCAACCCCCGCCCCTTTGCTGCCTTCAGGGGTTTTACCCTTAAGAACTTCCTTATGCAGCGCCTTCAGTTCCTTCCGGTCAAGAGATTTAATGTGAGCCAAACCGTCACGCAATCGGGATACGTCGCCATTGGAAATTGCGTTGCCACATGAGACGTAATAGCCGCCATCTTTCTTGCCGACCGCCAGCACACCATGGCGCAGATCGACCGTCCGTTCGTCCAGCGCCCCTTCCTGCTTTTCTACCGAATAGCGGATGACATTCTGAACCTGCTCAACAAAGATCGAAAATAGGCCGCGGGCAACCTGTTGTTCGGTGTTTTCCAGGGCCAACTTGTCGCGGACGGCATCGCCGATGCTGGCCAATACTTCTTCAGTTATATAGCCACAGTAGCCGAATAGAACCCCTTCGCTCGTTAGTTTTTCGCGAAATTGCATCATGTCTTTGGCGTGCATTCTCGGCTCTCCTCAACTGCGGACCACGACGGAACACGAGCTTCGTAATCTCGAATTAACGAAACTGACTACCATTTGCGCAGTATTAAAAACATCAAAAACTCATCCATCTAGCCCATAACACGCACCAGGGGGGGGGCTGACCGCCATCCCGAGTTGAAATCCAACCACCGAAACATCGTCGCGACGCGATTCCGTGCCCTGGTGGTCGAGCAGGGCTTGCCAGATGGCGATGTATTGCTCGGCCATGGACTGTGTCCCAATGCTGGCGATCAATTCCATGAAGCGGGCTTTGCTGAAGCCACGGCGGACCTCGCTGCCGACTTGATCGGTCAGGCCATCGGAGGTCATGTAGAAACGCATCCCTGGCTTC
>CAUYTZ010000295.1:0-7275 GCA_963575695.1 uncultured Gammaproteobacteria bacterium | reverse complement strand
CAGCGCCCGCAGGGTTTCAAGCAGGCGGATGCCGTAGACGACGCCGGAGGCGCCGCTGATACCGACGATGAGGCGGGGAGATTGGATCATGGCCGAGAATATGGCGCGCCGCATCCCGAACGTCTACAATACTCGTACTGTTTCAGTTCAGCCCCTTGACTCACCCTTGACTCACTTCAGACTCATTCACACGTCCATTATCGGGCCCAGCCACGGCCGCAGGGCCAAACTTTCCTGATGGAGAGAAATCAATGTCGTTCGAGGATCGAATCCAATCCTTGCGGATGAAGCACCAAACACTCGAAACCGAACTCCAGGCCGAAACCACCAGGCCGATGCCCGATCCCGATGCCGTTAGCCGCTTGAAGCGGGAAAAGCTGAAGCTTAAAGACGAAATTACGCGGCTTTCGGCCTCTCACTGAGGCATTGAGCGGCCCAAGATGCCCAAGCTAAGGCGTTGGGCGCGGCCCAAGATAGCAAAAGCGGCGTGGCCTTAACCGGCCGCGCCGCTTTTGTTTTAGGTTGGAACTTTTAGGATTGCTTAATCGTCGCGGCCGTAATCGTGATGAGCTTCGCCGCCACGAGCGCGGTCGGCGTGGTCCTCGCCCTCGGTCGCGGCATAACCGCCGCCGTCCCCAGCGGCCTCGCCCGTCAGCAGCGACGACGGCGGTGCCGAGCGCCGTGCCTGTGTCAGCACTTCGTCCAATTCCCGCTGCGTGCACAGCCCGGCCAGCACCGGGCTGCGCTGCTTGATGTTGGTCGCATTCCAATGGGTGCGATCACGCACAGCGGCTATGGTCGGTTTGGTGGTTCCAATGAGTCGGCAAACCTGGGCTTCAGACAGTTCTGGATGTTGCTTGAGCAACCAAGCGATCGCATCCGGCTTGTCGCCACGTTTGGTTACCGGCGTGTAGCGCGGCCCCTTAGAGCGCGACACGGGTTGAGGCAAATCCTGAACCGACAAGCGCAACCGCGCCCTGGGGTCTTTGACGCAGCGGCCGATTTCGGTTTGCGCCAACTGCCCGTTGGCCACCGGATCGAGACCAGCCATGCCAGTCGCAACCTCACCGTCCGCGATCGCCTGTACTTCAAGCGCGTGCATGCCGCAAAAGTCCGCGACCTGCTCAAACGTCAAAGCGGTGTTTTCGACCAGCCAAACGGCGGTCGCCTTCGGCATCAAGGGCAAAGGCATCCTTCCTCCCGCTTTCCACCAACACTATCCAACCCGTCCCACCCACAAGGCGGCACGGTTCCCCAAGCAAAGGCACCAAACCGAATCGCTGTCGCATAGCACCCGGCTGTTGGCGATGTTATAGCCTGCCCGGCCCGGCCCCCGCACAGGGGAATCGTTCCGGAAGACTAATTTTTCGCATTTCGGTGTGGGAAGAGCGGTCAGTGTTTCATCGCCGCCTTGACGATTTGGAGTACAGGTTTTTTGGGTGAACTCTGGCAGCCGTTGTCGATCGCAATCACCACTTCCTGCACCCACTGCACCGAGGTCTTGGTGTCGCCGGTTTCGTGGCTGAGATAGCCGTCGATCCACATCGCCGCCATCAACACGTTCATCATCGACGCTTCCTCGGCCGACTTGCCCTTTTTGATGTCATCGGCGATTTCCGCCACCAGTTCTTCACAGGTCAGCTTGGAAAAATCGATGGTGTTGTCATCAATCTTGCCGCCAGCCTGGGCCCTGGGTACCGATATTCCCAGCATCATCGCCAGCACCGCGCCGGCTACAAATCCCTTGCGCATCGCTTCATTCCTTGTTTCAGGTTATGGGTTTCAGGTTATGGGTTCCAGGTTATGGAAAAACATCTGGTTGTCAAACGGTTGCTTGATGTGGTTTATGGGGCGGTTTACGGGGAACATGATATGACTGCAACCGATACCTCCAGCCTAACCTTGCTGGGTGGGCGGGCCGCGTTGCCGGCCAGTCCGGATCAGGCGATCCTCGAGCGAGTGCCCAATCCCCATCCAGGTATGCTGTATCTGGTCCGCTTCACCTGTCCGGAATTCACCTCGTTGTGTCCGTTGACCGGCCAGCCCGATTTCGCCCATCTGGTCATCGATTATGCGCCGGAAGTGTGGTTGGTGGAAAGCAAGTCGCTGAAACTATACCTGGGTGCGTTCCGCAACCACGGCTCGTTTCACGAAGCCTGCACGTTGGATATCGCCAAGCGGTTGATTGAGAACCTGGAGCCGCGCTGGTTGCGTATCGGCGGCTATTGGTATCCGCGCGGCGGCATGCCGATCGATGTCTTTTTTCAGTCCGGCCCATCGCCTGAAGGGCTGTGGCTACCGGGGCAGGAGGTTCCGTCCTATCGTGGTCGCGGCTAAGACTGTCGGCTTAATGACTAACGCACCCGCCTTCGGAACCAGGGCTTTGCCCTGGTTCCGCTTTATTTGGTATAGCAATAGACCGACGGTATTACAGCTTCATGCTTACTTCGAGCACGCTGGGGTCATCGGGGTTGTCCTGACGGACAAAGCCCAGTTCATCGCAAACCTGAAGCATGGTTGTGTTTTCACGCAGCACCTCCCCGAAGATTTCGCAGATACCGCGAGAGCGGGCGTAGCTAATGATTTTGTTCATCAGCAGATAACCGAGACCGTGGCCCTTGATGTCGCTGCGGACCATTACCGCATATTCGGCCTTGTGATTGTTCGGATCAGCGGCGACGCGGACCACGCCGAACATTTCCTCACCCATGCCGCTAATGCCAGGAGCGACCGCGACCAAGCCCATTTCGCGGTCATAGTCGATCTGGGTCAGTCGTGCCGCGGCCTGATGCGACAACTGCTTCATCGGCGCGAAGAAACGCAGACGAATATCTTCCGGCGTCATGTGCTCAAACATGGCGTGGACCAGCGGCTCGTCTTCCGGCCGGATCGGTCGCAACAGGAACCAGCGCCCATCCTTCAGCCGGACGATTTCTTCCAACTGCTTGGGATAGGGGCGAATCGCCAAGCGCTTGTGGCCATCGGGATCAGCGGCCTTGCGCACCTTGATTCGCGCATCCAGCCCGAGCACGCGATCGGCATCGGCGATCAGCGGGTTGATATCCAGTTCCGAGATTTCCGGAAAATCGATGATCAATTGTGAAATCTTGATCATACACATGGCCACGGCGTCGATTGCCGCCGCCTTCTGGCCGCGATAGCCTTGCATCAGACGCCAGACCCGGGTCTGTGACATGGTTTCCTTGGCCAGAGCCATGTTCAATGGCGGCAGCGCCAGCGCCTTATCCGCCACCACTTCTACGCTGGTTCCACCCTGACCGAACAGCAGCACCGGCCCGAACAGCGTATCTTCAACCATGCCCAGAATGAGTTCGTGAGCCTCACCGCGACTGACCATTTGCTGGACCGAGAACCCTTCCAGCTTGGCATCCGGCCGAACCTTGCGAATCGTTTCCAGCATTCGATTCGCGGCTTGGCGAACCTGATCCGGCCCGTTCAAGCCCAGAGCCACGCCGCCGATATCCGACTTGTGGGTGATGTCCGGGGATAGAATCTTGATCGCGACCATGCCGCCGATTTCGGCCGCCGCCTTGGCCGCCGCTTCCGGGTCAGCCGCGCGTCGGGTTTTGACCACCGGCACCTCATAGGCAGCCAGAACGTTCTTGGCCTCAATTTCGGTCAGCCATTCCCGGCCTTCGTCCAGGACATGGTTGATGATGCGACGGGCCAGGGTATCGTTGGGGGTGAAGTGTTCCGGAACTGAAGCCGGGGTCTCCATCAGCAATTCTTGGTTGTGGCGATATTTGACCAAGTGCATGAACGCCCGTACCGCCTGATCGGGTGTTTCGTAGGTCGGGATACGGTGTGCGGAGAACAGGCGCCGCGAGTCCACCGCCGTGCCCTCACCAACCCAACTGGTCAGCACCACGGGTTTGCGCGGTCCGGGCTGCTTGGCCATGACATCGATCACCGCTTGTGCCGCCCAATAGCTGTCGCCGACCGCGGTCGGGCAGTTGAGCACCACCACGGCATCGTGTCCTGGATCTTTAAGCACGATCTCAAGCGCATCGGTATAGCGCTTGGCTGAAGCGTCGCCGATGATGTCAATCGGATTGCCGTGTGACCACACCGAGGGCAGCACCTTGTTCAGGGCCTCGATGGTTTCCGGTTGCAGTTTGGACAAGCGACCGCCGGCTAGGTTCAGGCTGTCGGTGGCCAGCACGCCCATGCCGCCGCCGTTGGTGATGATCGCCAACCGGCCGGTGTGGCTCTGCCATGCGCCCAGGTTGACGCCCATGGCCAGGGTTTCAACCGCGTCGAACAATTCGCCCAATTCGTACACGCGCAGAATACCGGCACGGCGGAACGCGGCGTCATAGACCGCATCGGCCCCGGCCAGCGCGCCGGTGTGCGATGAGGCCGCCTTGGCCGCCTCTGCGCTGCGCCCGGCCTTGATCACGATCACCGGCTTTTGCCGTGCCGCCGCACGCGCTGCGGACATGAACTTGCGTGTGTCCGTAATCGCTTCGATATAAAGCAAAATCGCGCGCACATTGCCATCACTGGCCAGATAGTCGATGATATCGCCGAAGTCGATGTCGGCCATATTGCCCATCGAAATCAGATCAGGAAACTGCGTCCCAAAAAGCCGTTCTGCGGCAGTCGTCCCATCGCTACGTCTACAATCAAAGTTATGTATGACGGTCAATGCTTTGAGACGCTGGATAGTCAGTCCCCTCCCGTTATGGTACATCTGAGATAAACAACCATTCCTTCCTTCTACCGCTGATGAAGTACGCTGGAACTTGTCCACCATCCAATCTGCCCATGCCAGCCATCGTCTTACATCTTTAGGTAAAATCTTTTTTGTTAACGTGTCAGCATGATACGCGGCAAGGGCCTGTTCCCAAGCCTTTCTATAGGCTGCTTTTAGTTTCTTGTTTTTGGTTCTTTTCATCTGTTTGTACCAGTAAACGACTGGAAGCAACGTAAAAAGCAACCAATCAATCATCCAAGGCTCAAGTACAAACGTTGCAAGGCTCCCATTTGCCCATCCCCACCATGCACTGACAACACCTGATATATCTTTTATCTGGCGCATCAATTTTACTAAAGATCCATGAGAATCTGAAATCTCATTATTTTCTGCGATCTTTTGAAGTTCCTGCACTTGATCGTTCAACAAGTTTTCCACCTGTTCAGAAGTTTGCTGAACATTCTTATCCAGGTTAAATGGATGGACAATTGTGGATATTTTTTGCAAAATGCCTTGGTAAGCATCCTTCCCAGAGACAACCGCTTCTAATACAGATTTATGCTGTTTTATTTCCTTCTCTTTCTCATTAACCTCTCCTGGCAATACATTATTTTTTCTCTGGAGTGCGACCAGACACTCTGTTGATTTTTCTACATTTTTAATGATCGCGCCTAATTTTCGGCTAAATGCAGAACCCAGCCACTTAGTGATCTCATACTCAGCGTGGAACAGATCAGCTCCAGATTGACATCCGAATCCATCCAAAGCAAGTTTTACCAATGCTTTGGCACGATCAGTTACTGAATGGATAACACGGAGATTCATCCTTTCTAAACATTTCTGCGCTTTTTCTTTCCATGTTTCATAACTCCTATTTTCTGCCATTTCCTCCATCAGTAAATATCCTGATGGCAAATCCATTAGCACTAACACCATTAATTTATGAAAAAATGTTTCGTCTCCTCCAACTATTACATCCCGTGGTGTACCTGTCTTTCGTTGTTGTTCTTCATTATCTTGTTGGTATGTGACAAACAGGCACTCCATTCTTCTGATCATGGTTTGGATTGATGTTGGGGATGCCCCGAAATGTCTGTCCAAACGAACCAGATCAAAAAACAAGCTCAACTGCTCCACGCCAACACCGCATTTAATTCCAAAAAAATACAGAACGGCAATGACAAGCCTATGAAGCCATTTCTGCCCTTCATCTGTCTCCCATAGCCACGATTCTGGGTAGCAATTTCTTCTTTCTACTGCCTTCAGAGATCTGTCTACACTGCTTTTGGAAGTTCCAATGTAGATGGATATAGCTCTGAGAGAGCTGAAACCTTTTTTTAGTGCAATAAAAATCTTTAGTGTTTTGTCGCGAACGCTCATTGGACTCTCCTTGCAAGACACGCAAACCAGATTCCAACAAACATTACCGAACGTCAGTCAAATTGTCTCCCCCACATGAACGGAAAATGAGCCGCGATCCTCTGGGTGCCTGTTACCCTGTTTGTCCCGGCTTAAATGGGAGGCCCAAGCCCAGGAACATAGTGACTTGATGTGCCCCACCTTCCCTGCCATAGAGTTCCATGCTGTGCAACATGCATCTACAATATGGTCAAATCCTTCGTAGCATCTATTATGAAAATCATTTTTACGCATATCTTCCCATACTCGTTCAGCAGGATTCAGCTCAGGAGAATAAGGGGGCAAATGAAGTAACGAAACATTTTTAGGAACATTTAGTTTGTCTGTGGTATGCCAAGCAGCTTGGTCTAAAACCACCACAGCATGTCGACCTTCCGGTACTCGATCAGAAATTGCTCCCAGGTGGAGTTGCATGGATTCAGTGTTAACGTTGGGCATGACCAACCCCACACCTTCATCTCGTGCGGGACAAAAAGCACCGAAAATGTAGGCAGAGATGAATTGTTGCTGCTTTGCCACTCGGGGACGAGTGCCTTTGATAGCCCATATACGGCTAACTGTACCTTGTTGTCCGACCCGCGCCTCATCCTGAAACCAAGTATCAACTTGGTTTAGCATGACATTTTCTGGGAGCACTTTTTTTATCTCTGCGGCAAAATTTTTTTTAAACTCTTCTTGAACCTTTGGATCTGACTAAGCGGTTCTTTATGCTTTTGTATCTGTTTTTGCGCCGGCGTTATCTGGCGGGTGTTTTTGTTTGTTTTTTTCCAAACCACCCCGGGCCAAAAAAAACACACACCGTTCCCCTCGTGTATTTTTAGCTTGCAAACGGGATGCGTGCGGGATACAATATGCCCATGTTCAACCAACGAGGAAGGGGGCGCACCATGAAAATCAAGCAAGGCAGCCAGACACGCGGCATCAGTTCTCCTGGCGAAGGTGCAGGCGGTGCAAAGAAAACCATGCAATCGGAATCAAAAGACTGCTTGAACTCCTGCGCACGTGGCCCAAAATAAAAAAACGCACTCCCACATACCGGTCTGGTTGCCTTGCTTGGTTTTCATGTTGTGCCCCCTTCCTCGTTGGTTGAACATGGGCATATTGTATCCCGCACGCATCCCGTTTGCAAGACTAAAAAT
>CAUYTZ010000294.1:0-3858 GCA_963575695.1 uncultured Gammaproteobacteria bacterium | reverse complement strand
CCCGGAGCCATCCTCCCGCAGCCACGTCGCCAACGCACCGACCATCAGATCGCCGATTTTGACCGCCGCCAGCAAACCGAGCCGTTCATCCTCGCTGTGGGGGACGCCTTCGGCGTCCAGCCAGGGCGAGCGGATCGCCCGCAGGCAAGGCGGAGCCGCCGTCACCCCCAACCCAGCCAGCCAGACCGCGCACGGCGAGCCTTCCACCGGCCCCGCCTTTTCCCACAAATCCAGATAGGGCGGAGACGGACGCTTACCGTGGCGCTTCGCCCCCAATCCAGCCTTTCCCGGCCGGGTTTCGTTGACGACGACGGGAGCCGCCGGTTCCGCCGGGGCCAGCGGTGCCGACCCGTCCAAGCCTTTGAGCGCCGCGGTCAAGACGCGCGGGGCGACGCCGGCCGGACCCGACACCGCCATCAAACAGTGCTCGATATGATCCGGGGACAGATCGAACGCCGCCACCAACGGTGCCAACCGGGCGATACCCAGCCGTAGCGACCCCGTCGCGGCGGCGGCGGACCCGGCCTCATGCACCGCCCGGCAGGCGTCTTCCAGGTGTTGGCGGGCCTGATCGGAACAACGCCACGCCACCGGCCATTTGCCATCGGCGCGCGGCGCGCGGGCAAAGCCGCCCGATGACGGGTTTGACGGCTGAGCCACCGGGACGGGAGCGGCGCCGGGCAACGCCGGGCAACGCCGGGCCGAGCGCCGCATCAAAGCGTCGGTTGAAATCCTCCCGGTAAAGTTCCTGAACAACGGCGTCACCGATGCGCGCCACCTGTTGCTCCAGCGCCGCCTTCAGCCCGGCGCGAGCCTCGGGGGTGGTGAAGCTGCGGCCGGTTATCGCCAGCCGCCAGACCACTTCGGACAACGGCAAAGCCTGGTCCAGCACCGCCTGCATCGCCGTCGCACCACCGCTACGGATCAGGCTGTCCGGGTCTTGCCCTTCGGGCAGGAACGCGACCTTGACGCTCTGGTCCGGGGCCAGATGGGGCAGCACCCGCTCCACCGCCCGTTCGGCGGCGCGGCGGCCGGCGGCGTCGCCATCGAAGCACAGCACCGGGCATTTTTCCGGCCCGGGGTGCAACCGCCACAGCGCCAAAACCTGGTCCTCGGTCAACGTCGTGCCCAGCGGGGCCACCGCGCCGGTGAACCCGGCCTCAACCAGGGTGATCACGTCCAGATAGCCTTCGGCGACGATGGCGACAGCGCCGTCGGCCACGGTCTGGCGCGCGCGGGACAGGCCATAGAGCGTCCGGCCCTTGTGAAACAGCGGCGTGTCCGGGCTGTTGATGTACTTGGAGCCATCGCCCGCGATCAGGCGCGCGCCGAACGCCACCACCCGACCGCGCCGATCCGCAACCGGGAACATGATCCGGTCGCGGAAGAAACTGTAGGCGGCGCGGCCGTCGTCGGGCTGGCGGGCGAGGCCCGCCGCGATCATGTCCGCTTCCGAAAATCCATCCTTGACCAGATGACGGACCAGGACGCCGCCGAACCCCGGGGCATAGCCCAGCCGGTGGCGGGCGATGGCGTCATCATCCAGGCCACGGCGGTGCAGGTAGTCGAGCGCGGTGCCGCCGGCCGGCAAGCGCAACTGTACCTCGAACCACGCCGCGGCGTTGTCCACCAGACCGTAAAGCCTTTTCTCCCGTTCGAAACGTTCGCGATCCTCGGGCGAGGTGGTCGGAACTTGCAATCCCGCCTGCCCGGCCAAGGCTTCCACCGCTTCCGGGAACGACAGATTATCGTGGCGCATGACGAAGCCGATCACGTCGCCGTGCGCGCCGCAGCCGAAGCAGTGAAAGAAGCCTTTGGCGTCGTTGAGCGTGAAGCTGGGGGTTTTCTCATTGTGGAACGGACAGCAGGCTTTGAACTCACGTCCAGCCCGGACCAGGGCGATGCGCCGCCCGGCCACCTCCGACAGCGACAGCCGGGCGCGCAGTTCGTCGAGAAAGGCGGGGGAGAGGGTCATGGCGACACGCCCCCAGCCAAGATTTTCGTATCATAACGCGATACTTTTTCGTTGACGTACGTATCGCGCAATGATACTAATCCCCCATCAGATGCGGGGCGGCGGCGATGATCCGATCCTTTAAGGGCAAAACCACCGAAGCGGTGTGGAACGGCAAGGCGCCGAAGGGGTTCCCCTCCGATCTGATCCGTCCCGCGCAACGCAAGCTGGCGATGCTGGCCGCCGCTATCGACTTGCGGGCCTTGCGCCAGCCGCCGGCCAATCGCTTGGAAGCCCTGAAAGGGGATCGCGCCGGACAGCACAGCATCCGCATCAATGATCAATGGCGGATCTGTTTCGTCTGGCGCGACGCTCACGCCGAAGATGTCGAAATCGTCGATTACCACTGAGCGAAAGGAAAACGCCCGATGCTTGGCCCCAATCCCCCGGTTCATCCTGGCGAAATCTTGCGCGAAGAGTTCCTGATTCCGCTTGACCTGACCCCCTATGCGCTCGCCAAGGCGTGCCGGGTGCCGCGCACCCGCATCGAGCGCCTGGCGCGGGAGGAAACGCCGGTCACCGCCGACACCGCCCTGCGTCTTGGCCGCTATTTCAACACCGGCCCGGAATTCTGGACCAACCTGCAAGCGCTCTATGATCTGGCGCTGGCGGATCAAGCCGCGCCGGACATCGCCGACATCACCCCGCGCGAGAGGGAGGCCGCATGAAGGGAAAGGCGTCATCGCGTCGTCCTCCCGCCCCGCTTGGTGGTTTTGGGTTCGGGCAGGCCAAGCGCCTTTCTGATTTCGGTGCAGGCTTTTTCCGCGCCCTGCTCCAGTTCCCGCTTAACCCTGGCGTTAACCTCCAGGTTGACAATCAAGCGTATGGCTGGAAACACGGCGAGTTCCCCCCTGGTCAGGGGGCCATCGGCCAGGGGATGGTAAGCAACCCCATCGCGCCAGAGCTTGACCGCCGCGCAGCCCTGGCAGAACGGCGGCTGTTCGACCGGCAGTGGCGGCAGGGCGGCGGCGGGTGCGGGCGGAGGCAACGCGTGGCCGCTGGTCGCGGCGTCGAACACCTCAATCACCTGGATCGTGATCTCGATCGCCAGTTCGGTTTCCGACTTGTGGTCAGGAACGCCGCCTGCCTCTTGGTCAGCCAGTATTCTTGAGCCGGCCGTCCGCCCTTGGCCGAGGTTTGCGCCACCGTGGCGCAAACTCCCCCGAGCCGCTCCAGGGTCTTCAGGTGACGCTCGATCAGCTTGCGGATGTCGCGGGGCTGTTTGAAGCCGAGCACCTTGGCCAGACGCAGATCGTGAACCCGCGGCTCGCCGTTATCGATGATTTCGATGTCGTCGATGGTGAGCGCGCATGCGCCCCCGTTCCCGTCCAGATCGGACATGGTGTGCCTCCACGTTTCAAGACGGAAGGCGCACGAGTTTTCAGGCTCGCAGGCCCTCCAGGGTCTGAAAACACGAACGTGGACGTGCCCGCATGGCTTTAGGCGCGGTGAAGCGCCCTGGACATACCCATGCGGACCCTGGAAGACATGAGGGAACCCTCGACCGTCTTTCGGGTACGGCGGTAACCGCCACGTTAGTGTTTCCGTCACTCGCGAGATTTCAGGCTCGGTTCGTGACGGGGGCCTTTCAGCCCCACAGCGGAGGATGCGCCGCCCGGCGGCGGATGTCAACGGGGATTGTGGATTGGAGCACGGCAAGGAACTCAGGTTAACGAAATGAATTGCCTTGACAAGCGGGACATGATTCGTTCTCGGTGCTGATTCGCACTGGAGACCAACCATGACCGAGACCAACGCCCTGCTGACTGACGAAGAGATGCCCCGTGCACGATTGGCCTTGCTTCTGAAGCATTTTTCCCAGATTGACGACGATCGCGAAGCAT
>CAUYTZ010000293.1:0-3013 GCA_963575695.1 uncultured Gammaproteobacteria bacterium | reverse complement strand
CGTTCGACCGTCATTTGGGCAACGAAGGACGACCAGCGCTGTTGCTCAACCAAGGTGGCGCGCAAGCTGCCCTCGCCATCCTTCCACACCACGGTCAGGGTTGGCGCCCCCTTCATCTGGAACGGTACCGACGATTCCTTGGGGACTGCGGCGGGGCCGTCCTCGCGCATCAACGCCGGCAAAGCCGCCAGAACCAACGCCAGCACGACCAACGCGATCAGGGACTTCAGCGTTAGACTGCGGTTTGGTTCGGAGTCAGGTTCTGGTATGGCCACGCTGATCGCCTGTTCTGTACCGCCGATCATTTGGGACGAAACTGGCGATCTTTTCAAGGAAAGATCAAGTTCCATGGAATACCGTCAGGTTAGCGCTTCTCCGGCAAGGCCTCCGCCACCACCTGATCGAACACGAACTCCGCCGGCCGCTGACGGTCGAGCGGAATTTCCGGAACCATGTCGCCCTCGGTGCGCGGTCCCCGCAACGCGACCAGCAGCGTCTTCAGTGGATGCCCTGCGGCATCGTCGGCAGCGGTCGGCTCATAACCGCAATGGGCCATGCAGTTGGCGCATTTTTCATAGCGGCCGGTGCCGTAGCTGTCCCAGTCGGTGCCATCGATCAACTCGGCGAAGGTTGCGGCATAGCCTTCATTGATCAGGTAGCACGGCTTCTGCCAGCCAAACACGTTACGGGTGGGATTACCCCACGGCGTGCAGTGGTAATCTTGATTCCCGGCCAGGAAATCCAGGTACAAGCTGGAGTGGGTGATGCGCCAGTTACGGCCACGGCCGATGCGAAACACCTCGCGGAACAACTCCTTGGTCTTGCGCCGATTGAGAAAGATTTGCTGTTCCGGGGCCCGCTCGTAGGCATAGCCCGGGGCAATCGTCACCCCCTCCACACCCAGATCACGGACAAAATCCAGGAACGCGGCGATGTCGGCCGCCGGCACGCCATCATAGAACGTGGCGGCACAATTGACCCGGAAGCCCTTGGCCAGTGCCGCCTTGATTCCGGCCACGGCGCGGTCGAACACGCCTTCCTGGCAGACCGAACGGTCGTGGTGCTCGCGCAAGCCATCAAGATGAACCGAAAACGACAGGTAAGGACTGGGCGTAAACAGCTCCAGCTTCTTTTCCAGTAGCAAAGCGTTGGTGCAGAGATAAACATATTTACGCCGCTCGACCAAAGCGGCGACGATCTGACCAATTTCCCTGTGCAGCAGCGGCTCGCCACCTGGAATCGACACCACCGGCGCGCCGCACTCCTCGGCCGCCGCGACGCATTCCTCCACCGACAACCGGCGGTTAAGGATGGAGTCCGGGTAATCGATCTTGCCGCAGCCGGCACAAGCCAGATTGCAGCGGAACAGCGGTTCCAGCATCAGCACCAGCGGGTAGCGTTTGTTGCCCTTCAGCCGCTGCTTCAGGATGTAAAGGCCGATTGCGGCCTGCTGTCGCAAAGGAACGCCCACGTTGTTATCCCCAAGTTAGTGGGTCCAGGGGCCTTCAGGCTCCTGGGGGTCCAGGGCAAAGCCCTGGTCGCCGATGGCCAAAGTATCCCTACTCGCCCGGCCCGGCCAATTCAGCCGGCAGTTTAAAGTGAATGTCTTCCTCAATTCCGGCCATACGCTCGACCTGGATCTGCCGCCATTCCGCCAGCTTGGCCACCACTTCCTGGACCAGTTCCTCCGGGGCCGAGGCTCCGGCCGAAATCCCAACCGTGGCCACGCCATCCAGCCAGTCCAACTGCAAAGCATCCGCATCTTCAATCAGGTGGCTGGGCTTATTTAGGGTCTGGCCAATTTCGCGCAGCCGATTGGAATTCGAACTGTTGTGCGCGCCCACCACCAAAATCAAATCGACCTGATCAGCCAGAGTCCGCACCGCTGTCTGGCGATTCTGGGTGGCGTAGCAAATGTCCTTAACGTCGGGACCGACAATACTGGGAAAACGGGCTTTGAGCGCGCCAATGATGTCGCGGGTGTCATCGACACTAAGCGTGGTTTGGGTGACATAAGCCAAGCAATTGGGATCGCGTGGTGCCAATGTCGCCACATCTTTGACCGACGACACCAGATGAACCGGACCGTCGATCTGGCCCATGGTCCCTTCCACCTCCGGATGGCCGGGATGGCCGATCAACACCACATCATAGTGGCGGACGGCGTAACGCTGACCTTCCTTGTGAACCTTGGTCACCAGCGGACAGGTGGCGTCGATCACGCGCAGGGATCGGGCGATCGCATCCACCTCAACCGCACGCGACACGCCATGGGCGCTGAAAATCGCCACCGCGTTTTCGGGAATATCATCCACTTCCTCGACAAAGCGGGCCCCGCGCGCTTTCAGATCTTCCACCACCCGTTTATTGTGAACGATTTCATGGCGCACATAGACTGGCTGTCCGAATTTGCGCAACGCCCGTTCGACGATTTCGATCGCGCGCTCAACCCCAGCGCAGAACCCGCGAGGTTGAGCGAGAATCACCCTGAGTGGCGGCGCAGACAACGGTTGCCCGGGCAAGGACATGATCGATGGCCTCCTGGCGCTGATGCCGCAAGGGCGGCAACAGCTAGAATAAGTGCTTAGTAGGCACCCCTAACACGGCTGTGCGCCCCTTGCCAATGCCCGGCGGCGTAGGGGTATCGATTTGTGCTTGGGCACCGTCCACCAACCTGATTCACCCGACCATAGCCTGTGGCGGTTTGGTCGCAGCCGACGGCCCGTCCGCATCGCTCTGCGTCAGCCGACTTGCGAAAGCCGGGGTGGTTGGTGTTTGGTGTGGATTCAGGTGGCAAATCCTGGCAATGAGCCAGTGGTTTTGATCGCTGGCGACGCGGCGGAGGCAATGGTGGTGGCGACCCTGGAATCGAGCATGGCGCGAACGGCGGCGCTGGTCGAAGCAACGATCGAAACCCTGATTCCGGCCGATAGCCGCTCTGAAGCGCCGCTGTGGGCGGCGATGCGCTACGGCAGCCTAGGCGGCGGCAAGCGTCTGCGGCCGTTCCTGGTTC
>CAUYTZ010000292.1:0-20730 GCA_963575695.1 uncultured Gammaproteobacteria bacterium | reverse complement strand
CAGCACCCGCGTGTAGCCACCGGCCCGACCACGATAGCGGTCGGCCAACGTCGTCAGCAGCTTACTAACGATGGTGTTGTCGCGCAGCAAGGCATAGGCCTGACGCCGATTATGCAGACCGCCCTTCTTGCCCAGCGTGATAAGACGCTCGACAATCGGCCGCAAATCCTTGGCCTTGGGCAGAGTGGTGGTAATTTGCTCATGCTTAATCAGGGCCACAGCCATGTTGGCGAACATCGCCTGCCGATGGGTGGTGGTGCGATTGAGCTTCCGTCCGCTGACACCGTGACGCATGGTTGTCGTACTCTCCTTGGAAACTGCACAAAAACCGGCCTTCGCGACCATGATCCGGTCGGCGAAAGCCGGTCCTTAATTCAAGACGGCGGACGCCGCTCAGTAGGGTTCATCAAGCCGCTTGGCCAATTCCTCGATATTCTCTGGCGGCCAATTGGGAATTTCCATACCCAGGTGAAGCCCCATCTGGGACAACACCTCCTTGATCTCATTCAAAGACTTGCGCCCAAAGTTCGGCGTACGCAGCATTTCCGCTTCAGTTTTCTGAACCAGATCGCCGATGTAAACGATGTTGTCGTTCTTAAGACAATTCGCTGAACGAACCGACAGTTCAAGCTCTTCGACCTTGCGCAGCAAGTTCTTGTTGAACGGTGGCTCTTCCGAACGATCATCCTTCGCCGACTGAGTCGGCTCCTCAAAATTAATAAACAGCTGCAACTGGTCCTGAAGGATGCGCGCGGCCAACGCCAACCCATCTTCCGGCGACACCGCCCCATTGGTTTCAATCGAGATCGACAGCTTGTCGTAGTCGGTAACCTGACCGACGCGGCTATGATCAACCCGATATGAAACCTTACGCACGGGACTAAACAGGGCATCAACCGGAATCAACCCAATCGGCGCGTCTTCAGGCCGGTTTTGGCTGGCAGGAACGTAGCCCTTACCCGCCATCACCGTCAGTTCCATATTCAACTTGGCACCGGCATCAAGCGTGCAAATCACGAGTCCCAAGTCCATAACCGTGATATCGGCCCCGGTATCGATCATGCCCGCAGTTACTTCCCCGGGACCTTCAGCGCGCAACCGCATCCGCTTGGGGCCATCACCGTGCATCTTCAGGCCCATCGCCTTGATATTAAGCACGATATCGGTAACATCTTCGCGAACACCCGGTATCGAGGAAAATTCGTGCAGCACACCATCAATATGTATCGAGGTTACTGCGGCGCCCTGAAGCGACGACAGCAACACCCGCCGCAAGGCATTACCCAGTGTCAGGCCAAACCCACGCTCCAGCGGTTCAGCCACCACCGTCGCCACCCGTTGCGGATCGTCGCCCGGTTGAACATCGAGCTTGCTGGGCTTGATCAGTTCCTGCCAGTTCTTATGAATCACGGGTGCGTCCTCTTGCCAATCCTGTAAAGCGGCTCGAACGTACTACCGCCGGCTCGCCCACTCCCTAGCCCGCAGGGAAGCCTGCGGTCTAGGATAGACGAACCGGCCGCTGCCCCGAGTCTGCAAACCCAACCACCAATCAACCGGTTACACCCGCCGTTTTTTAGGCGGGCGCACGCCGTTGTGCGGTATCGGCGTGACATCTCGAATCGTAGTAATGCTAAAACCGACCGACTGCAACGCCCGTAGCGCCGACTCACGCCCCGAACCCGGCCCCTTGACCTCGACTTCCAAGGTCTTCATACCGTGCTCCATCGCCTTGCGCCCGGCATCTTCAGCCGCCATCTGCGCCGCGTACGGGGTCGATTTACGCGACCCTTTGAAGCCCTTCGACCCGGACGACGACCAAGCAATGGTGTTGCCCTGGGCATCGGTGATCGTGATCATCGTATTGTTGAACGTCGCATTGACGTGCGCAACGCCGGCGGAAATATTCTTCCGCTCCCGGCGGCGCAGACGCTGAGCGGCGGCGCTGGGCTTGGCCATGTCTTAACCCTTGTTCCTGTTACTTCTTCTTGCCGGCAATCGGCTTAGCCGGCCCCTTACGGGTCCGGGCGTTAGTATGGGTGCGCTGCCCACGAACAGGCAGCCCCTTGCGATGCCGCAAGCCGCGATAGCAGCCCAAATCCATCAACCGCTTGATGTTCATCGACACTTCACGCCGCAGGTCACCTTCGACCCGATAGGTGCAGTCGATCGTCTCACGGATACGCAGCACCTCGTCGTCGGTCAACTGATTGACACGACGCTCGTCCGGAATTCCGAGCTTGCTGCAGATTTCCTTGGCCTTGGCCGGACCGATCCCATGGATGTAGGTCAGCCCGATCTCTACCCGTTTCTGCGCCGGAATGTTGACGCCCGCAATACGCGCCACCGTCTGTTCTCCCCACTTCCATAGCCGCGGCCCGTTGCCGCCACTCGCCACGGCATACCGCCGCATTCATTACCAAACCACAAAACCAAAGCCGTCCATCACCACACCAGAAACGCAACATTCGCAGGACGACCTAGCCCGTTTGACCTCACCGAGGTCAAAGAAAAATGACTATAGAGTTGTTACAACGCCGCTGTCAACCCTACTATGCAAACTTTACCCCGCTTGCGTCACTTTACCACAGACCAAGATGGCCAAAGCCGGGGTTTGCCCGCCCCTCCCAGCCCACACCAAACTCACTTAGCGAGCGCGGCATGAAGTTGGCGCTGGACGTCATCAATTTCAGCCATGCCGTCCACGGTCTTAAGAACCCCGCGCCCGTCGTAATAAGGTAGAATCGGTGCCGTCTGGGCATGATACTGTGCCAGCCGGGTCTTAACCGTTTCCGCGTTATCGTCTGCACGGCGCTTAAATTCAGTGCCCCCACACGAATCGCAGACTCCAGCCGCCTTCGGCTTTTGAAACTCGTCATGATAGCCTGCACCACACTTAGCGCAGGAGTAACGGCCAGTGATGCGACCGACCAAAACGTCATCGACCACCCGCATCTCAATCACGATATCGAGCCGAATGCCCTTGCTCTCCAACATCTTGTCCAGGGCTTCAGCCTGAACCACGGTACGCGGAAAGCCATCCAGAATAAAGCCCATCTTACAATCAGGCTGATCAATGCGCAGGGAGATCAACTCAATCACAAGTTCGTCCGGCACCAGTCTCCCAGCACTCATGATCTCCTTAGCCTGAAGACCGAGCGGGCTGCCCTTGCCAACCTCAGCACGCAACATGTCACCGGTCGACAACTGAATTAGACCGAACTTTTCTTCCAGCATTTTGGCCTGAGTGCCTTTACCGGCACCCGGCGGCCCAAGCAGAATCAAATTCATCCTCTCCTCCCGCGAAGCTTAGCCTTCTTGATCAGCCCTTCGTACTGGTGAGCGAGCAGATGCGAATGAACCTGCCCGACGGTATCCATGGTCACACTGACCACAATCAGCAGGCTGGTGCCGCCGAAATAGAAAGGAACTGCATGCTGAGTGATCAGAAATTCTGGCAGCAGGCAGACTGCGGTCAGATAGGCAGCACCCAACACAGTCAAGCGGGTCAGAACAAAATCCAGGTATTCCGCAGTATTCTTGCCAGGGCGTATCCCAGGCACTATGCCACCATACTTCTTCAGATTGTCTGCGGTTTCAACCGGATTAAACACGATCGCGGTATAGAAAAAACAGAAGAAGATGATCAGCGCCGAATATGCAGCCATATAGATCCAAGACCCGCGCGAAATCATACTACTGATTGCCTGCAACCAGTCTGGCCCCTGCCCGCCCGAAAACCCAACCGCCGTCAGCGGCAGCAGCAACAGCGACGAAGCGAAAATCGGTGGGATCACGCCCGATGTGTTGAGTTTGAGCGGCAGGTGCGAAGCTTCACCACCATACTGACGATTGCCCATCTGGCGTTTCGGGTACTGCACGATCACCCGCCGCTGAGCCCGCTCAACGAAGACGATAAAGAACACCACCGCCACCGACATCAACAGCAGAAAAAGAATAAACCCAGCCGACAGCGCCCCAGTCCGACCCAGCTCAAGTGTTCCAGCCAAGGCGTTAGGCAGGTTGGCAACGATACCCGCAAAGATGATCAACGACGTACCGTTGCCGACGCCGCGAGCGGTGATTTGCTCACCCAGCCACATCAGAAACATAGTGCCGCCAACCAACGAGATCACTGTACTAATACGAAAGAACAGCCCCGGATCAGCCACAGCCGCTCCGGCCGAGCTGGTCATCCCCTCCAACCCAACCGACAAGCCATAGGCCTGAACAACCCCCAGAACCACGGTCAAGTAACGACTATACTGATTAAGCTTCTTACGCCCCGACTCGCCTTCCTTTTTCAAGGCTTCCAACTGCGGCGAAGTCGCGGTCAACAGCTGAATGATGATCGAGGCCGAAATATAGGGCATAATATTGAGCGCAAAAATAGTCATGCGCCCCAGCGCGCCGCCAGAAAACATGTCAAACATGCCAAGGATTCCGCCGCGCTGGCGGCTGAACACATCCACCAGCACCTGCTGATCAATACCCGGTAGCGGAATGTAGGTGCCCAGGCGATAAACAATCAGGGCACCCAGCGTAAACCACAGCCGCTTCTTCAGCTCGGTGGCCTTGGCCAGGGCCCCGAAATTGACGTTGGCAGCAAGTTGTTCAGCAGCGGAAGCCATGCTTAGTCCTCAAAACCGAAAACACCGGCCCGGCGACGGTAGAACCACCGATCGGTCCCAACCATCCCGCAACCGGCCACCCAAACAACTGCGGCCGGCCCGGCCACAGCCATACCCAACTCACGCCGAGGCACCACCGGCCACGGTCACGCTGCCACCAGCCTGCTCAACTGCGACGATCGCCGCCGCCGATGCGCCAGCAACGCTGAAGCTGACTGCAGCGGTCAAACTGCCCTTGCCCAACAGACGCACCCCATTTTTACCAACCGCACCGATCAGCCCAGCCTTGACCAGCGCTTCGCCATTAACGACTTGGCTCGCATCAAGCCGCCCGCTTTCGATCGCCTGCTGAACACGGCCCAAATTGACCTCAGCATAATCTTTGGCGAAGATGTTGTTAAACCCGCGCTTCGGCAGCCGCCGATGCAACGGCATCTGGCCACCTTCAAAGCCGTTGATCGCCACGCCGGTGCGCGCCGTCTGGCCTTTGACACCGCGGCCGCAGGTCTTACCCTTGCCCGAACCGATGCCACGCCCGACTCGCATCCGCTCCTTACGCGCGCCGTCATTGTCCCTAATTTCATTTAGCTTCATAACACTCGCACTCCGGCGTTAAACCGCTGCCCGCCGCACACGCCTTTAACCAGCGTTTTCAACCCGGACCAGATGGGCAACCTTAGCAATCATCCCGCGCACCGACGGAGTGTCCTCCACCTCGCGGGTCCGATGCAACTTATTCAAACCCAGCCCAACCAAAGTCGCGCGCTGGTCGAATTTGCGACCAATCGGGCTGCCGATCTGCGTCACGACCAGAGTCGGCTTGCTTACATCAGCCATTAGCCGCAACCTCCCTGCTCTCAGCCGGAGCCGCAGCCGCTGGCTCGCGCCGATCAAGAATTTCGCTCACCCGCCGCCCACGCCGCGCCGCAACTTGACGTGGGCTTACGGTATGGGCCAGGGCATCAAAGGTTGCCTTGACCATGTTGTGCGGATTTGAGGTGCCGATCGACTTAGTCACAACGTCCTGAACCCCAAGCGCTTCGAAAATAGCGCGCATCGGACCGCCCGCGATAATGCCAGTGCCCCCCGGAGCAGAACGCAACACCACACGCCCGGCACCAAAATGACCGAAAACATCATGATGGAGCGTCCGCCCTTCACGCAGAGGCACCCGGATCATTGTCCGCCGCGCCTGGTCCGTCGCCTTGCGAATCGCTTCAGGCACTTCACGGGCCTTACCCGATCCAGCGCCAACCCGCCCCTTACCATCTCCAACCACGACCAGCGCCGCAAAGCCAAAACGCCGACCACCCTTAACCACTTTGGCAACGCGGTTGATGCTGACCAATTTTTCGATCAGCTCGCTTTCCTCACGATCCCGTTGATCCCGGGGTTGCCGCTCGCCACGCTCGCCTCTTTCCCGTGCCATTCCCTGGCTCCCATGATCCTGGTCCCGGGCCCTTTCGCCGCCAGCCCGCCGCCCGGCTTAGTCCCGAACGACGGTGCCTGACGCCCGCGAGCCACCCGGGCCTGACTTTTGTGCTAAAAGGACAGCCCAGCTTCACGTGCGGCATCGGCCAAAGCCTTGACCCGCCCGTGAAAAAGGTACCCGCCCCGGTCGAACACCACTTCCGTGATGCCGGCCGCAGAAGCACGCTCGGCGATCAGCCGCCCGACTTCCTTGGCGGCCCCGACGTCCGCTCCCGTTTTGAGCCGTTGCCGCAGATCCTTCTCCACGGTCGAGGCCGCAGCAAGAGTCTTCCCCTCACCATCGTCAATGACCTGGGCGTAGATGTGCTTCCCGGACCGGAAAACAGACAGCCGCAGCCGCCCACCGGCCCGCCGGGCGATACGAGCGCGAACGCGTCGCCTGCGCCGCTCGAACAGTTTGCTGGCTTTATCCATGGCCGCGCCTTTACTTTTTCTTGCCTTCCTTGCGGAGCAGGACCTCGGTGTCGTACTTGATGCCCTTGCCTTTGTATGGCTCAGGCTTGCGAAACGCCCTTATCTCAGCCGCGACCTGACCAACCTGCTGCCGGTCGCAACCGCTGACCGAAACCACAGTCGGCTTCTCGGTCTTAATCAAGATGCCGGCCGGGATCGGATACCTGATCGGGTGACTGTAGCCAAGCTGCAGCACAAGATCAGAACCTTCCACCGCAGCGCGATAACCAACGCCGTTGATCTCGAGATTGACGGTGAAGCCCTTAGAGACCCCGGTCACCAAGTTATTGACCAGAGTCCGTGCGGTCCCCCACATCATACGCGCTCGCCGGGAACCACCCCGCGGTGCCACCGCCACTTTGCCGTTCTCGACCACAACCTCAACCTCGTCAATCAACGACAGGCTAAGTTGGCCGAGTTTACCCTTCACGGTCACGGTTTGCCCATTGACCTGAAGGTCAACCCCGGCCGGGACGGGTACTGGATGCTTGCCAATACGCGACATGCCCATACCCTCCTCAGAACACGCGGCACAAGACTTCGCCACCCACGTTCTGGGCACGGGCCTCGCCGTCCGAAAGCACGCCACGCGGCGTGGACAGGATTGAAATGCCAAGGCCATTGAAGTAGCGCGGCAAATCGGAGATCTTAGAATAGACACGCCGTCCAGGCTTAGACACCCGCTCGACTGTTTTGATCACCGGCTCACCTTCATGATACTTGAGTTCAATGCGCAGGGAGGAAACCCCCGTCCGAACATCAAACCGGTTGTAGCCACGAATGTAACCCTCACGCTTCAACACTTCCAGCACGTTGGCACGCAGCCGCGACGCAGGCGCCTCGATGCTGGTCATCCGAGCCTGCTGCCCATTACGGATACGGGTCAGCATATCGCCCAGGGGATCGGTCAGAGCCATCTTCCCTCGTCCCTCCTACCAGCTCGCCTTGACCACGCCCGGAAGCTGACCATTCGAGGCCAGTTCGCGCAGCGCGATACGCGACAGTTTAAACTTACGGTAAAACGCACGCGGACGCCCAGTCAGCGCACATCGGTTGCGAACTCTGGTCTTGCTGGAATTGCGTGGCAATTCAGCCAGCTTGAGCCGGGCAGAGAACTGCTCTTCCGGAGCGAGACTCTTGTCCTTAGCTATCGCCTTCAACTTAGCCCGCTTATTAGCAAACTTCTTCACCAAACGTTCGCGTTTCTTGTTGTTTTCGACGGCACTCGTCTTGGCCATGACGTCAATCCTCCGCCGTCTTCAATTAATGAACGGCATGTCGAAGCCGCGCAACAGCGCCTTGGCTTCCTTGTCGGTACGCGCGGTGGTCACGATGATGATATCCATCCCGCGCACCTGATCGATCTTGTCGTAATCGATCTCGGGAAAGATGATCTGTTCCTTGAGACCAAGAGCATAGTTGCCGCGACCGTCGAAGCTGCTGCCCGACACGCCACGAAAGTCACGCACGCGCGGCAGCGCGATCGTGACCAATCGGTCAAGAAACTCATACATCCGTTCCCGACGCAAGGTCACCTTGCAACCAATCGCCATGTTCTCACGCAACTTGAACTGGGCAATCGACTTGCGCGAACGCGTCACCACCGGCCTCTGGCCGGCAAGCGCCGTAAGATCGCTGACCGCCATGGTGATCTTCTTGCTGTCGCCGGTTGCTTCACCGACGCCCATATTGATCACAATCTTCTCTAGACGGGGCACCTGCATATCATTCTTATACTTAAACTCGTCCTTGAGCGCCGCCCGGACGACGATCTCATAGCGCTGCTTCATTCGGGTCATGATCGGCCCCGTTCCTTATACGTCAATCAATTCGCCGGAGCGCTTGGCAAACCTCACCTTGCGCCCATCGTCGAGGGTCCGATAGCCAACCCGAGTTGGCTGGCTGGTCTTAGGATCGATGTGAGCGACGTTCGAAACGTGAATCGACGCCTCTTTCTCGATGATCCCGCCTTCACTGAAGCGTGACGGAGCTGTGTGGCGCTTGACGATATTAACCCCGCGCACCACCACCCGGTTCTCCTTGGGCAGAACCGAAATCACTTCCCCTGTCTTGCCCTTGTCCTTACCGGCAATTACGACCACCCGGTCCTTGGACTTGATACGAAGCTTAATAGGCATCACAGCACCTCCGGAGCCAGGGAGATGATCTTCATGAACTTCTTGGCACGCAGCTCACGGGTTACTGGCCCAAAGATACGAGTGCCGATCGGCTCACCTTGCTTGTTAATTAGCACAGCCGCATTGCGGTCGAAGCGAATCGCCGAACCGTCATCACGACGCAGCTCTTTGGCTGTGCGAACGATAACCGCCCGCAGCACATCGCCTTTCTTCACGCGACCGCGCGGTATCGCCTCCTTAACCGAGACGACGATGACATCGCCGATCGCTGCGACCTTACGCATCGAACCGCCGAGCACCTTGATGCACTGCACCCGGCGCGCCCCGCTGTTGTCGGCGACATCCAGGTTGGTTTGCATCTGGATCATGGTTGCAATTCTCCCAGGTTCAGCCGTCGGACGTGGATGCCGCCGCCGGACCAGTGCTGGCCAAAGCCGTGCCAATCACCATCCAACGCTTGCGCTTGGACAGAGGACGACACTCTTCGATCGTAACCGAATCACCAACCTTAAACCGGTTGGCATCATCATGAGCGGCATAACGCTTCGACCGCCTAATGAACTTTTTATAAACGGGGTGCATAACTCGACGCTCGACCAGGACGATCACCGTCTTGTCGCACTTGTCGCTGACCACCGTGCCTTGCAGAACACGCCTCGGCATGGCCCTTTCCCTTTCCTCAGCCCTAACCCTGGCCGCCGGCCGCGCCATCGCGCGTCCGATCGCCGAGAATGGTCTTGATGCGCGCGATGTCGCGTCGCACCGCCCGAACCCGCGCCGTGTTCTCCAACTGCCCGGAGGCGCGCTGGAACCGCAGGTTAAACTGCTCTTTTTTTAGCACGAGCAGCGAGTCTTGCAGCTCATCCGCAGTCTTGCCGCGCAATTCCTCAGCGGTCATCACACCCCCTCCTCACCCAGGCGGGTCACGACCCTGGTCTTGATTGGCAGCTTGGCCGCAGCCAGGTCAAAAGCCGTGCGAGCAATCTCGCCTGGGACACCGTCCAGCTCAAACATGATCTTGCCCGGATGAACCCGACACGCCCAGAATTCCGGCGACCCCTTGCCTGAACCCATGCGCACCTCGGCCGGTTTAGTCGATATCGGCACATCTGGAAAGATTCGAATCCACACCCGCCCCTGACGCTTCATGGCGCGCGTGATCGCCCGCCGGGCCGCTTCAATCTGACGGGCGGTTACCCGCGCCGGTTCCAACGCCTTCAACCCAAACGAGCCAAAGTTAAGCTGAGTCCCGCCCTTGGCCGCACCGTGAATCCGGCCTTTATGCGCCTTACGGAACTTGGTCCGCTTCGGACTAAGCATGATCCTTTTCCTTGTCCCGATCGCGGCCATGATCGCGATGCTCACGATCGCCCCGATGCTCACGGTCACGGTCGCGTCGACCACCGCCATGATCCGGCCGCGGTGCCGCAGTCGCTTCAGCCAAACGCTTATCCTGGGCCATCGGATCATGAGCCAGAATCTCGCCTTTAAACACCCAGACCTTGATACCACAAGTTCCGTAGGTGGTCATAGCGGTTGCAGTACCATAATCGATATCGGCGCGCAAGGTGTGTAGCGGCACCCGCCCTTCACGATACCACTCCATACGTGCGATCTCCGCACCGCCCAGACGCCCACCACAGTTAATGCGGATACCAAGCGCACCCAAGCGCATCGCCGACTGCACCGCCCGCTTCATCGCTCGGCGGAACGCCACCCGACGTTCCAACTGATTAGCGATATTCTCAGCAATCAGCCGAGCGTCGATCTCAGGCTTGCGGATCTCAACAATATTGAGGCTAACTTCACCGCCGGTCATCCTGGCCAGTTCGACACGCAGCTTTTCAATGTCTGCGCCCTTCTTGCCAATCACAACCCCCGGGCGAGCGGTGTGAATTGTCACCCGGGCCCGCTTCGCCGGACGTTCGATGATCACCCGACTACACCCAGCCTGCTGAAGCTTGCCGTGCAAATACTTGCGCAGCTTCAGATCCTGGTGCAACAGATTAGAATACTCGCGATAGGCGAACCAGCGGCTATCCCAGGTACGGTTGATGCCGATCCGGAGACCGATCGGATTGACTTTCTGACCCATATTACCCGGCCTCCCCGCCGGCCGCTTCCGCACGCTCGCGCACGATCACGGTCAGGTTGCTAAACGGCTTCTCGATGCGAGCGCCACGACCGCGGGCACGAGCGTGAAATCGCTTCATCACCAGCGCCCGGCCAACCGTGGCCTGCGCAACATAAAGCCGATCAACATCCAACTGAAAGTTGTTCTCGGCGTTAGCGATCGCTGCCTGCAAAACCTTCTTGACCTCGTGCGCAATGCGCCGCTTCGAGAAGGTAAGTTCAGCCAGCGCCTGACCGGCATTTAGGCCCCGGATCAGCTGCGCGACAAGATTAAGCTTGCGCGGACTGGTGCGGATCATGCTGCCGATCGCCACAGCCTCGTTGTCGGCGACCCGGCGCGGGTTGGCGGACTGGCCCATGTTACTTCCTCTTCGCCTTCTTGTCGGCCGCGTGCCCGTAATAAGTGCGGGTAGGCGCGAATTCGCCGAACTTGTGGCCGATCATATTTTCGGTGACGAGCACAGGCAGAAACTTCTGCCCGTTATAGACACCAAAGGTCAGACCGACGAACTGAGGCAGAATTGTCGAGCGTCGTGACCAGATCTTTATGATCTCGTTACGCCCCGACGAACGGGCCTTGTCCGCCTTCTTCAACAGGTAGCCGTCAATAAACGGCCCCTTCCATACCGAACGCGCCACGGTTCGACTCCTTAACTCTTACTTCTGATGACGGCGGCGGATAATCAACCGGTCCGTCTTCTTGTTGTTGCGCGTCTTCTTACCCTTGGTCGGCTTGCCCCATGGGGTCACCGGATGACGACCACCTGAGGTCCGACCTTCACCACCACCATGGGGATGGTCGATCGGGTTCATCGCCACACCGCGCACCGCAGGACGCCTGCCCAGCCAGCGGTTACGCCCGGCCTTGCCCAGGTTGACGTTGCCCTGGTCAGGGTTAGACACCGCACCGATGGTCGCCATACACTCGCCACGTACGACACGCAATTCGCCGGACGACAGCTTGAGCTGGGCATAACCGCTGTCGCGGCCAACCAACTGTACGTAAGTGCCAGCGGCACGGGCAACCTGACCACCCTTGCCTGGCTTCAGTTCGACGTTGTGAACAATGGTGCCAACCGGAATTGCCCGCAATGGCATGGCATTCCCCGGCTTAATGTCAACCTTCTCACCCGAAACCACGCTGTCGCCAGCCTTCAAACGCTGAGGAGCCAGAATATACGACAACGTGCCATCTTGATAGCGAATCAATGCGATAAAGCCGGTCCGATTTGGATCGTACTCCAACCGCTCCACAGTCGCGGGCTGATCATATTTACGCCGCTTGAAATCGACCAGCCGATACCGCCGTTTATGACCACCGCCCATACGACGAGCTGTGATCCGGCCAGTATTGTTGCGGCCGCCACTCTTACGCAGCCCCTCGGTCAACGCCTTAACCGGCTTACCCGACCATAGCTCCGACCGGTCCACCAGCACCAACTGGCGCTGTGAGGGGGTGATGGGTCTGTATTGCCTCAATGCCATCGCTTGCGTCCTCCCGCTCTTAGACGCCGCTGGTCAGGTCAATTCGGTAGCCCTTAGCCAGGGACACCATCGCCTTCTTGACGTCCGATCGGACGCCAAGCCGGCCCCGGAAGCGCTTGGTCTTGCCTTTTTGAACCGCAGTATTAACAGCCGTCACCTTGACGCTAAACAGCGCCTCGACCGCCTGCTTAATCTCCGGCTTGGTCGCATCCAGCGGCACGCGGAACGCAACCTGATTATGTTCGGACATCACGGTAGTCTTTTCGGTCACAATCGGCGACAGGATAATATCATACATCCGTTCGCGGCTAACCTTAATCGGACTGGCCTTGCCTCTCGCGCTCATTTCAGCCGCGCCTCCAGGCGCTCTACCGCTGCCCGGGTCAGCACCAGGGTCTCACGGCGCAGAATATCATACACATTGGCACCCTGTTCCGGCAACACAGTCACCAGCGGCAGGTTCCCGGCGGCGCGAACAAAGTTCTCGTTCAACGCCAAACCATCGATGATCATCACCGAACCGAGTCCCAGGCCTTTCAAGCGTAGGGCCAGCAACTTGGTCTTATGGCTGTCAGCCACCGCCGTATCCAGCACGAGCAGCTTACCTTCCGCCACCTTGGTGCTGAGCGCAGTCTTTAGCGCCAGTTTCCGTACCTTCTTGGGCAGGTCGTGGGCATGGCTCCGCACAACCGGGCCGAAGATCACCGCACCACCACGAAACTGCGGCGAGCGAGTCGAACCCTGACGGGCACGACCGGTACCCTTCTGCCGATAAGGCTTCTTCGTCGTGCCTCTGATTTCACTAATGATCTTGGTCTTGTGGTTGCCGGAACGCCGGCGAGCCAATTGCCAGTTGATCATGCGCGCAATCAAGTCATTACGAGCGGGAAGGCCGAACACAGCCTCATCAAGCTCAATTTCACCGGCGTCCTGATTGTCGAGAGTCTTAACAATGGCCTTCATCACGCCTGCTCCTCGGTCCCAGCAGCGGCTGGTGCAACCTTGATCGCGCCCGGAAACGGCAGCCCTTGCGGTGCCTTTCGCTTGATCGCGTCGCGCACCAGCACATAGCCGCCCTCGCAACCTGGAACCGCACCACGGACCAGAATCAGCCCACGACTATCATCGACCGAAACCACCGACAGATTAAGTACTGTAACCCGCTCGGCACCAAGATGCCCAGCCATCTTCTTGTTCTTGAAGGTCTTACCCGGATCCTGACGATTGCCGGTCGAACCATGCGAACGGTGCGAGACCGATACACCATGGGTCGCACGCAGGCCACGAAAGTTCCAGCGCTTCATCGCACCCGCGAAACCCTTACCGATACTGGTGCCGGTAACATCAATATACTGACCAGCAACGAAGTGTTCGACCGAAAGCTCCGAACCCACAGGCAGCAACGCCTCCGGAGCGACACGAAACTCAACCAACTTACGCTTCGGTTCGACCAACGCCTTGGCGAAATGCCCGCGCATCGCCTTACTGACGTTCTTGACCTTAGCCTTGCCGACGCCGAGTTGGACGGCGGTGTAGCCATCCTTATCCGCGGTCCGCACGGCCACGACTTGGCAGTTATCGACCTTGAGCACAGTCACTGGCACATGTTCGCCCGCGTCATTAAATACGCGGGTCATGCCGATCTTCTGCGCGATCAGTCCGGATCGCATGGCTACACCCCTCGACACACTGAAACTCTTCGACACAGAAACGCTCTTCTTAGAACAACGCTTCTACAATTTGATCTCGACGTCCACACCAGCGGCCAGATCGAGCTTCATCAACGCATCCACCGTCTGCGGCGTCCAGTCTACGATATCCAGCAACCTCTTATGAGTGCGGATTTCGAACTGCTCACGCGACTTCTTGTCGATGTGCGGACTGCGGTTGACGGTGAAACGCTCGATTCGCGTCGGCAACGGGATCGGCCCGCGCACCCGCGCTCCAGTCCGCTTGGCGGTGTTGACGATCTCGCTCGTCGACTGATCGAGCACGCGGTGATCGAACGCCTTGAGGCGAATGCGGATATTCTGGTTTTCCATCTCTGTGACCTTGCATCCCGGCCCGATGAGCGACTTTTACTCTTCGGTCGTGCTGTAAATTTCCAAACTAATCCCGCAGCCGATCACGAAACCTACCCGCTGCAGCCATCCGACGCCAGAGAAATCCTCCAGCGCCGGCGGCTCACTCATCTTACAGAATAATACCAGCCACGACACCGGCACCAACGGTGCGGCCACCTTCGCGAATGGCAAAACGCAAGCCTTCATCCATCGCAATTGGTGCGATCAATTCAATAGTCATGCTGACGTTATCGCCGGGCATAACCATTTCCGTACCTTCCGGCAAATGAACCATACCGGTGACATCGGTGGTGCGGAAGTAGAACTGCGGCCGATAGTTAGTGAAGAACGGGGTGTGACGGCCGCCTTCTTCCTTGGTCAAAATATAGGCCTCAGCCGTGAACTTGGTGTGCGGAGTGATCGAACCCGGCTTGGCCAAAACCTGACCACGCTCCACATCTTCACGCTTAGTGCCACGCAGCAGCGCGCCAATATTGTCGCCAGCTTCGCCCTGATCAAGCAGCTTGCGGAACATTTCGACGCCTGTAACCGTGGTCTTAACCGTGGCGCGCAAGCCAACGATTTCGACTTCTTCACCAACTTTAACAATACCACGCTCGACACGGCCGGTAACCACGGTACCACGACCCGAGATCGAGAAAACATCTTCGATCGGCAACAGGAACGGACGATCCTTAGCCCGCTCCGGCTGCGGAATGTAACGGTCAACTGCGGCCATCAACTCCAGCACAGCCAGACGACCAAGCTCCGGATTCTTACCTTCCAACGCGCACAGCGCCGAACCCTTGACAATCGGAATGTCATCGCCCGGGAACTGATAGGAGGTGAGCAGTTCGCGCACTTCCAGCTCGACCAGTTCCAGCAACTCCGGGTCGTCAACCATGTCGACCTTGTTCAAGAACACCACAACTGCCGGCACGCCAACCTGACGGGCGAGCAGAATGTGTTCGCGGGTCTGCGGCATCGGGCCATCGGCAGCGGACACGACCAAAATCGCGCCATCCATCTGCGCCGCACCCGTGATCATGTTCTTAACGTAGTCGGCGTGCCCCGGGCAATCGACGTGAGCATAGTGCCGATTGACGGTCTGATACTCAACGTGGGCGGTCGAAATCGTGATTCCACGCGCCTTTTCTTCCGGAGCCTTATCGATCTGATCGTAGGCGGTATAGACCGCACCGCCGGTTTCTGCCAGAATCTTGGTGATCGCCGCAGTCAATGAGGTCTTGCCGTGGTCAACGTGACCAATCGTACCGACGTTGCAATGCGGCTTGTTCCGCTCGAATTTTGCCTTCGCCATGATCGGAAGTCTCCAAAATCAATCTAAACTTCAGCCGAGAGGTGATCCGGCCGACGGGATGGACATCAAGCACTTAGCTAGTGGGCTTAACCCGCCAGCTTGGCCCGGACCTCGTCGGCAATCGCCTGCGGGACCGGTTCATAGTGGTCAAACTGCATGGTGTACTGGGCACGTCCCTGACTCATGGAGCGCAAGGTATTCACATAGCCGAACATATTAGCCAAAGGCACCATGCCAGCAATAACCCGGGCGTTACCACGCTGGTCCATGCCAGTGATCTGACCGCGGCGACTGTTAAGATCACCAATGCAGTCGCCCATGTAGTCGTCCGGCGTCACCACCTCGACCTTCATGATCGGCTCCAGGAGTACAGGTGCCGCTTTGGAAATACCCTCTTTAAACGCAGCCCGGGCCGCGATTTCAAACGCCAGTACAGATGAGTCTACGTCGTGGTACGCGCCATCAACCAGCGCGACTTTGAAATCGATCACCGGAAAACCTGCAATAACGCCGTTATGCCTAGACGACTCCAACCCCTTGGCCACGCCGGGAATATACTCCTTCGGCACCGTACCGCCGACGACTTTGCTGTCGAAAGCGTATCCCATACCGGCCGCTTGTGGTTCGAATACCAGCTTAATGCGCGCATACTGCCCGGAACCACCGGTCTGCTTCTTGTGGGTGTAGTCGATTTCCGACCTGCGCGTGATGGTCTCCCGATAAGCAACCTGGGGCGCACCAACACTCGCCTCAACCTTGAACTCACGCCTCATGCGATCGACGATGATTTCAAGGTGCAACTCACCCATACCTTTAATCACTGTCTGACCGGATTCCTGATCGACAGCAACCCGGAACGATGGATCTTCCTGCGCCAGACGCTGCAGGGCGAGGCTCATCTTTTCCTGGTCGGCCTTAGTCTTAGGTTCGACCGCAACCTCAATCACCGGCTCAGGAAACACCATCCGTTCTAGAATGATCTGTTTGGCCGGATCACATAGCGTATCACCCGTAGTGGTATGTTTTAGCGCTGCCAGGGCAACAATATCACCGGCATTCGCCTCTTTCAGCTCTTCCCGGGTGTTGGCATGCATCAGCAACATACGACCAACACGTTCGCGCTCACCCTTGACCGTGTTAAGCACATACGAGCCAGAGGTCAAAGTGCCTGAATAGATACGCACGAACGTCAGAGAGCCGACAAACGGATCGGTCATGATCTTAAACGCTAGCGCCGCCAAGGGCGCAGCGTCGTCAGCGGCCCGAGCTTCAGGCTCACCGTTTTCAACTTTTACACCAGTAACCGGCGGAATGTCCAGCGGCGAAGGCAAAAAATCGACCACAGCGTCCAGCATTGGCTGCACGCCCTTGTTCTTGAACGCCGAACCACACACCACCGGCACAAACTTGAACAAGTTGGTGCCTTTACGGATGCACTTCTTCAACACCTCTTCCGACGGCTCTTCGCCAGCAAGATAGGCCTCAAGCGCGGCATCATCATACTCAACCGCAGTATCGACCAACTTGTGCCGATAGGCCGCAGCCTGCTCAGCCATGTCAGCCGGAATCTCGGTCTCGTAGAACTCGGCACCCAGGCTTTCATCTTTCCAGATGATCGCCTTCATCTTGACCAAATCGACCAAGCCAATGAAATCGGCCTCAGAACCGATCGGTAGCTGCAACACCAGAGGCACGGTACCCAGACGATCGATCATCATATCGACGCAACGATAGAAATTTGCCCCGATACGATCCATCTTGTTAACAAAACACATCCGCGGCACGTGATACTTATCCGCCTGACGCCATACCGTCTCCGACTGCGGCTCAACACCAGCAACACTATCGAAAACAGTCACGGCACCATCGAGCACGCGCAACGAACGTTCAACTTCAATGGTGAAATCGACGTGACCAGGGGTATCGATAATGTTAATGCGATGGTCGCGCCAGAAGCAAGTCGTCGCGGCCGAGGTAATGGTAATGCCCCGCTCCTGCTCCTGTTCCATCCAGTCCATAACCGCGGTGCCCTCATGGACCTCGCCGATCTTATAGGACTTGCCAGTATAATAGAGGATACGCTCCGTAGTCGTGGTTTTCCCGGCATCAATGTGCGCCATGATGCCGATATTACGGTAGCGATTGAGCGGATGGCTGCGCGGCATGAGCTTCTTCCAACGTACCCTGATTCAACAAACTCTGCACGGCGTCCGGCGCGCGGGCCGGAACGCCGCTTACTTTGATCGCGGCGGCGATTACCAGCGATAGTGCGAAAACGCCTTGTTGGCTTCCGCCATCCGGTGCGTGTCTTCGCGTTTTTTTACCGCCGTGCCGCGCTGGTTGGCGGCATCCATAAGCTCTGCCGCCAGCCGCTCAACCATGGTGTTTTCGCCGCGCTGTCGGGCACTGTGAATCAACCAGCGGATTGCCAAAGCCTGGGACCGCTCGGTACGAACTTCAACCGGCACCTGATAAGTGGCACCGCCAACTCGACGAGAGCGAACCTCCAGATGCGGCTTGACGTTATCAAGCGCAGCCCTGAAGGCTTCCAACGGGTTGCCACGAGTCTTGGTCTCAATCCGATCGAACGCGCCGTAGACAATACCCTCGGCAACCGATTTCTTGCCCTCATACATCAGGCAATTCATGAACTTAGTCAACACCAGATCGCCATACTTGGCATCGGGCAGAACTTCGCGCCGTTCGGCGCGGTGACGGCGGGACATCGCGTCGACTCCTTACTTCGGCCGCTTGGCGCCGTATTTCGAACGGCGCTGGCGACGGTCTTTGACACCTTGCGTGTCGAGCGTACCGCGGATGATGTGATAACGCACACCGGGCAAATCCTTGACGCGACCACCACGGATCAGAACCACCGAGTGTTCCTGCAGGTTATGGCCTTCGCCCGGGATATAACTGGTGACTTCGTAGCCGTTGGTCAGACGAACACGAGCAACCTTACGCAGCGCGGAGTTCGGCTTCTTTGGCGTGGTGGTGTAGACACGAGTACAAACACCACGCTTCTGCGGGCATTCTTCCAGCGCCGGCACCTTGTTGCGCGCGGCAAGTGGCTCACGCGGCTTACGGATCAACTGGTTGATCGTTGGCATACTTGACCCTGCTCTCTCCCAAGAACCCCTGACCGAACCCGACTAGGCCCAGACGATGCAAAAACTCGCCATCGAAGCGGCCTTCCGCCTCGTGCGAGTCATCTATTGCACTTACCCAGACCACCCGGCAGTGCTTGTATTCGTTCTGCCCCCTGCGGTCAAGCGGTTCCGAACATCACGTCCGTGCTTCGCTTCCCTCAGGAGTGGAGCGGACCATAACCACCACACTCCACCCCGTCAAGCCGTTTCGTATTTTTATTGGGAATTCGTAACGCGCCATCCCAAACCTTTCGCTGCCGACCGCCGGCATTCACGCTGATCGAGGGCCGCGCCGCAAACTCCGTGCCGGATTCAGCCCCCATAAACCACCTCGCCGCCGCGCAACACCACCAGCGTTCCCGGTGCCAGCGCCCGCCAGTTTTCGTTGGCGGTCAGCGGTTGAGTCGCCAATACCGTAACCACATCATGGTCGTTGGTTTCGGCGGCGAAATCGGCGGTCAGATCCTGGTCGATCAGAGTCGCGGCCCCGAATGGCGCACGCCTGGTCAGACACGACAGCCGAGTCCCACAAAAGCCATAGAGATGACACGAATCGCTGAGCAGCATATTGAAGATGCCGAGTGACGTTAGATCCTGGGCCAAATCGCCGATTACCGCCCACAGTTTTCGCGCCGAGGCCGGGCGTTCGGGAAACCGTTTCCGGACCTCGCCCAGCAACCAGCAGAAGGCATGTTCGCTGTCGGTGTCGCCGATTGGCCGATACACCCCAAGGGAGCGGCGCTTGATGCCTTTAAGCTTGCCATTGTGAGCGAAGGTCCACGCTCGCCCCCACAATTCACGGGTAAACGGGTGCGTATTTTCCAAGCAAACTCGGCCATGAGTGGCGCGGCGAATATGGGCGATGGTGATGGTGCTGCGAATCGGGTGGTCGCGCACCAACTGTGCGATTTCAGAGTCGGCGCTGGCGACCGGGTCATGAAATGTGCGGCAGCCGCGCCCCTGGTAGAAGGCGATGCCCCAACCGTCGCGATGCGGCCCCGTAACGCCGCCTCGGCGCATCAACCCGGAAAAGCTGAAACGAATATCGGTGGGCACATTGGCGTTCATGCCCAGCAGCTCGCACATGCCTTGCCCGCCTCTCACACATTGGTCAAACCGAAACCGCCACGACCAAAGCCTTATGGTAGGGCGAAGACATGAAATTGCAACAAATCTGGTTCACACCCAGCGAGGGTAGCGGCTACACTCCCCGGTCGTTGATTGGACAAGTATGGATCGGGGCCGGCGGGTGGCAGACAAGGTGGCGGAAATGTTGGCGTGGCTCGCCTCTTGGCGATTCAGCCAGAAACTACCGGCAATGATCGCCGCCGCCGCGTTGATCGCCGGTAGCGCGGTTGGCGTGGTTGCGGAACGTTTGGCCACCGATCACCTGCGGACCGCGCTCCAAGACAAGCTGATCGCGCTGATGGAAACCCGGCGCGCGGCACTGGATGCGGTGCGCCTGTCGATGGAGCGCGACCTTCAGTTCCTGATCATCGACCCGCAATTGACCCGAGCCTTGTCGGCATTCGTCGCCGGCTGGAGCGATTTTCCCAGCAGCGAAGCTGGCGACCAATTGCGCCGGCTTTATGTCGAAAACAACCCCCATCCGCCCAACCGGCGATCCTTGCTGGAACAGGCCAGCGACCCTTCGGTCTATTCGATCGCCCATGGTCGCTATCACCGCTGGTTCAAGGAACGTGCCGCCACCTATGGCTACCAAGATCTGATGATCATCGTTCCTGATGGCCGGGTGGTTTATAGCGTGACCAAGAGCGGCTATTTCGCCACCACGCTCGGCAGCGGCAACGACAGCCGTCTGGCCCGGCTCCATCAACTTTTGCAGACCAACACCTCCCAACTGACGGC
>CAUYTZ010000291.1:0-4419 GCA_963575695.1 uncultured Gammaproteobacteria bacterium | reverse complement strand
GGCGGCCTTCCCGCCACCCATCAGGCCCGGCTCGATACCCTGATCGAGGACAAGCCGTCCAAGGCCAAGGCGCCGGTCAATGGCGCGGCGTTGCTGTCCGGCACCCGGCTGGTGCGCGACTGGCAGGGCGTCGCCCACCACGTCACCGTGCTCTCGGACGGCTTCGAGTATCAGGGCCGAAGATTCAAATCGCTGTCGGCCATCGCCAACCTGATCACCGGCACGCGCTGGAACGGCTGGGCATTTTTTGGAGCGGCCAACCCCAACAAGCGGGAGAAGCGGCAATGAGTATTGCTCCGCAGAAGAAAGTCCGCTGCGCCGTCTATTGCCGCAAAAGCAGCGAGGAAGGCCTGGAACAGGATTTCAACTCGCTGGATGCCCAGCGCGATGCCGGCTTGTCCTATATCCAGAGCCAAAAGCAGGAGGGCTGGATCGCGGTCGGCGACCGCTACGAGGATGGCGGCTTCTCTGGCGGCAACATGGAACGGCCCGCCCTGAAGCGACTGCTCGCCGATATCGAACGCGGGTTGGTCGATTGCGTCGTGGTCTACAAGGTGGATCGCCTGACCCGCGCCTTGACCGACTTCGCCAAGTTGGTCGAACTGTTTGACAAGCACACCGTTACCTTCGTCTCGGTGACGCAGAGCTTCAACACCACCACCAGCATGGGCCGGCTGACCCTGAACGTGCTGCTGAGCTTCGCCCAATACGAACGCGAACTGGCCGGTGAGCGCATCCGCGACAAGTTCGCCGCCTCCCGCAAACGTGGCCTGTGGATGGGCGGCATTCCGCCGCTCGGCTACGACGTGGTCAGCCGCAAGCTGGTGGTGAATCCGCCCGAGGCCGAGTTGGTCCAACTGATCTTCCGCCGCTTCCTCGAACTGGGCTCCGCCACCCGGCTGGTCGAGGAACTGGCGGCAGCCGGTCACCGTACCAAGTCGTGGACGACGCAGGACGGCAAGGAGCGCCAGGGCCAGCGGATCGACAAGGGATTCGTCTACAAACTGCTCAACAACCGCCTCTATCTCGGCGAGGCGGTCCACAAGGGCGTGTCCCACCCCGGTGAGCACGAGGCGATCATCGATGGTGCCACTTGGCAGCGGGTGCAGATCATTCTTTCCGAGAACGCTCACAGCCGTGGCAACGCCACCCGCGCCGAAACCCCGGCGCCCTTGAAGGGGTTGCTGCGTTGCGCCGCCTGCGGTTCGGCCATGACGCCGACCCACACGCGACGGCGCGGACGGCTTTATCGCTACTATACCTGCACCAGCGCGATCAAACAGGGCCACGCCACCTGCCCGGTGCGGTCGCTGGCTGCCGGGGAAGCGGAGACGCTGGTGCTGAGCCAACTCCGGCAGGTGTTCTGTGCCCCCGAGATCGCCGCCCGGACCCTGGCGGCGGCAAACGACTCGACGGTTGGCGAGCGCGAGATCGTCGACGCGCTGGCCAGCCTCGATGCCATCTGGGAAAGCCTGTTTCCGGCCGAACAGCAGCGTCTGCTGCACCTGCTGGTCGAGCAGGTCGCCGTCACCCCCGAGGGCTTCGAGGTTCACCTGCGCGCCGCCGGTCTGCGCAGCGTCGCCGCCGAACTGCAGGGGCCGGGAGAAGCCGCATGACCAGCGCCACCGAAGTGAGCACCCTGATCGTCCGCATTCCCGTCGCCTTCAAGCGCCGGGGCGGCCGCAAGCTGATCATCACCCCCGAGGGCGTCGACGCCCCCATGGTTCCGGTGCAACCGGCCCCCGTCGACGATACCCTGGTCAAGACACTGGTGAAAGCTCACCGCTGGCGCCGCCGCATCGAGACCGGCAAGGCGAAGTCCGTCACCGATCTCGCCGAGCAGGAAAAAGTCTCCATCGCCTACGTCACCAAGCTCTGGCCGCTCACCTGCCTCGCCCCCGATATCGTCGTTGCGATTCTGACGGCCGCCAGCCCCGTGGCCTCTCGGTCAACCGCATGCTGCAGAACGTGCCGGAGTCATGGGACGAACAGCGCCGGTTGTGGGATTTTCCGGCAGGGCGGTGAACCGGGCCGAAAGGCCCCGGCACCATCCTGGAAACGCAACTTGACCGAACGCGAGAAAAGATCACCACCGCCCACCCCCAGCCATCGGTGCTATCCTGCTTCGGCACCGAAGACGACGAGAACGGTCATGGACATCGATACCGACCGGATCGACAACGCGGTTCTGGCCCTGCTGCTCCTGGGACGGCACGACGGCAACCGCGTCTGGAAGTCGTTCGACTGGGAGGCGATGAATCGGCTTCACGAAAAGGGTTTCATCACCGACCCGGTCAGCAAGACGAAATCGGTGGTGCTGACCGAGGAGGGGTTGCAGGAGGCCGAGCGTCTGTTCCGCGAATTGTTCAGCGCCCCGGCCGGTTCCTGACCGATATGGTGGGCATTATCGGGTGAAGGGTGCTGCTTCCGGTTCATCAGGCTCGCCTTGCGAACCGACCAGCAGAACGCCAACTCCTTGAGGCGACGACAGGAAGACGATGCCGTGGGCTTCGAGCGCCTTGCACACAGCCTCTCGGGTGCCGTCCCGCACTGCGTGACGATCCGACTCCAACCGCTTGAGCGCCGTCAGCGCCACCACGGCCTTGTCCGCCAGAATTTCCTGTGTCCATCCGAGCAGCGCACGCGCTGCTCGGATCTGCCGGGATGTGATCATCCCGATCAGATCACCCGAGGCGCGCTTGGGCGCTACCAAAACGACTAATTTAGTCGCTTCTCAAAAGCCATGAAGGTACCGTGCATTCCAGGGACGGCCAGGGCTGCTGCCGGTTCCAGGGGCGCCGGCTACGGATGCGTCCTCCTGCCGGCGTTGCGGCATCAGGACTGTGCCACTGCGCTCCCTCCGGCATCGAGCAGCGAGACATTGACCATGGACATCGAGGTGGTGCGGGAAAAATTCGACGAATTGCTCAAGGTTCTCGCCGCGTCCGGCCTGCCGTCCGCCACGCGCCGGACACTGTGGCTGGCCGCCCTGGACGCCTTCGACAAAGCCGTGGCCGAAGGGCGGATATCGAATTGGCCGGTCAAGCCCCCGCGCCCCGGTAAACAAAGCAAAATCGCAACCCCGGTTGGGCGCAAGAGTCGCCCGCCCTGAGAGTCGGTTTCGGGGCGATTATTCAACCAAATGCTGTCCTGGTGGCCGAAGCGGTCTATTGAAATAGGCAATTATACCAGCGGATTCGATTCCAGGAGACGCCGGATAGCGCTAGAAAGTTACGAATCACAACTAAACCGACCCCAGCTAACCCATTGATTTTGCGGGGAGCAAAAACTAAACCGACTTGGCAGTCGGTTTAGTTCCTCCAGAGAAAACTGACCCGGAGAGAGGAAAAACGGGCAAAAAAGGCCCCGAAACCAGCCAAGTCGGTTTAGTTTTTTAACCGCAAAGCTCTTTGATACTTTGAGGTTTTTTGGAAGGCGACGCCCGTTAGATAGCGTCTTCTTCATGAATACTGGCGGAGGGAAGGCTACCGGCCTCAAAACTTTCGGAACGATTTTAGGCAAATTGGTCAGATGGTTTGCAGCCGTTTCTGGTTGGCGGAAGGACTGCTGTTTGAGCACACACGCCCAGATGGTGCTCGGACGCTTATCGACCGTCCTCATGAGCGACTTGCAAGTCTTCGATTGCCTTAAGAAGCCGGACAATCGCTCCAGCCCCTCCCGGCGCCTCCTCCCAGATTCGGCGCATACTTGATTGCGCCTCAGCCCATCTTGGGTCCGTCTCAACCGCTCCTGACTCAAGCTGAGGCACGCTGACATCAAGAACAGTGCAAATTTGCATGACATTGTTGCTGAATGTCTTAAAGCGGCCCGCGCATATACGGCTCACTTGGCTCGGATGAACTCCTGCCATTTTGCTGATTTCCGCCAACGATAGGTCGGCCCGTTCCCGCGAGTCGACGATTTTGGCGTGCAGATCGCTTATTTGCTTGATTGTGGGCTTCATGCAAATTAGCATGCCGCCAACGGATCAAATTTGCAAGGGGGCATCGATGAACGAAATTCGCTTCTACCGGGCGAGCGAAAAGCCGTATGGCGCGTTCAGCAACCTCTACCGGCGTGAGATACTGTTCGAGGGCGAGGCCTTTGCAACGAGCGAGCATGCTTACCAAGCGGGGAAGGCGCGCAAGCCTGCGGTGCGCAAATGGCTGATGGACGCGCCGACGCCGGCGCTCCTCGCTATGGCGGCCCATGGCCTCTACTACTGGGATGTCTCGCCGGGCTGGTCGGCGACGAAGTTCGATCGAATGAGGGCAGTGCTCTGAGGTGGACCCGGATTTTCGGACAGGTGGCGAAGAGAGAGTCACGCTCCTATAAGTTGCCGAGAAGCAGGAGCATGACGTGAAACAGATTCGCAAGAAGCACAACTCAGAGTTCAAGGCGAAGGTAGCACTGGCGGCG
>CAUYTZ010000290.1:0-4357 GCA_963575695.1 uncultured Gammaproteobacteria bacterium | reverse complement strand
GCGGCGCGGGCGATGGCCAGCCGTTCAGCCAGCGCGGCGTTGGCCACGGCGACGTAAGCGCAAAATCCCTGATCCAGGCGAACCAAACCATCGTGTTCGTACAAATCGGAAAAGCTGAGACCCAAGCCCAAGCTCAAGCCCAAGTTCAAGACCGTCATCACACCCTGCCCTTGTCGCCCGTAACCCCGGCACCTTCCGTGCCGCAGATGCCGTTGATATACCATCCGTCACGAATATCGTCACTGCCAAGTCCGGTAAATTTTGTTATTTAACAGTTTAGTCGTGTGCAATGCGCGTACCGTCGCCGCGATCTTGAATAATTTCTTTCTATGTTGCATTGCGAAACAGCATTGACTATAGGCCGTTTTGTCGCCATTCTAATCGGGGTGAAATGTCTTGGCTGAGGCCTCGCCCGCGCCGCGCCTATTGGCGTGTTGCGCGCAGGGGTGGGGTTTTCTGTAGCTTGACAAAACGGGACCACAATCCCATATGCCGTCGTCGTCCGGTCTGTTTTGGCTGCGCGGCGGGGAAGAGAGTTTAGAATTCTGCCGTCTCGCCGCATCATCGCCGTCCCAGTGGGCAACCGGCCGGTTCATGCCGGTTCCGGGGTGTTGTGCATGGTGTCGCGCTAGGCGGATGAGAATTGGATGATCCTGATAGGAGAGGAATGAGCATGAGTTATCAGCCGCTTGCCGGAAAAACCGTGGCCTTTTTGATTGCCAATGGCTTTGAAGAAACTGAGATGACCGAGTCACAACGCGCCCTGCTCAATGCTGGCGCGCAGGTTCGGACCATTTCTCCTGAGCCGGGGTTGGTCAATGGCTGGCTAGGCAAGGGCTGGGGCCATTTCTTTCCGATCGATCGCCAGATCGCCACCGTGCTCGGTGCGGACTATGACATGCTGGTGCTGCCGGGTGGTGAGCGTAGCGTTGCCAAGCTGGCCCTGAATGCGCACACACGGCGCATCGTCAGCCACTTCCTGGACGCCGGCAAGCCGATCGCCGCGATCGACGATGGCATTGCGTTGCTGGGGATCGCGCCGAAGCTGAACGGACGGACGTTGGCCGCTCCGGAAGCGCTGAGGCCGGCGCTGGCTGAAGCCGGGGCCAACCTGGCGGAAGAGACGATGATGACCGACGGCCCGATCCTGACCGCGTGTGGTCTGGATGAACTGGACGCCTTCGTTGCCGAGATGCTGCGTCTATTTGGCGAAGGCTCGGCGGTTCAGAACGCAGCCTAAGCCTGTTAAACGGGGGATATGGCCCCCCCCCTTAGGGGTGTGCGCAGATACACCTTGTGTGGCCTGGGGGTGTGGCCTGGGGTCGCCGGCCGTGTCGGCAAGGTTTAGATCTCGATACCGCCAACCGAATGGCGGTGCATTAGGAGCGATGAGATGTTCGATTTCTTGAAGGTTGTGACCAAAGACCCCAAGAAAGCGACGCCAAAGCCGGTTGCGGTCGGAAGTGTGCTCAGGATCGATAGCCGCACTTTCCCTTTGTTGGATCTGACCAAGAAGGGCTTTGTTGCCAACAATCATGAACAGCGCGTGGCGGTAAAGCAGTTGGTTGTTCTGGCTGTGGCGGTAGAGGAACCCTGGGGTAAGTTCGTTTTTACGACCAAGGCCGAAATTCAGGCGGTGACTCCGGATGGTAAGTTCAGTGGTCTGTGGGCGGCTGTGCTGCCACCAGAAGTCGATGACGCGATCACGGTTTACATCAAAAACAAGAAAAGCGGCGCGGGGAAAACCCGTTAAGGGAAAGCCTTGATCCGGCGGCGCGGATTTGCTATTGGCTTGTAACCAGACAGTGCGGTCGTGGCGGAACTGGTAGACGCGCAGCGTTGAGGTCGCTGTGGGAGAGATCCCGTGGAAGTTCGAGTCTTCTCGACCGCACCATACTTCTTTGCTCGGCGGCCCTGACGGTCGCCAGCCGGGGCCGGAGCGCAAGTTGTTCGCCCCCCTCCCGCGTTAGCGGGATCCCCTTTGGCGTTTATCGGCGGATCGTCGCGGTGGCGTGCAAATACAGCATACCTTCGAAGCATAGAAGGAACGTGCCTTTGGCTCCAGCAATCCGGTAGATTACCAGGCGTCAAGTGGCGGCCGGTTCCCATCGCAACCCGCAGGTCTTGGGTGCGTCCCGGCTGTGCCTGGAACTTTCCGGATGGCTCTGATGTCCACGGCTTCCCCGCCTGTCCCGTCTGCGGCGTCGGCTCCTGTTTCGCCTGTGATCGCGGAGTCCGATATCCATCATCTGTCGCAAGCCGGTGATCAGGAACAGCCGCCAGCCTCGCTGTTCGCCAAGCATTTGAAGGTCTATCCACGCAAGATCACCGGCCTGTATCGGCGGCTGAAGTGGGCCGCGTTGGTCAGCTTGCTTGGTCTGTATTTCCTTATGCCTTGGGTGCGCTGGGATCGCGGGCCGCTTATGCCCGATCAGGCGGTGTTTGCCGATCTAGCCGGGCGGCGATTGTATGTGTTTTCAATCGAACTGTGGCCGCAGGATATCTATTTGCTGACCGGGTTGCTGGCGTTTTGTGCTTTCGGCCTGTTCCTGACCACCGCTTTGTCCGGCCGCTTGTGGTGCGGCTATGCCTGTCCGCACACGGTATGGACCGACCTGTTCCAACTGGTTGAACGCTGGATCGAAGGTGATCGAGCGGAGCGAATTCGGCTGGATAAAGGACGGTGGACGCAAGAAAAATTTCTGCGCAAGATCGGCAAGCACGCGGCATGGTTGCTGATCGCCGTTTGTTCCGGAACGACTTTTGTTTCGTACTTTAATGATGCGCAGGCTTTGGCGCGTGATTTGCCGCACTTTAACCTGACCGTTACCCAGACCACATTCATCTTCCTGTTCACCTTTTTCTGCTATTTCTTGGCCGGCTACCTGCGCGAGCACGTCTGCATTTACATGTGCCCATGGCCGCGATTTCAGGCTGCGATGGTGGATGAGGACAGCCTGATCGTCAGTTATCAGGCATTGCGCGGCGAGCAGCGGGCCCCACTGCGTAAGTCGGTTGGCTGGGAACAGCGCAAGGCCAGGGGGCTGGGCGACTGCATCGACTGTCATCAATGCCAACATGTCTGTCCAACTGGGGTCGATATTCGTAATGGCCAGCAACTGGCCTGCATCGGCTGTGGGATTTGCATCGATGCCTGTAACGAGGTCATGGTCAAGATTGGCCGTCCCGGCCAACTGATCGCGTTCGATACGCTCAATCGCCAGGTCGCCGAAGCGGCGGGAGAAAAGAGACGTTTGCGTCTGATCCGTCCGCGCACATTGCTTTATCTGGTCTTGATGACCGTTATTGGCAGCCTAATCGCCTTTACCCTGGCCACGCTGCCCAAACTGAGGGTTAGCGTCCTACGTGACCGGGCACCGACTTATGTTTTGCTGGCCGGGGGTGATATCCGCAACGCCTATACGCTCAAACTGTCCAATATTTCCAACCAGCCGCAGAGTTATACCGTGTCGCTGGCGGGAATTGCGGGGGCGACGCTGACGGTTGGCGGCGAGCAGGCGAGTCTGGGAGCGGCCAAGATCACGTTGCATGGCGATCAGGACTCAGTCACCACCTATCGCGTCCTGGTCCGGGTGCCGCGTGCGGCCCTGACGATGGAGTCGACGCCGCTGCGGTTTGTGGTTCAAGCTGGGGCCGATCAAGAACAGGTCGGTTATGAAAGTGTGTTTCTGGCCCCTAGGCTAAACTGAGAGGCTGAAAATGTATCGCTTACGCGATTGGGCTGCCGCCCAAACCCGCCTGGGGAATGAATTCCCCAGGCCCCTTTCTTTTCTGTTAGCTCATTCGGGCTTAAGAGATCAACCGGGGCGACCATCCGGGCGCGGGCTGGTCAAGATCGGCAGATAGGTAACGAAAAACACGCCGAACGCCACCAGCCACAGCATTCCGGACGTGCGCATCACTCGGTCGGTAATTTCCGGTGCCAGCAACGGGCCAGCGGTACGCAACACCGCCGCCAGAATGATGAGCAGATAACTGATCGCGATGGGTCGCGATACTTCCAGCATCCGGCCGGTGTGGCCCAGCCCGACCCGGGTCATCATGCCCAGGGTCAGCGTTCCGATCGCCCCTGCGGTCAGGGCGTGTAACGCCACGGTTGGCGGCACCGCCGCCGGAGCCAGTGCGGCCAGCCCCTTCAGTGCCAGCCCGATCACCAGCCAGCCATAGCCAATGTGCAGAACCCACAGAATCGGCTGGTTCATCACCCGCTCGCCACGCCAGCCGGACAGCCGTAGCCCATGAACCCCGGCTGCGGCCAGTGCGGCCAAAGCGGTCAGCGGTCCGGTCGGTGCGATCAATTCAAGGATCGCCACCACCAGCACCGTCGGCAGGGCCG
>CAUYTZ010000289.1:0-28343 GCA_963575695.1 uncultured Gammaproteobacteria bacterium | reverse complement strand
GCGTAACCGTGCTCCACGCCCGCTCGCGTGCGCCGGCATGGAGCGCGCTGCTGGCGGCACAACTCACGGGCATTCCGCTCGTGACCACGGTTCATGGGGTTTACCATTCCGGCAACGCCGCGAAGAGGCTTTACAATTCGGTCATGACCCGCGGTGATCGCGTGATCGCGATTTCCGAATTCCTGGCCGAACATCTGCGCGAGACTTATCCGCTCAATCCGTTGCGACTGCGGGTGATTCAGCGTGGGATCGACGTGTTCCGCTTCACGCCGGAACGAGTGCCGCCGGAACGTACCGCCGCCCAAGCCTCCGCCTGGGGCCTGGAACCAGGGCGGCCGGTGGTGCTGTTGCCGGCCAGACTCAGCCGGATCAAAGGCGCGGCGGTGTTGATCGAAGCCATTGCCCGGCTGGAGCGGCGGGATCTTTACTGTCTCCTGGTCGGCGACGATCAGGGCCGGCAAGGATACCGGGGTGAACTGGAGGCGCTGATTGCCCGCCATGGTCTGGGCGGAATCGTCAAGATTACCGGCCATTGTTCGGATATGGCGGCGGCCTATTTGCTGGCCGATGTCGTGGTTTCCGCCTCGACCGTGGCGGAAGGTTTCGGCCGCACCATCGTCGAAGCCCAAGCGATGGGCCGACCGGTGATCGTAACCGATCTGGGGCCGGTGGCGGAAACCGTGGTTCGCGGCGAAACCGCGTGGCTGGTTCCTGCCCACGACTCCGCAGCGCTGGCGACAGCGATACGCACGTGTCTGGCGCTGAGCCCGGAACGGCAAGCGGCGCTGGCGGTACAGGCCATTTCCCACGTCGCCGGGCATTTCACCCGCGAACGGATGTGCGCCGAAACCCTAGCGGTATACCGGGAACTGCCGGGTGCCTGGCCCGAGTAAAGATGACTAGCCCAAAAGCGGTTTCATCCGGCTGGCCCCTACGGCTTGCGCAGATCGGACGCCCAGGCCATGCGCAGCTTACGCCGCTTGGCTGCGGCAGCTTTGCCCAGATCGCCACCTTCGCTCTCCGCAGCCATCCCGTCGGCTCCGGCCTCACTTCGCCCCCCCACCCCGGCGGCACGGCTGCTGCGTTGTCCGGGAATGGTTCCAGGCAAGGCGCTGCTTGACGCCGGTTTCGGCACCTGTTCCTCACTGTCCCGCGACCGGCGCCGGGATAGTTCCTCCCGCAATGCCACCAGCCTGGCTTCCAGCGATGCCTTCAGTTCCACCGCCTGACTCTGGTGGCGGTAGAAGCCCATGTCTTGCTGAAGCTTGGCGATCTCGCGCTCGATATCCTGAATTGTCCGATGGCGGGGCCGATCGGACTGGCGCGACTCATGATTTTTGTCAAACATTGGACGGTGCCGGTTAGCGTGGTCAAAAATGGGAACTCGATGACTATCGATCCCGTTCATAGTTACATGGCACAGGCTTTTGTCAATGGTGTTCCACTCGCAGTTCTCATTATGGCCTTTGAAGAGTTCAGACCCCACCGGGAGGGGGGCAAGCAGGGCACCCCTGGCCCCACGCTCTTCGAAGCACAACTCACGCCTGAACATGTAAAATGTTGCTTCCGTTGGTCACAGGGCTACGCTAGTGTGGTTTCGTGGCTCTTCCGCGTTGCAATAGCGGCAGGCCGATCCCGTCAACCAACGGTGTCCGTCCCCGGTGTCCAACCTCTCTTCCTTGAATGGCAAGTCCTTGAATGGCAAGCGTGTGCTGCTGGTAATCGCCGGTGGCATCGCGGCGTATAAGAGCCTGGAACTGATCCGCCGCCTGCGCGATCACGACTGCCAGGTGCGCTGCATCCTAACGGCCGCTGGTGCCCGCTTCGTCACCCCGCTGGCGATTGCCGCACTCAGCGGCGACAAGGTCTATCAGGATCTATGGTCACTGACCGACGAGGCCGAAATGGGCCACATCCGCTTGTCGCGCGAAGCCGATCTGGTCGTGATCGCTCCGGCCACTGCGGATTTGCTGGCGCGAATGGCCATGGGCATGGCCGATGATCTGGCGACCACCGCTCTGCTGGCCACCGACAAGCCGGTGCTGGTGGCTCCGGCGATGAATGTCCGGATGTGGAGCCACCCCGCCACTCAGGCCAATGTGGCCACTCTGGTCGCACGCGGCGTGGCGTTAATCGGTCCCAATGCCGGTGATCTGGCCTGCGGGGAAACCGGATTGGGCCGGATGGCCGAACCAAACGAAATTCTGGCCGCGATCGCCGAATTTTTTGAACGGATTCCGGCCATTCTGCCACTGGTTGGGGTGCGGGCGCTGGTCACCAGCGGCCCCACTCACGAACCGATCGACCCGGTGCGCTACATCGCCAACCGCTCCTCCGGCCGCCAAGGCCATGCCATCGCCGCCGGTCTGGCGCGTTTGGGCGCGGAAGTGACCCTGGTCAGCGGCCCGACTCGAGAACCGTCGCCGCTTGGGGTAACGGTGGTGACGGTCGAAACCGCCTGCCAGATGCTAAATGCCTGCCTTACGGCCCTGCCGGTGAAGGTTGCGGTGTGCGCCGCAGCGGTGGCCGACTGGCGGGTCCGTGATGCCGGGGAACAAAAGCTGAAAAAGGGCGCGGGCGAACCGCCGGTGCTCGCGCTGACCGAGAACCCAGACATTCTCGCCACGCTCTCCGCTCCCGGCCCGACTCGGCCGGAGCTGGTCATCGGCTTCGCCGCCGAAACCGAACAGGTGGTCGAGCACGCCCGGGCCAAGCTGGCGCGCAAGGGCTGCGATTGGATTTTGGCCAACGATGTCTCTACCGGCACCACCACTTTCGGTGGCGAGCACAACACGGTTCACCTGCTGCGCTCCGGCAATGGTGGCCAGATCAAGATCGAAGACTGGCCGGCGATGACCAAGGCCGCGCTCGGCGATCGGCTGGCGCAGGCGATTGCAACGATGCTTAGTCACCCCCAGGAGCCCGCGCCGTGAACGGAGCTGCCGCCCCCCCCAACCCAAGGCTGGCCGCGGTGGCGGTGGTCCGTCTGGCCCATGGCCAGGATCTGCCTCTGCCCCAGCCGGCGACTCCGGACGCGGCCGGGCTGGACTTGCTGGCGGCGGTGACCGAATCCCTCACCCTGGCTCCCGGAGCGTGGGGATTGGTTCCAACCGGCATCGCCATCGCCCTGCCCGTCGGGCTGGAGGCCCAAATCAGGCCGCGTTCTGGGCTGGCCTTGCGTCATGGCGTGACCGTGCTCAACAGTCCAGGTACGATCGATGCCGATTACCGTGGTGAAATCAAAGTGATTCTGATCAACCACGGCGAGAGCCCCTTTACGATAGCGCGCGGCGAGCGTGTGGCGCAACTGGTGGTCGCGCCGGTGCTGAGCGTGGCCTGGGCCGAAACCACGGCTCTGCCAACGAGTGACCGCGGTGCCGGAGGCTTCGGGTCAACCGGCAGGTAATTTCCAACAACAAACCATAATTTGACAGCGCGGCCCGGAGTTAACAGCGGGTGGTGGTCAGAAGAAGAAACGGGAGATGATTGCCGATGCTGAGAGTTTCCAGGCGGGCCCTGTTTGCCATCGAAGCGGTACTAGACATCGCCTATCACGCTGGCGACAAACCGGTGCGCAGCGGTGAAATTACCGAACGGCAGGATATTCCCAAACGCTACCTCGAACCGGTGTTGCAACTCCTGGTTCGAGCCGGGGTTCTCGCCGGCACGCGCGGCCCGCGCGGTGGCTATCGTCTGGCGCGTGAGCGTGGCCGAATCACCGTCGGCGAAATCGCCCGTATCGCCGGCTCCCTGGAAACCAACGAAGACCCAATCGCCGACGCGGCCGGTTCGCCGTTGGGCCATTTGGTGGTGCGGCCGCTGTGGCGGGAGGTTCTGGGCGACTGCATGACCCGACTGGACGCCGTAACCATCGATGATTTGTGCCGCCGGGCCCGCGTCGCCGGCATCGCCAGCGAGCCCCGCGCGCCGCTGGATTTTTGCATTTGACCGCGCCGGGAATTGCTCTATTTTCCAAATAAGGCCTGAGAAACACTGGGCAATCACACGTTGGGGGTGTAAAATGGTTGAGTTTCGCGGTAAGATTTACGACAGCATCATCGATACCATCGGTGCCACCCCGCTGGTCCGTTTGAAGCGTCTGGGCGAAAGCATGGGCGCACAAGGTGAGGTTGTGGCCAAGCTGGAATTCTTCAACCCGCTAGCCAGCGTCAAGGACCGGATCGGACTGGCGATGATCGAAGCCGCCGAGGCCGAAGGCAGGATCAAGCCGGGCGAAAGCACCCTGGTTGAACCAACTTCGGGCAACACCGGCATCGCACTGGCCTTCGTCGCGGCGGCCAAGGGGTATCGCCTGATCCTGACCATGCCGGAAAGCATGTCGATCGAGCGACGTAAGATGCTGAAGTTGTTGGGGGCGGAGCTTGAATTGACCCCGGCTGGGGAAGGCATGAAGGGGGCGATTCGGAAAGCCGAGGAGTTGGTCGCGTCGATTCCGGGCGCATTTCTTCCCCAGCAGTTCAAAAACAGCGCCAACCCGGCAGTCCATCGCCGGACCACGGCCGAGGAAATCTGGCACGATACCGACGGCAAGGCTGATATCCTGGTTAGCGGCGTCGGCACCGGCGGCACCTTGACCGGCGTCGGCGAAGTGATGAAGGCCCGCAAGCCGGGGTTCAAAGTCGTGGCGGTGGAGCCGGAAGACAGCCCGGTGCTATCGGGCGGAAATCCCGGACCACACAAGATCCAAGGCATCGGTGCCGGCTTTGTGCCCGACATCCTCAACACGGGCCTGATCGACGAAGTCGTGCGCGTTTCTAATCAGCGTGCCTTTGAAACCGCGCGCAAGGTGGCGCTGTTGGAAGGTCTGCCGGTCGGTATTTCTTCCGGTGCAGCTCTGGCGGCAGCGTTTGAAGTTGCCGCCCGCCCGGAGTCTAAAGGCAAACTGATCGTGGTCATCATTCCGTCGTTCGCGGAACGCTACCTGTCCACCGCTCTGTTCGAGGGGCTGGAGTAAGACACGAGGCCTTTGGCGACCAGGGCTTTGCCCCTTGGTCGCCAAAGGCCAGAAGGCTTATACCCGGCCGGAACCCCGCTCCAGCACCTCGGCCACGGCCAAGACATTGCCTTCATCGAACGGACGCCCAACCACCTGCAAACCCAGCGGCAGCCCCTCTTCCGAGGTGCCGACCGGAACCGAAATCCCCGGCAGTCCGGCCAGGTTAACCGTGATCGTGAACACATCGATCAAGTACATCGCCACCGGGTCATCCATCTTTTCCCCGATCGCGAACGCCGGAATCGGGGAAGTTGGGAAGATCAGGGCATCGACCCCGGCCAGGGCGGCGTTGAAATCATCGGCGATCCGACGCCGAACCTGCTGCGCCTTGCGGTAATAGGCATCGTAATAACCAGCCGACAGCACGAAAGTGCCAATCATGATCCGGCGCTTGACCTCGGCCCCAAACCCGGCCGAGCGGGTGTTTTCATACATCTCGATCAACGATTCGCCATCCACCCGCTGACCAAAACGCACACCATCATAGCGCGACAGGTTCGATGACGCCTCGGCCATCGCGATGATGTAGTAAGCGGCCAGAGCGTATTTGCTCATCGGCAGCGAAACCTCCACCACCTCCGCCCCGGCATCGCGCAGGATTTGGGCCCCGTGGTCCCACATGCCGAGAACATCGGCGCGCAAGCCATCCAGCCGGTATTCCTTGGGCACGCCGATGCGCTTGCCCTTGACGCTCTGGCCAATGAAAGCTTCGTAATCCGGCACCGGCCGATCGACCGAAGTTGAATCCTTGGGATCATAACCGGCGATTTCATGCAGGATAATCGCGGAATCACGCACGGTGCGGGTGATCGGCCCGGCCTGATCCAGCGACGAGGCATAGGCGATCATGCCCCAGCGAGAGCAGCGGCCATAGGTTGGCTTGATGCCGGTGATGCCGCAGAAACTGGCCGGCTGGCGAATCGAGCCGCCGGTATCGGAGCCGAGCGCGGCCAACGCCGAGCGCGCGGCCACCGCAGCCGCTGAACCACCAGACGAGCCGCCTGGAACCAGATCACGGTCGTCGCCCTTGCGCTTCAAAGGATTCTTGGTTGGGCCAAAGGCGCTGCTCACGGTCGCCGAACCCATGGCGAATTCGTCCATGTTGGCCTTACCCAGCATCACCCCGCCCGCATCCCACACTTTTTGCGACACGGTCGATTCGTAGGGCGGCACGAAATTGCCCAGAATATTGCTGGCAGCGGTGGTCCGCACCCCTTTGGTGCAATAAAGATCCTTAACCGCGATCGGCAGCCCTTCCAGCGGCCGCGCCTCACCCTTGGCCAACCGCTGATCGGCGTGGTCGGCATCGGCCAGGGCCCGATCCGGGGTTTCGGTGATATAGGCGTTGAGCGCGCGGGTCGCCGCCATCTGGTCCAGATAGGCCTGGGTTAGATCCCGGGCGGAAAAATCACGGGACAGCAATCCCTGGCGGGCCTGGGCGAGGGTCAGATCAAGCAGTTGGGACATGGCGACAATCGGTTGAATGGCTTCAAGGTTCGGCACTGATAGCCCAATTCCAGGCCGCGTGCCAGGGGGGTATGATACCAGCGAACCTAATGATTGGCCAATTCGCGCGAGCGGACGGTCGCGGCGGCAACCGCCCTCGTCATCAACCCTACCAGACCATCCTCGGCCATCAACACCCGCAACGCGGCTTCAGTCGTGCCACCTGGGCTGGTCACGTTACGCCGCAATTGCTCGGCGCTCTCGGCCGACAGCCGAGCCAATTCTCCGCTACCCGAAATCGTGGTCCTGGCCAGACCCATGGCCAAATCGGCCGGCAAGCCCGCCGCCACACCGGCTGCGGCCAGGGCTTCAATCAACAGGAAGACATAGGCCGGGCCACTGCCAGACACCGCCGTAACCGCGTCAATCAGTGCTTCGTCGCTCACCCAACCAACCTCACCGACCGCAGCCAGCAGAGTTTCGCAACGCTGGGCCTGATCGGCGGTAACGGCGGCATTAGCGCAAGCAACGGTAATGCCGCGTCGGATCGCAGCCGGCGTGTTGGGCATGGCGCGGACCACCGCCGCACCATCGCCCAAGTATTGCCGGAAGAAATTCAGGGATTTGCCAGCGGCAATCGACAGGAATACGGTGTTGGGGCCGACGAAGCGGGCATAAAACGGTACCACCTGCGCCATCACCTGCGGCTTAACCGCCAAAACCACAGTTTCCGGGTTGAAATCGGCCGGAAGAGATTGTGCGTCGGTATAAATGGCAAGGCGTGGGTTGCCTGGGTCCGTAACTTGCGTCAACGGCTCAACCACCGCCACCCGGGTCACGCTTCCGGCCGCCAGCCAACCATCAAGCATCGCCCCGCCCATCTTACCCTGGCCAACCAGCAACAAGGTTCCAGAGCCAGGCATCAGGCTTCACCAACCGTATCGAGCATCGACGCCGAAACCGCCTCTGCCGCGCTCTTACCGCTCCAGATCACCAGTTGGAAGGCGGGGTAGAAGCGTTCGCATTCCGACAGCGCGATTTCAACCATGTCTTCCAATTGTTCAACGCTGGCCCCGTGTGAGCCGCGCAACAGCGTGGTGTGGCGGAACATCGGCGTGTGTTCATCCGGGCACAAATCAAAATGGCCCAGCCACATCTTAGAATTGATTTCAGCCAACAGTTCAAACACCGCTGGCCGCCGGTTGCGCTGCACCTTCATGTCAAGCTGGCAGGAGAACTGCATCGCGCACATCTCATCCTGCCACAGGAAGAACAGCCGATAATCGCTCCAGCGCCCACTAATTTCGACCACCAGTTCGGTTTCGCTGGCCCGCTCGAACGGCCACTCGTTGGCCAGCACAATCTCCTCGATCACGTCGAGTGGATTGCGGGTTAGAGCCGTGTGTTCAGCGAGAATGGCGGACATATCCAAGGGCCTCCTGAGGGCCAGAACTCAATATCTAGCGTCCCAACGCCCATGGGATCACGATCGCGACACCGTGCCAGAACTGCGCCGCAGGCGCAACCCTCTTACGGCCGTAATTGTGCCGGGCTTTCAACCGCTGGCCCCCGATTTGAAACCGTGAATCAGCGTGTTGGGCCACCATTGCGTCCCGTCGTCAGTCTCTCCAGTGCCAATTCCAATCCGGCAATCCGCTCCAACAAGTCTTCCTGTTCCGCGCGCGCCTTAGCGGCCATGTCGCGGGTGGCTTCAAATTCCTCGCGACTAACCACGTCCATCTGAGCCAGAATTCGTTCCAGGCATTGACGGAACTGGCCTTCGATTTCGCTACGCACCCCGGCCAGCGCCCCAAACATGCCCCCGGCCAGACGGGCCAGATCATCCAACAGCTTGTTGTCAACCTGCATCGGGCTGTTCTCCTTGCCACAAACCTACGAACGCCGCCAATAGACTCGAGCGCTGCGAAATTATGGGCTGGCGATGGTGGCGACGCAATAGCCATCCCACTGAAGCCACCCCACCGCGATCAAAATGAGCCTTCCAGATAGGCGTCGATCTCCACCTGGTCCATGATATGGGTGGTCCCATGAATGATGCCATTGATAATTTGGATGATGCGGTGAATCATCTCAACCGAAGTTTGGCAGTCAAAGCGAACCATCTCCGTGTCGCCGGTTTCCAGGCGCGCGGTCAATTTCAGCAAGGTATGGCAAACCACCTGGGTCATTTGCCCGATGGTGTCTTCCAACGGCTGGCGGAATTTGCTGGGGACATGTTCATAAGCGGCAATGGCCAATTCTTTATCTGAAAAGCCGCTGTCCTGAAAATGTTGTTGATAGCTTTTGGGTTCCCACAGCCGGCATTCTTCGAGCATGTCCGGCATGTCCGGTATCATCTCAATCAGCATCACGATTTCATTGAAGTGATTCAGGTAGTCGGTCGCCAGCAGCGTCTTTTCCGAGATGTTGGTGCCGTGAACCCGCTTGCGCCAGCCCAGGAAGTCGCTCAACTCACCCTCGGGAATCCCTTCCAGCAATGCCGGATCGAGACCGTCAGTCATTCACAGCTCCCCCGATATCTCGATACCCCAGCCGCGCACACCGAAACTTCCACAAATTCACCTTTATCACAAGCCCACCAGCGGCTGTCATTATGGTCTTTCACGGGGCCGCTGGCCCTAATCAGCGAAACACAACCGTCCGATGGCCGTTGAGCAGAATCCGATGCTCGATGTGGTATTTGATCGCCCGAGCCAGAACCACGTTTTCGATGTCGCGGCCAACCGCAGCCAGATCATCCGGAGCCAGGGTGTGGTCGACTCGCTCAACTTCCTGGTCGATGATCGGGCCCTCGTCCAGCTCCGGAGCCACATAATGAGCGGTGGCACCGATCAACTTGACTCCACGGTTATAGGCTTGGTGATAAGGCTTGGCCCCGCGGAAACTGGGCAAGAATGAATGGTGAATGTTGATCGCCCGGCCGTGGAGCTTGGCGCACAATTCAGGTGACAGCACCTGCATATAGCGCGCCAGCACAACCAGATCGATCGCCTCCGACTCGATGATCTCCCACAGTTTGGCTTCCTGCTGCTCCTTGGTGTTGGACGTAACCGGCAGGTAATGGAACGGCACATTGTGCCAAGCCGCCAATTGATAGAAGTCGCGGTGATTCGATACGATCGCCGGAATCTCGACCGGCAGGCTACCAACGCGATAGCGATACAGCAGATCATTCAGGCAATGGCCAAACTTGGACACCAGAATCAGCACCCGCTCTCGTCGCTGGGCGTCGTGCAGCCGCCAGGCCATGGCGAATCGGTGGGCGATTTCCGCAAAATCCGCTTCCAGCCGGCCCTGCCCTGGGCCGCTTTCCGGAGCCGAAAACCAGATGCGCAAGAAGAACAGGCCGCTGTCGCGGTCGCCAAACTGGGCGCTGTCGATGATGTTGCAGCCCCGTTCGGCCAGAAAGCCGGTAACGGCATGAACGATGCCGATGGTATCGGGGCAGGAAATGGTCAGAATATGGTTGGGGCCGGTCATGATCATGGGGGGGGCTTGGTTCTGGCGGGAAGGTGGGCGGCGGGCAAAGTGGCTAGTGAACCAATCTCGACCAATACCGGTCTTGCACATGATCAAACGGCTTTGATCCGAACCGGGTAACGCACTACCATTATCCTGGATGAGGGCGATTGCAAGACGGACGCATACCCCCCGCCGGAAAAAGCGGTTTTGAACGGTTCACCAGAATGACCAGATGGAAGAAAAAACCATGCTTCGCTGGCTCGCGACGGGTGTTGCACTGATGTTCGGGGCCCAGGTGTTCGGGGCTCAGGCGGGCGCGGCCGATCTAAAGCCGGAATACCGGCTGTCTACCGTGCTTGGCGGTGCTTTTCCCTGGGGCAAGGCTGGCGAGCGCTGGGCGGAATTGGTGCGTGAGGGCACTCAGGATCGAATCGTGATCAAGATGTATCCGGGCATGTCACTGGTCGGCGGCGATCAGTCGCGTGAGTTCAGCGCCATCCGCCAGGGCGTGATTGATCTGGCCATCGGCTCGACCATCAACTGGTCGCCGCAGGTCAAGGAATTGACGCTGTTTTCTTTGCCGTTCCTGATGCCCGACCACAAGGCGATCGACGCCCTAACCGGGGGCGAGGTCGGCAAGACGCTGTTCGCGGCAATCGAATCCAAGGGCGTGGTGCCGCTGGCTTGGGGTGAAAACGGTTTTCGCGAGATTTCCAATTCCAAGCGGCCCTTGCGGCTGCCGGAACACTTTCGCGGGTTGAAGATTCGCTTCGCGGTTTCGCCGATCTTCGCTGAAACCCTGACCGCACTCGGTGCCAATCCCACCCAGATGAGCTGGGCCGACGCTCAACCGGCGCTGGCCACCGGTGCCATCGATGGCCAAGAAAACCCGCTGATCATCTTTACCGGTGCCAACTTGGCCAAACTTGGCCAAAAGCACCTGACCTTGTGGGGTTATGTCGCCGATCCGATCGTGTTCGCGGTCAATCGTGAGGTCTGGGCCTCGTGGTCGGCGGCGGACCAAAAGGTGGTGCGCGAAGCGGCGCTGATCGCCGGGCGCGAGAACATCATCCAGGTGCGCAAGGGCATCACCGGTGATGACGACGAAATTATCCGGATGATCGAGTCCGGCGGCGTCACCGTCACCCGGTTGAGTGCGTCCGAGCGTGATGCCTTGCGCCGGGTGACAAGGCCGGTGTTCGACAAATGGGCGAAGACCATCGGCGAGGATCTGGTTAAGAAGGCCGAAGCGGCGATCGCGGCACGTTAGCCGGAGAGGCGAAAATATAGCGCTTACGCGATTGGGCTGCCGCCCAAACCCGCCTGGGGAATGAATTCCCCAGACCCCATCTTCTTTTGTGAATTAACAGAGATCAAGCCGCGCGCCGCAACCGCACTCGACCCCGACTGCGCTTGGCACGGTACAATTGGGCGTCGGCATGGCGGATGACCTCGTCTTCCTGGTCATTGGCGCCATAGGCCTGAGTGCCGTAACTGAACCGTAGCGGCAGGGTGTGACCATTCCAGCTTGCGGCACCAGCACTAACCGCCGCAGCCAGTTCTGCGGCACGGGCTTCGCCGGTCGCAACATCGGTGTGGGTCAGCAGCACCGCGAACTCGTCGCCACCCAAACGGGCAACCACGTCTTCAGCGCGAACATGAGCCGTTAGTTGCCGGCCGATTTCGCGCAAATAGGCATCGCCGGCGGGGTGGCCATGGGTATCGTTAATGCCTTTGAACCCGTCCAAATCGATCATCACCAGAACCCCGCTGCCGCTGGTCGAGCGCCGGGCCGAAGCCAGTTCACGGCGCAAGCAACCCAGAAATCCGCGACGGTTGTTCAGCCCGGTCAGTTCATCGGTGGTGGTCAGGCTTTCCAGATATTCGATCCGCTCCTTTTGCGCGGCGATCATCTGCTGCGCTTCCGCGATCCAGGCCAGGGCATAGTCCAGCTTGCGGCTGGGCTGGTCGGGGTTATAGCCAAAAGCCAATTGAGGCATAACCATCAGGCTGTCCTGACCGCGACCGCAGGCCGGCTCCAGGCCAGGCTCTCCGAACGAAGGAGCGAGATACGAGGTAAGGGGAGCGTCAAAGGCAGTCATGGTAAAAATCCCTTGAGCGAAAAGCGTTGTCTCGCCAGGAACATAGCAAGGCCCATGCCACGATCTAACCTCATGATAACAAATAGATTTTATCCGGATCGGTCGGGGCGTTTCCCACCGGATGCCCGGCAGAAGTTGCCGCCGAGATCATCGCGGGAGGAAATTTCTTCACCAAGTGCGCAAAGACCGGCGTACAGGAAGGATGATCATCTCGCACCAACCGGTGTATGCTTGGGTCGCCGCGAGCGTTCCGGTCAATTCCAGGAGACGGTAATCATGGCTGTAACCTTGATCCGGGTGCTCCTGATCGAGGGCAATCCCAGCGACGCTCGGCTGGTGCGCGAGCACCTGAGCGAAGCCGGGCCGCGGTTTGCCCTTAGTCACCTGGCGACGCTGGCCGAAGCCTGCGCTTGGCTGGCGCACAACGCATGCGATGCGGTGCTGCTCGATCTGTCCCTGCCCGATGCCCAAGGCCCGGACGCGATTGCCCGATTGCGGGCTGCCGCCCCGGCGGTGGCCGTGGTCGTGCTGACCGGGCAGGACGATGAGGATATGGCCGAAATGGCGCTGTCCGCCGGCTGTCAGGACTTCCTGGTCAAAAGCCGGCTGGTCAACCGGTTCGATGCCGACGGTCTCCAGCGCTCGTTGCGCTACGCCGTACGACGCCAGGTCCTGGAAAACAGCCTGCTGCAATCGGAACAACGGCTACACGGGATTCTGACTCACGGCTTGGCCCAACAAGCGATTGTGGTTCTGGATGAAAGCCGCCGGATCACGATCTTCAATCCGGCTGCGGAGCGGTTGTTCGGCTACCAGGCCGACCAGATGATCGGTCAGCCGCTGGATGCCTTGATTCCGGAACGATCCCTGGAGCGACACAACCGCCATTTCAGTGGGTTCGCCGGTAAAACTTCTGAAACCTCACGCACCATGACCTGCCGGCCCGCGATCATGGCTTGTCATGCCAATGGCTACGAGTTCCCGGTTGAAGTTTTGATTGCCCAGTTTGAGGTTGCCGGCAGCCGGCTGTTTACCGCCGTGGTCCGTGATATTTCCGAACAACTGCGGATGGCAACCGAATTGCGCCGACTGGCGACCACCGATCCGTTGACCGGGGTTCCCAACCGGAACCGTTTTCTCGATCTGGTTTTTTCCGAATTCCAGCGTTATCGCCGTCACCAACATCCGGTGGCGGTGATGATCATCGATATCGACCATTTCAAGTCGATCAACGACAGTCACGGCCATTCGGCCGGAGATGCCGCCCTGGTCGCGCTCGCTGGCTATTGCGGCCAGATGCTGCGCGTTACCGACGCCTTCGGCCGCATGGGTGGCGAGGAATTCGCGGCCATACTGCCCGATACCGGCATTGACGGCGCGCTTGAAGTCGCGGAGCGGCTGCGAAGCTTCATTGCAAATATGGATATTCCCTGTCTTACTGGAACCTTCCGGATCACGATCAGTATTGGTTTGTCGTTGTGCCGGCCGGGAGACCGCGATACCGAGCCGGTGATGACCCGAGCCAATCAAGCGTTGAATCGGGCCAGGGTGGCGGGCTGCGACCGGGTGGAAATCGCTTCCGGCGACTAGGCGTAAAAATCGCCTCCGGCGACTAGAACCCACCAGGAGCCTAAAGGCCCCTGAACACCCAGTTTATTTGCGACCAACCGACACCGACTTTTCCTAGGCACGCACTCATGACCGATCGTCTGCGCAGCCAATACGAAGCCTATCCCTATCCGGCCCGAAATCCGGCCGATGAAGATAAACGGCTGCTGGTTGGCTCGCCCAGCCATCTGACTGAATTGACTCATTATGTGTTCGGTGGCCGGCTAGAGCGGCGACCGCTGCGGGTGCTGGTTGCCGGCGGTGGCACCGGCGATGCCGCGATCATGATCGCAACGCAATTGACCACGGCCAAGATCGAAGGCCAAGTGACCTATCTCGATCTGTCCGATACCGCCCGCGCCATCGCCCAGGCCCGGGCCGAGCGCCGCCGGCTGACCAACATCGAGTTCCACCAGGGTTCGCTGCTCGAGCTCGGCGGACTGGGACCGTTCGACTACATCGACTGCTGCGGCGTGCTTCATCACCTCGACGACCCCGCCGCCGGGCTGCGCTCGCTGGCCGGGGTTCTGGCTCCGGGCGGCGGCTTGGGCACCATGGTCTATGCCCCCTATGGCCGATCCGGAGTCTATCCGCTCCAAGCGGCACTGCGGCCACTCACTGCGGCTCTGCCTCCGACCGAACAAATCGCCGTCGCCCGCCGGCTGCTGCGCTTTCTGCCCGAAACCAATCTATTCAAACATAACCGCTATCTTACCGACCACAACACCTCTGATGCCGGCCTATATGATTTGCTGTTGCACAGTTGTGATCGGCCCTATACTGTGGCAGAGTTGGCACAACTGGTCGGAAACTGTGGACTGGCGATTACAGCCCTGATCGAACCGGCACGCTACCGTCCGGACAGCTATTTGCGCGATCCAAAGCTACTGCAACAGTTGAACACCCTGCCGTGGCTGGAACAAGCCGCCTGGGCTGAACAAATCAGCGGTGCGATCACCAAGCATATCGCTTATCTGACCCGACCGGAAGATGCGGCGGCGGCGGTGGCTCAACCGGACCGGCCAGAGGTGATACCGGTGTTGCACGATCTGGATGGCCTAGCACTGGCACTGGCGCTGCCGCCGGGCGAGGCGCTGGAAGCCGAATTGCATGGCACAGTTTTGTCCTTGCCGCTGCCGCGTGCCGCCGGAGCGATGCTGTCTAGAATCAATGGACAAGCCACGCTGGGCGAAATCCACCAACAAATCGCGGCCATGACTTGCCAGCCGCCGAGCTGGGAACACTTCCTGCCTAAATTTCAACAGCTTTATGCGGCACTCAATGGTATCGGCAAACTATTTCTGCGCTGTTGAGCCGGGGGTAATCCCGGTGATAGAAAAACCGCTGACCGTGTTCCTTAACGGGTTGGAAATCACCACCGTGGCCACCATCGGCGACCATGCCGACTGTCTGGCACTGGGCTATCTGGTCACGCACGGCTTCCTGCGCCCCGAAGAGGTGGTGGTGGCGATTGATGTCGAACCGGATCTGGACCTCGCCGTGGTCCGCACCGCCGCGCCGACCGCACATGAGGCGTTCGTCAGGGGCCGGACTCTGGTCTCCAACTGCGCTTACGGCACCGCCATCGACCGCTTGCTCGCGACGCTGAACGGGATCATCGCGCCGCCACTGCCGTGCCCGCTGGCCAAACTGGCCCAACTGGCCGCGACTGTCGCCGCCTGGCAGGAGCGCCAAGACCGGGAAGGCCAAAACCAAAAACGGTGGAACGGACTGCATACCGGGGTACTGTGGCAGGTACACAGCGGTGCGGCTCTGGCCACGATGCGCGATCATGGCCGACTATCCGTGCTGGATAGTCTGGCCGGACTGGTGCGGCGTGATGATTTGGACCCGTCCGGCTGCTTGCTGTGGACCAGTGGCCGACTCAGCGCCGAATGCGTGATCAAGGCCGCTCATCTGGGGGTGCCGGCACTGGCCGGTCCCGGCCCAGCCAGCGACTGGGCCATGCGGCTGGCGGCTCAGGTTGGCTTGGAACTGGTTCACTTGCCTGTTCGCACGTTTGCCTTCAGCGACCAGGGCCTTGCCCTGAACCCACTTTAATATATTTATCGTCCAAGTCCAAAGAAGTCCCGAATCAACGACCGGAACGACTGCGCATTCGGTCTTTCCACTTCGTCATCGTGGCCGGCATTGGCCCGCTCTAGATTGGCCCGCTGACGTTCGGCCAGAATCGCCCCTAACGCCATGGCCAAATCCGGCTGACGCTGGAGAATTGGCCGCAACTGATTGGTCGAAATCTCGAACAGAATCGCATCGGTCGCGGTGGTTACAGTGGCGCTGCGTGGTTGGCCGGTCAGCAGCGACATTTCGCCGAACACCTGTCCGGGACCGAGCGTGGCCAGCGTCGCCCCTGCGGCGCGCACCTCCAGCAACCCTTCCACGATCACGAACAACGAATTGCCCGGTTCGCCAGCGCGAACCACATCGACTCCGGGATAGAGCGTACGCGATTCCAGGCCCTCGGCCAGCTCGTCCAAATCGGCTTCGGTCAGAATGTGAAACAGATCAACGCAACCAAGCAGAATCGCCCGCCGCCGACGCGGATCGGGCGCGACCGGCGCGCGCGCGATGGTCAGATCCTGACGGCCATGGGGCGGCGTAATCCCGGCCAGCTTCAGATTGCGCAACACGCTGGCCGCAACCTGATCGCGGCACACGGTCAGCGGCTCATAGTCCGAAACCCAGAACCGGATCACATAGCGCAAACCACGATCGGTAAACTGATCGGCGACCACATCCGGAGCTGGGCAGCGCAGCACCCCAGAGACCCCAGCCACCGCCGCCAGCAGAATGCGTCGGGCCCGATCGGCCGGCACGTCATAGTCCAAAACCACCGGCAAAGTCGCGCGGAAATGCCGCTGTGGCAGACTGTAGTTAACGAAGCGGCCGCGCGCCAACTTGCCGTTGGGCACCACCACCACCATTTCGTCCAAGGTTTGCAAGCGGGTTGCCCGCCAGTTGAACTCGATCACCCGACCGACGATACCGGCCTGATCCAACTCGATCCAGTCGCCCAGACCATAGGGCCGCTCCAAACTCAGCGCCACGCCGGCAAAAATATCGCCCATGATTTCGCGCAAAGCGAAACCAAGCACGGCCACAACCACGCCGGAGGTGGCGACCAACCCGGTAACCTGTTGGTGGAACACCGAACCCAGAATGATGACCGTGGCCACCACCAGCAACGCCGCTCGCACCAAGTCGTTGAGCAAGCGCGGCACCGGCTGGTCATGCCGGGCAACCGCCAGGTCGAACAGCCGCCAACTCAGCCAAGCCAGCGCCAGCCAACCGATGGTGCCGGCACCAAGGCCGATGTTGGAATGAACCGAGTCCGGCAGCCAATCAGGCCAACCCTCAAATTTCGGTTCCAGGGCATAAACCGCCATGCCGCCGACCCAAAGCAAGGCGGGCAAGACGATTCGGCGCAGACGGAGGGGATGAGTCATATCGGAAACGGCGCTCAAATCAGGGGGGCAACGGGCTTCAATAAGCCCGCTCCAGCCGCAACGCCAACTCTTCAACCCGATCGCTCAATTGCTCGACTCTGGCGATGGCCGCGCCGTCATCACGCGGCGCAACACCGCCCCGATCCCGGGCGGTGCCGGCCTCTTCCATACGGTCGAACAGTTCATCCGTAATCAGCAGACTGGCCATGGCCAGCAAATGGGCGTCGCTACCGGTGATCCCGCCGGCGACCAGTTTAGCGATTTGGCCATCAACATGGGCGGCAAGCTGATAAAGCCGCCCTTCCTGACCATCGGCGCAACTAACGGTGAGAGGCCGGCCGTTGAGGATAATTTCGACCTTGGCCATGGAGATCAAGTCTCCAGCACGGCATTGAGTCGTTCGATCACCACATCTAGCCGGGCGGTCACGGTTTCAGCCACGCCCTCAGCCCGAGCCTGCTCCGCCCGCGCGTCCTGCAACGCTTGAACCAGATTGGCCCGCTCGGCACTGAGGCGAGATTCCCGTTGCTCGACCGCAGTTTCTAGCCGCGCCACCGCCTTACCCAGGCGGTCGAGCGCACTTTCATAAACGTCCATGTTTCTACCTATCAATTTCCAAACAGCAAGTTTGCCGGCAGATGATAGTAAACCGAAATCATGTTGGCACCGGGATTAAGCTGAGTGATGCCAGCATTAGAAATATGGCTATACCCGAGCGAAAAGCGCGAAGCATTGTCGAACTGATAGCCAACTTCGATCATGGTCCGGAATTCAACCGGCGCCCCCAGGTTCTTACCACCACCACTAGAATAAAGACCGGCACCAAAGCTGGGCGTAAACACGATCGGCCCCAGCGGAATATCGAACAAGATGCCGCCCAAACCATAGATGGCACCGTCCGAGGTGCCTTCGAACCCAACCCATGGCTTTAGTTTGGCATAGGGTTCAAGCATCGGCAACAGTGATTTACCGAAACGATATTCGCCACGGTAATCGACCGCTTCCCAGCGGTGATCGCTTGATCCTTTAAGGAAGATAATCCCAGGATCGACCACATGCTGGTCGTACATGCCGACGCTGAGGCTAATCAAGGACGGATCATCCGCCGCTTGAGCCGGGGCCGTCACCATTGCCACACCCAGCAGCGCTGCCATCGAAACCGTCGCGGTCAGTTTCGCCCAACCCGCTTTTGCCATTTCAGCCCCCCCATCGATCCACTGGGCCAGGATCAGACCCGGCCATCTACCCGTCTCAAACCAACCCCGGTTCCTACCACTTGCGGGCGAACCCAGCCTTGGATCAACCTGTTGATCGCCACCAACACGAGTTCCAGGGCAGCGGCGAAAATCACACCATCTTCCATAAGCGACCACTCTGAATTTGGCAAGCATCCAATTGCCCTGCAAGCCATTCGCGCCGCTTTATCACCCCTCTGTGGCAACTTTACCTTTTGCTGCGGATTTAGCCGTCCCTGCCTTGGCCCGAGCCACTTTCGGGCCAGCCGTCTGAGCCGGAGCGCCGTCATCCGCCACAGTGGTTTTGGTGGCCTTAGCCACAGTGGTTTTGGTGGCCTTAGCCACAGTGGTTTTGGTGGCCTTGGCCGCAATAGTTTTGTCGGCCTTAGCCGGCTTCGCGGCCTTGGCGATCTTAGCCGGCTTGGCCACCACCTCCCCACCGCTCTCCCCGGCCTCAACCTTAGCGAGTTTAGCGGCCTTAGCGGTTGCGGCTTTGGTGGGGGCTTTCGCGGTCTTGGCTGTTCCGGCTTTGGCCTTACCACGCGCTGGCTTGCCGTCCCCAGACCGCGCCACCTTGGCCGCAATCAGCTCCAACGCCTGATCCAGGGTCACGGCGTCGGAGTCCATCCCCTTAGGCAGCGAGGCGTAAACCGAGCCGTGCTTGGCGTAAGGGCCAAAACGGCCGCTGCCGACGCTGACCGGCTTACCGTCGGTTGGATGCTCGCCCAACGCCCGTCCGGGGGCCGAAGCCGCGCGGGTTTTGCTGTCGGCAAGCAGAACCACGGCACGGTTAATCCCGATCGACAGCACGTCGTCGTCCGGCGGCAAGGACTTATAGGCGTTGCCGTGCTTGAGATACGGGCCGAAGCGGCCGATACCGGCCAGAATCTGTTCGCCGCTTTCCGGATGAAGGCCAATCTCACGCGGTAGAGCCAGCAGCTTCAAGGCGATATCCAGATCAACCGACGAAGGTGCCATGCCCTTAGGCAACGACACCCGCTGCGGTTTGATCAATTCGCGATCCTTGCCCTTGGCCGGCGTGGCCGCGCCGGGCACCGGCCCCAACTGAACATAGGCCCCATAGGGACCGCGACGAACCGTAACCGGCAGCCCCCCGACGGGATCGACGCCCAACTCGACCGGACCTTCGGCCAGAGCATCCACAGCACCGTCTTCACCGTTGACCACCGCGAGCGGCCGGGTGTAGCGACACTCAGGATAGCCGGAACAGCCGATGAAGGCACCGTTGCGCGACAACCGCAACCCAAGCCGACCGGCGGAGCACGATGGGCACAGCCGAGGGTCAACCCCACCCCCCCCCTCGCGCGGGGGAAAGAAGTGCGGTCCCAATTCGGCGTCGAGTTCGTCGATCACCTGGGTGATGGTCAGTTCGCGGGTTTCCCCGATCGCCGCTGAAAAGGCGCTCCAGAACTGGCGCAACACCATCTTCCAATCGATCTGGCCGCCCGAAATGTCGTCGAGCTGATTTTCGAGATCAGCGGTGAAGGTGTATTCGACGTAGCGTTCGAAGTAGCTTTCCAAGAACGCCGTCACCAACCGGCCGCGGTCTTCGGGAATAAAGCGCTTCTTTTCTAGCCGAACATATTCCCGGTCCTGCAATACCTGCATAATCGAGGCATAGGTCGAAGGACGACCGATGCCCAATTCCTCCATGCGCTTAACCAGGCTGGCTTCGGTGTAGCGCGGCGGCGGTTGGGTAAAATGCTGCTCCGATTTGATGTCGCGCCGGATCACCCGGTCGCCCTGGGTCAGCGCCGGAAGACGGGTATCACGCTCGTCGTCGTCGCCAGCATCATCGCGGTCTTCTTGGTAGAGGCAGAGAAAACCATCGAACACCAACACCGAGCCGGTGGCGCGCAGCACGGCTTCGCCCTTGGCCGAAACGATATCAATCGCAACCTGATCCAGCACCGCGCTGGCCATCTGGCAGGCTACGGTTCGTTTCCAGATCAGTTCATAAAACCGCAACTCGTCGCGGTCGAGATAACGAGCGACTTCACCCGGACGACGGAATAGGTCGGTCGGGCGAATCGCTTCGTGCGCCTCCTGGGCATTTTTGGCCGTGGCCTTGTACATCCGTGGCGATGGCGGCAGATACGAACCGCCGTGATCGGCTTCGATCAACTGCCGGGCCGCAGTCACCGCTTCCCCGGCCAAGGATACGCCGTCGGTTCGCATATAGGTGATCAGGCCGACGGTCTCGCCGCCGATATCCACGCCCTCGTAGAGTTTCTGCGCCAGACGCATGGTCCGGGTGGCGCTGAAGCCCAGCTTGCGCGACGCTTCCTGTTGCAGGGTCGAGGTGGTGAACGGCGGCGGCGGGTTGCGCCGCACCTGCTTGCGCTCAACGGCCTGGACCGCGAACGCCAGCGGCTTCAACCGCTCCACCGCCGCCAGAGCCGCACCCTCGTCACCCAACGCGAACTTATCCAACTTGCGGCCGTCCAGGTGGGTCAACCGGGCCGAAAACACCTGACCTTCGGCGGTGGCGAACAGCGCTTCGATCGACCAGTATTCCTGGACTCGGAACGACTCGATCTCGCCCTCGCGTTGACACACCAGTCGCAACGCCACCGACTGCACCCGACCCGCCGAGCGCGAACCGGGCAGCTTGCGCCACAACACCGGCGACAGCGTGAATCCAACCAGATAATCCAGAGCCCGCCGGGCCAGATAGGCATCGACCAGTTCGCGATTAACGTCGCGCGCGCCGGCCAGCGCCGCCTTGACCGCCGACTTCGTGATTTCGTGAAAAGTGATTCGGCTGACCTCAACCTTGTCCAGCAGCCTGCGCTCGCGCAGCACCTCCTGCACATGCCAGGCGATCGCCTCCCCTTCACGATCCGGATCGGTGGCCAGATAGACGCGCTTGGCACCCTTGACCGCCCGGGCGATTTCGTCCAGCGGCTTGCGCGCCCGATCACCCAGCTCCCAAACCATCTCGAAATCTTCGTCCGGCAGCACGGAACCGTCGCGCGGCGGCAGATCACGAATATGGCCGAAGCTGGCCACGACCATGAAGTCGGGGCCGAGATATTTGTTGATCGTCCTGGCCTTGGCCGGGGACTCGACGATGACGACGTTGCTGGCCGACATGGGTTCCGCAGACACAATTACGTCCAGCCGGGCCGCAGACCCGGCGGAGGAAAGCTTAAGGATACGTCGGGGAATCCCCCCGCCGCGACCAAGACGGCAACAGCAACCCGGTCAGAGCAGCCCGGTCAGAGCAGATTGACTTGATTGCCGGGCTGACGTTCAACCCGGCCGGCAAGTTCCAGCTCCAGGATCACGGTCAGCACCACCGGGAGCGACACATGACAGTCCCGGACCAGTTCGTCAACCGACACCGGCGTCGGAGCCAAACTCTCCATAATTTTGGCCCGGGCCCGCTCCACCGCTGCCCCATCCGCCGCTGCCGCCGTCGGAGCCTCAAAACGATCGGCCACAACCGGCTCGCCCAGCGGTTTGCGCGCCGCCGCCCCCAGAACGGCGGTAATGTCGGCGGCCGATTCGATCAACGTCGCCCCCTGTTTGAGCAAGGCATTGGTGCCGCGACAGCGCGGATCAAGCGGCGAGCCGGGAACCGCGAACACCTCCCGCCCCTGTTCGAGCGCGAAGCGGGTGGTGATCAGCGAGCCGGAGTTGGGCGAGGCCTCGATCACGGCCACGCCCAGCGATAGGCCGGAGATCAGCCGATTGCGGCGCGGAAAATGACGGGCCTGCGGCTTGGACCCGATCGGGCTTTCGGCCACGATCACGCCCAGCTCGACGATTCGGTGGTAAAGCGCCTCGTTCTCTTCCGGATAAATCACATCCACGCCACCAGCGACCACCGCCACCGTCCCCGACTCCAGCGCCCCGGTATGGGCTGCGGCGTCAATGCCGCGCGCCAGACCGGATACCACCAACCAGCCGTCACCGCCCAGATCGCGGGCCACGGTCTCGGCGAAGCGACGGCCATTCAGCGAAGCATTGCGGGCCCCAACCAGAGCGACGGCCCTGCGTTGCAACAAATGGGCATGGCCCAAAACCGAAATCAGCGGCGGCGCATCCTCGATCGCGGCCAGAAGCGGGGGATAATCCGGTTCGCATGACGCAATCAGCCGCGCACCCAGGCGAGCGTTCGCTTCCAGTTCACGCTCGGCTTCGGCGCGGGAGGCGATGCGCAACGGCTGGGTGCGCCCGCCCTTACGCGCAAGATCCGGCAAAGCCTTTAGCGCCGCATCGATGCTACGGCAGCGTTCGAGCAGACGACGAAAGGTGATCGGACCGACGTTTTCGCTGCGAATCAAACGCAACCAATCCAAACGCTCGGCATCCGAAAGTTGGCAAGTGGGGGTAATCATGGTCGCATCCTATGGGCTAGGGGTGCGGTGGCGTCAACTATGGTGAAGCCGAGGGTATGACAAAGCAGGGCTGCGCCGAGGGCGGCACCGAAGACAGCACCGGGGACAGCACCGGGGACGACGAACCCACCGATCTCAACCGTGATAATTCGGCCATACTGGCGGCAAAAAGCCGGGCCGACGATGGCAAAACTTTGTTACAGAGATTGAGTTTACGCGGCGAAGCCGATATATCACTTCTGGTTCGTGGGAATGAACACGGAAAGAGGCGGAATACCTGCCAACGTCCCGTCTGCCCCCTCCGCCTGCCAACGTACCACCAGGCACATCGCAACCTCTCCTACCCTTCAGGGTCGCCATGCCGAACACTGCCGCCGCCCGCTTCATGATGGTTAACGGTCAGATCCGACCGAACCGCGTTACCGACTCCGGCGTGCTCGACGCCATGGGCGAAGTGCCACGCGAACAGTTCGTGCCGAAAGCCTTGCGCGGCGTCGCCTATCTCGACCGCAGCCTAGCGGTCGGCACCGGCCGGCTGCTGATGGAACCGCTGACGCTGGCGCGCCTGCTGCAAGCGGCGCTAATCACCAAAGAGGATGTCGTGCTCGATGTCGCCTGTGCCACCGGCTATACGACGGCGGTTTTGGCTCGGCTGGCCGCGACCGTGGTCGCAATCGACTCCGATATCGAACTGGTCGCCTCGGCGACGCGCACGCTGGCCACGCTCGGCATCGATAACGCACTGGTGTTCGAGGCCCCGCTGACCACCGGTTATCCATCTCAGGCCCCCTACAATGTGATGGTGATTAACGGTGCGGTGGCCGAAGTGCCGGACGGCCTGCTCGATCAACTCGCCGAAGGCGGACGACTGGTGGCGGTGATTGCTCCCGAAGATGGTTTGGGTCAGGCGACCTTGTTCGTACGCCTGAACGGTGTGATTTCCACCCGGCCGCTCTTCGAAACCAAGCTGGCGATGTTGCAGGAATTCGCACCAAAGCCTAAGTTCCAGCTCTAATAATCGGTTCCGATACAAGTATCCAGTTCTCAACTGGCGGGCATTCCTACAAAAACTAAGGAAATGCCCGCCTCTGGTCACGATGTCTACGAGAACTTCGGAACCATCACACTGGTGCTTGTCGCTTTTGGCGGCACCGTAAGGCTGTCGCGTTCAGGCCAGACCGGCAATTATTTTGACCTAAGGTGTCACCCATGCATCGCCTGTTTTTGGTCCCCGGTCGCACCTTGTCCCGCAGCCTCAACCTGTTTGCCCGCCGGCTGTTTGCCCGCCGGCCGTCCCCTCCCCGGTCGATCAGCAGGCCGCTCGCCGCGTTGCTGGTCGCTTTGGGCCTAATTGCCGGCGGTGGAGCTGCGATTGCCGCCCAGCCGGCCACCCAGACGCAAAATGCCCGCCGGGTCCAGACCGCGCAGACCGTGACACCGGCGACGGCGGCTCCCGCTGCGATGGGCCCAAGCGCCACTGTCCCATCCGAAGACCCCGGCCAGCCGCCCTCCCCCACCACGGCGACGACGACGCCCCCGGCACACAGGCCGGTTCCGGTCCAACGGTACCCAGTCCAGACCCAACCGCATAAGGCCGCTCCGACTCAAGCTCACCCAGGCAAGGTGAACCCCGCTCAACTTCAGGTTGCTCAGACGACGGCGGCCACGCCGCGCAGCATGGCCGGGCGGCAACCCGTAACGGCCAAGCCGACGGCCGCGACACAGAACGTTCCTGATAGCGATGCCGTTCACGATAATGGTGAGGCGCTGCTGTCCGCGATCGGGCTGGCGTACACCACCAATCCGACTCTGGATGCGGACCGGGCCCGCTTGCGGGCGGTCGATGAAGGCGTGCCCCAGGCGCTGTCCGCCGCTCGGCCCACACTTCAGGGGACCGGCTCGCTCGGCGGCACAAGGGCTGAAGCCCTGACCTCACGCGACCACGCCCGCCCCGGCGGCACCACCGCCGCCGCCAATGGCACCACCACCAACTCAGGCGTGATCGGGGCCGAAGTGGTCCAGCCGATCTATCGCGGCGGACGCATCAGTGCTGGCATCAGTAGCGCCGAAAACGCAGTCCAGGCTCAACGAGCGTCGTTGCTGCTGACCGAGCAAACCGTACTGCTCGACGCCGCCACCGCCTACATGGATCTGGTTCGAGACGAAGCGGTACTGAAGCTCAACATTAATAATGAACAGGTGCTGCAACGGCAGTTGGAAGCGGCGCGCGACCGCTTCCGCGTCGGCGAAATCACCCGTACCGATGTCAGCCAGGCCGAGTCGCGGATGGCCCGTTCCACCTCCGACCGCATTCAATCGGAAGGTCAGTTGCGCTCGACTCGGGCCACCTATATCCGCTCGGTCGGCCAAGCCCCAACCCGAATCGTTAAGCCCAAGATCACCCTGCCGCTACCGGGAACCATGGATGAAACCGTGGAGCTGGCCCGCAACACCAGCCCTTCGGTGATCGCGGCGGCATTCACCGAAGCGGCAGCACGCGATTCGATAAGCAGCATCGAAGGTGAGCGCCTGCCGGAAGTGGCCCTGCGCGCCGGCATCACCAGGCAGCGCGACGTGATCAGTGCGCGCAGCAATGAAGACACTCGCAACGACATCACCGACACCACCAGCGGTACGATCAGGGCGACGATAACCATTCCACTTTACAGCGGTGGTTCGCTCGATTCCCGCTCGCGTCAGGCACGCCAAACCGCCGCCCAGCGCCGAATTCAGGTCAATGAAGCCCGGACCAAGGCCGAGGAAAACGCGATCAAGGCTTGGCAATCGCTGGTCACCGCTCGGGCATCGATTCAATCCCGCCAGGCCCAGGTCAGTGCGGCGGAAATCGCCTTGGAAGGCGTACGCCAGGAGGCGACAGTCGGTTCGCGGACCGTGCTTGACACGCTCAACGCCGAACAGGAGTTTCTCGACGCCCGAGTCGCTTTGGTCCGCGCCGAACGCGATGAGTCCGTGGCCGTGTTTACCGTGCTAACCTCAATCGGCCGCTTTACCGCCGGAGAACTCAATCTACAGGTGCAGCGTTACGATATCGAAGCCCATTACCGTGCGGTGCGCGACCGCTGGTGGGGTGGCATCGAAGAGTGAGTGCAAGCGATTAGTGCCGGGGCCGCCGGTTTGCCGGTGCCCGTCGTTCCCAGTCCAGGTTCAGGTTCAGGTCGGCCAAATCTGGGAGCGATGTGGTCTTTTGAGACAAACCCCCTTAGGGTGGCACAAACAACGTTGCCTCCGGATGTACCAGGATGAGCGATAACAAGGGCCAACAAGAACCGTCGATGGAGGAAATTCTCGCCTCCATCCGTCGCATCATCTCGGAAGATGGCGAGCCGCCCAAGCCCGTGGAAGTGCCGGACGAACCGGCCCCGCCACCACGGCCGGCTCCGCCACCACCCCCACCCCCACCCCCGCCGCCACCTCCCCCACCCCCGCCGCCGCCGCCACCTCCCCCCCCTCCCCCACCTCCAATTGAGGAGGAAGAGGAAGAGGTGCTGGAGCTGACCAATGTGGTTGAGGATCTGGATGACGAATGGAACCGGGCAATGGCGTCGGACGATCCGTTCGCCGATCTTGAACCGGAACCGCCGCCCCCCCCACCCCCGCCACGCCGGCCACCGCCGCCGCCGCCGCCGCAGCGACCACCACCGTCGATGGATGACTACGAGGGCTTGATCTCGGCTGGTCCGGCATCGATGGCCACGGCCGCGTTTTCACAATTGGCTAACAATTTGGGCAGCGAGCGCTTCATCGGCTCGATGCAAATCAGTCCCGGCGCACGCACGGTCGAGGATCTGATCAAGGAGCTGTTGCGGCCGTTATTGAAAGAATGGCTGGACGAGCATCTGCCCAAACTGGTCGAGCGGATGATCCAGGCCGAGATCGACAAGATGGTCCGCCGCTCACGCGGGTTTTAATTCCACCCCCCCCTTTCTTTTCTGTGAATTTATAAGTTCACAAAAAAAGAAAGGGGTTCGGGGAATTCATTCCCCGGGCGGGTTTGGGCGGCAGCCCAATCGGGGTACCTTGGACGGGCACAAAAAAGCGGGGCCAAGGGCCCCGCTTCTCAATCACCGTCGTCCAGATTTATACCAAGCTTAGAAGGTCAGAGCGGTCTTGAACAACACCAAGTCGGCATTTTCCCGGCGCAGGGCACTCCACGTGTTGGGGTTTGCCGAAATCCCCGGCTCATTGTTGGTGTTGATCCTGACATATTCCAGCCCCTCGGTCAGACCCGGTGCCAAGGTATACATCACGCCCACCGAATAGAGGTCGGCGGTGCGGTTGCCGACCACGGCGAGGTCGCCGGCATCGTTGCCGTGTTGATAGTTGAAGCCAACCACGACCGGGCCACTGGTGTAGCTGATGCCGGCGGTCCAGTTGTACTGGTCGCTGGTCATGTCGCCAGCGACCTGGCCGCTCTTACGGTAGCCGGACTTGCCGGCATTGGTGTAGCTGCCGCCGATCAGGAAATCGGCATAGCCGATCTGGCCACCGACGTAGTACGCGGAGAGATCGTTGTAGCGGACAAGAACACCGGAGCCGGTGTCGCTGTTGGTCGAGCCGCCGATGTAGCCCGCAGCGGTTGAAACGGAGATGCCGCTTTCATAGCTGGCGTCGTAGCGGGCCCCGACTTCGACCACGTCGGCATAGTTGCCGAAATTGTTTTGGCCGAAGTGGTTTGGGATCGTGCCGCCGTTCGCCGTCCGGGTCAGGCGGTTGACGTTACTGTGGCTGCTGCCGTTAACCAAGCCGGCGACCGGGGTATAGCTGATCATGCCGAACAGGCCGGTGTTCTCACCGGTGGTGAAGTATTTCGGCGTGTAATAGGCGAGCTTGGTGGTCTGGTTGTTGTTGAGCACAGAGCCGAAGCCGCCGCCCGGATAGGATTCCAGGAACGGTCCATTGGTGTCATACCACAAAGAGGTGCTGCCTCGATTCGCGGTACTGTTGGTGATGAACCATGTGCTGTTCTGTGACCAGTCGCCGTCGATGCCGCCGCTGCCGAACCCGTTGGGAGCGATCACATAGTTCTGCATCAGTGGGCTGTCGTTAACGCCGGCTTCGATCCGGCCGAAGTTGCCGGAAACGTAAATGTAGGCCACGTCGGCATCCACCGCCCGCTGATCGGTGGCGGTGCCGTTGGCGCGGACCCGCAAGCGCCCGCCGTATTCCAGGCCGTTGTCGGCCCGGGCGGTGGGCGTGATGACCAAACGGAACCGGTTCATGAATTCCGTGGTTCGCCGTCCGTTGCCGTCGCCGTTGTCATCCGCGTTCTGCGAGACGAAACCGGCGGTGAAATAGGCGTCGCCACCGAGGGTGATCCCGAACTTACCCGGCGCCGGATCGGCCATCGCCGCTCCACAGCCTACGATAATGGCGATCGCGGCGCATCCGGCGAGCAGGGAACGAGTCATCTTGACAACCTCCATGGGGGGCGACCGCGCAGGCCGCCAGTGTTTTTCCGTGTTGGTGTCACTCAAGCCGATCCGCCCCGCTCGTCGCAAGTTAAAATGTATTGGAATGGCAACCTCGACAAGGCTTGCGGCAATTAAGTCACAGTGACTGCGAATTTGCGCAACAAGTTCGCATTTCCGGTACCACAA
>CAUYTZ010000288.1:0-2852 GCA_963575695.1 uncultured Gammaproteobacteria bacterium | reverse complement strand
CTTGACTGCCATCAAGAACAGACTAAACGAGGGACACAACGGTTATGTACACCTCACGGCTAACGATATTTTCCTCTCCCTACTACAACAAAAAAAGAGCATGCCCCCTGCATCAGAATTGACCATGGCGGTCTTTTCTATAAAGCTCGCCGGGATAAAAAAGGCGCGCTCTCTTACCATTCAGCCGCCCAACCCCGCCTGGGGAATGAATTCCCCAGACCCCATCTTCTTTTGTGAGTTAACAGAAAAGATGGGGGACTGGGGGGGTCCCCCAGACGGGCTTGGGCGGTAGCCCAATCGTGACATATTTGCGGTAGCCCAATCGTGACATATTTTACGAAGACGCCTTCAGCGGCCAGGGCGCTGCCCTGGACCCGCTTATCCTTAGGCCCGCTATTGGGATGATTGGGTTGGGGTCTATCGTCCCAGCGGCTTGCCGGTCTGCTCGTTCTGACGACCTTCCACATACTGTTGCGCCAGGCTGTAAAAATGCCAGCCCCCGCCAGTCACCGCGCCAGCGACGGCACCGACCAACGTCGGGCCGGAACCGCCGACCAGGAAGCTCATGATCATGCCACCGCTAACCATGCCGATCACGATCGAGCGGGTGTAATCGAGCGCGAAACGGGCCAGTTCCACCTGATGCCGTTCATAGGCGCGGCTGGCCTGGGCTTCGAGCGAAGGCAGGTTCGGTTGCGGTTGCTGCGTTTGGGCCAGAGCCGAACCGGTTGAAACGAATAGACTGAACGTCAGCGCCAGCGCGCACGCAACCAGTGAAATGTTTCTGAACATCAAGGTTCTCCTTGGCACGGTGGTTCAGTCCCAGGCGTGGCGAGACAGGAAGGTGGCGGCATATTGATCCAGAAACCACCAGACCCCGGTCAGGGCCCCAGCGGTCGAACCAATCAGAGTCGATCCCAGCCCGCCGAAGAAGACATTCCCGATCACCCCGCCGACCACCACCCCGGCCACGACGTTCATGCTGTAGCGGCTGCCATAGTAGAACAGCGCCAGCTCATTTTTGGTCCGGCGCAACTCTTCGGTCGGATCTCCAGCCGGAGCCGGAGCGGCGGCCGGTGCTGACGGATGAGGCGGCAGTTGCGCCATGGCTGGGCGGGCTACAGTGATCACGATGACCGCGAGACAAAGCATCAAGACGCGCAAGAATTTGGCCATGGTGCGTGTTCTCGGCAAAGAGCGTCGCGGCGGGATGCCGCTTGCGATGATTTGGTTGGGGCATGGTAGCAGCCTGAACCAAAAATTGACACCGTCGCCTTCGGCCTTCCTTGAGGTGGTTGTTCGTTCCATCCCAAATTAGAGTGGGCCTCTAGGCTTCTGGTGGGTCCAGGGCAAAGCAATCCGTTGTCCGAACAAGAGGAAGGCCGCAGCGGGAAGCTTCCTTCCCGTTGCGGCCTTCGGTTGCGCTCATCGAGAGTGCCGGCTCCCGGTGACCGATTAGGCGTCCGATTTACCATCCCGTACGACACCGACGCTAGTGTTGGTGGTCGCCTTGCTGTCTTCCTCGATGGCCTTCGCCTGTCGGTCTTGGCCGCTTTGGCTTGGCCTTTGGTTTGCCTGTCTTGACACCAAGGAGCTTACCTCTCCGCCACGATAGACGCGGTGATGGTGATCACATCCCACCGAATTTTCCACCTGATAATTTTCGGTCGCTACGAGCGATTAAGTAGAAATTTTATTGCGCTCTCTTAATGAAATTCACGTGGAATACGATAGCATCGTCGCGATTTTCGATATTCTATTTGACAGGGCATTGTGGAAAGTTTGTCCGATCCCTCCCTCGTGACTCTGGCCCATTGGCGTTGGCCAGAGTCACGAGGGAGGGATCAAGATGCTTGGGTTCAAACAGTGCCGCAAAAGGGTATCAACCGCATAAACCAGCGCACGGAAAACCCAGGGCCGGCATAACGCCGCCAAAATGACGGCATAGGGCCGCTCTTATAACGGCATGATGGGGGCATGACGGCGTTTTCCATCATGCCCTTCGCTATTTATAGGACTTTCATCGCTATAGCGGGATAAATTCAGTCAGAACCAAGTTTCATAGGCAGGCTGAATTTCCGATGGTGGTGTCTTCGCATGTTATTCTCGGTGCGGCGGCGTGGACTGCGGCAAGCTGGTTTCAGGGCCTACCGGCAACCGGCAGCGACCTGATTCTGGCTGCGGTGGGGGCGTTGCTACCCGATTTGGATCACCCGCGTTCGTGGGTGGGGCGACGTTTGCGTTTGGTGTCGATACCGCTGGGAATGGTGGTTGGACACCGAGGCGTCACCCATAGTTTGTTGGCGGTAGTGTCGGGAATAGTGTTCCTGCACTGGCATGGCTGGCAGGGTTTTGCCGCGCCGCTGATGGTTGGTTACTTGTCGCATTTGGCTGGCGACCTCTGCACCCCGGCCGGGGTACCGCTGCTGTGGCCATCGCGGGGTAAGTGGGCTTTGCGCCTGTTTCGGACCGGCAGCCTGATCGAGCATGGCCTGTCGATCCTGGTCGCCCTGGCCACGGTTTATGCCTGGGGCTGGGTGTAGCCGGAGGTATAATCGCTCATATGAGCTGTTGTAATTGAATGGAGATCGCCGTTTGCCGTACTTCTGGAAGTTATGGCTCCGGTCTGGCGCTGCTCCGCTTGTGATTCGGCCTATCTCGATGAAGAGGGTGAACGGTCCGGCATGAGGAATTGGGTCCAGGGGCCTGCGCCCCATATGCGCTAGGATAGGGGCTTGACGAGGCGGGAAAATCGTGATTCATCAACGCGATGGACACGATTTCTCTCCTCGCCAGGGATTGGAGCGCGTTTGTCGCGCAGATATCCCGATTCATCGATCTTGACGCAACCG
>CAUYTZ010000287.1:0-3447 GCA_963575695.1 uncultured Gammaproteobacteria bacterium | reverse complement strand
GGGCAGTAGCTTCGACATGCCAGATACTGAATCCCAACACCCAGCACCTGTCAACACCTCAGCATCATGTCGCCCATGAGTCAAATTGTCGCACCCCGGCTGACATCACGCTGCCAGCAATGCTTTTCGGGATGTTACCTTTTGTGGCTGGCTGTGCCCGTTCGGGGCCTTGCAAGAGTTGATCAGCGAAGTTGCGCGTACGCTGGGTATCCGCCAAATTACGCTTAAGTTTGGTGTTCATGAACGATTGTGGGCGATTAAATATATCTTATTCCTAGCCTTATTTGGCCTGTCGCTAGACTCGATGGCTCTGGCCGAACGCTTTGCCGAAGTTGAGCCGTTCAAGACCGTAGTTCTGCTCCACTTCATCCGTGACTGGCCGTACGCGCTGTACGCGGCTGTCCTTCTGGCGTTGAGCGTGTGCATGGAGCGGGTTTTCTGCCGTTATTTGTGCCCGCTGGGCGCGGCTTTGGCTATTCCCGCCCGCAATCGTCTGTTCGATTGGCTGAAGCGGCGCAAGCAATGCGGCTACGAATGCTCGCTGTGTGCGCGTCAATGTATGGTCCAGTCAATTCATTCCGACGGCAAGATCAACCCCAATGAGTGTCTCTATTGCCTGCACTGTCAGGTGGTCTATTTCGACCACGACACCTGTCCGCCGCTGGTGATCAAACGTACCGGTCGTGGCAGGCGCTTGATGGCAGGCGGTGAGACTTCAAGCCATGCCGCGATGGCGGCTAATCCCCAGCCGGAAGGGTAAGGTAGATCCGGCACCGACTAGCCCATAATTCCTCAACATCCAAGCATCACCTGGAGATTAAACGATGGCGAACGAGCAAGATAAGGGTAAAACAGGAAATGGTTTGTCACGGCGTGAGTTGCTGGATAGCGGTGCTACCGTGGCGACTTTGGCCGGGTTGAGCGGGGTTGGGGTTGGGGTTGGGGTTGGCTTGGGTGCCGGTGCCCTGGTTGCCGCCAGCACCAGCGCCCAGGCCGCTTCGGGGTCGGGCAGCAAGGCCGAGGTTGCGCCCGGTCAGATTGACGAATATTACGGTTTCTGGTCCGGCGGTCATTCGGGTGAAGTCCGCATCGTCGGTGTGCCCTCGATGCGCGAACTGATGCGAATTCCGGTGTTCAACCGCGAAAGCGCCACCGGTTGGGGCCTGACCAACGAAAGCCTGCGCATCATGAGCGAAGGCCTGACCCCGCAGACCAAGGAATACTTGGCCAAGCAGGGTAAGATTACCTTTGATCAAGGCGATACTCACCATCCGCGTCCGTCCTATACCAACGGCTCCTTTGACGGACGCTACCTCTATATCAACGACAAGTCGAACACGCGCGTCGCCCGCATCCGGCTTGACGTGATGAAGACCGACAAGATTACCGAAGTCCCCAACGCCCACGCCATTCACGGCCTGCGCCTGCAACGCTACCCGAAAACCGGCTACGTCTTCGCCAATGGCGAAATGCGGGTGCCGGTGCCCAATGACGGCATGATTCTGGACGACAACAAGCAGTATCACTCGATCTTCTCCGCACTCGACGGCGAGACCATGAAGGTCGCCTGGCAGGTGATGGTGTCGGGCAATCTTGACAACTGCGACGCCGACTATGCCGGCAAGTATGCGGTTTCAACCTGCTACAACAGTGAAGAGGGTCTGACCGTCGCCGAAATGACTTCGGCCGAGAAGGACCATGTGGTGTTGTTCAACATCGCTGCGATCGAAGCCGCAGTGAAGGCTGGTCAAGCCAAGATCGTCAACGGCGTGCCGATCGTCGATGGCCGCAAGGAAAACAGGGCGGCCAACCTTACCCGCTACATTCCGATCGCCAACAACCCGCATGATTGCAATGCCAGCCCGGATGGCAAGTATTTCATGTGCTCGGGCAAGCTCAGCCCGGTGGTCACGGTCTGCGCCTGGGAAAAGGTGGACGAATTGTTCGCCGGTAAGATCAAGGAGCTGGATTGCATCGTTGGTATGCCGGAAGTGGGTCTGGGACCGCTGCACACCACCTTCGACGGCCGTGGCAACGCCTATACTTCGGTGTTCCTGGATAGCCAAATCGTCAAGTGGAACATTGCCGACGCCCTGCGCGCCTTCAAGGGCGAAAAGGTCAACCCGATCCGCCAGAAGATCGACGTTCACTATCAGGTCGGCCACACCAACGCCTCGATGGCCGAATCCAAGGATGCCGATGGCAAGTGGCTGGTGGCGCTGTGCAAGTTCTCCAAGGACCGCTTCTTGAACGTCGGCCCGCTCAAGCCGGAAAATGATCAGTTGATCGACATTTCCGGCGACGAGATGAAGCTGGTCCATGACGGTGCGACCTTCGCCGAACCGCATGATTGCTCGATCGTCCACCGTTCCAAGATCACGCCGATTGACGTGTGGAAGCGCAACGATCCAATGTTCGCCGAAGCCGTGGCTCAGGCCAAGAAGGATGGCGTCAACCTCGAAACCGACGACAAGGTGATCCGTGACGGCAAGAAGGTTCGGGTGTACATGACTTCGCACGCGCCGAATTTTGGCATGGGCGAATTCAAGGTTAAGGTTGGGGATGAAGTGACGGTCTATGTCACCAATGTTGATGACGTATCCGACCTGACCCACGGCTTCACCGTCATTGGCCACAACGTGTGCATGGAAGTGGCACCGCAGGCGACCGCTTCTGTGACCTTTAAGGCTGATCGTCCGGGCGTGTGGGTGTATTACTGCCAGTGGTTCTGCCATGCACTGCATATGGAAATGCAGGGCCGGCAACGGCGAGAAAGCTTTAAATGGGAAGGCTTCCCGGTTCCAGTCTTTACGCCACCGTCTAATTGTACTCGCTAGGCCAAAAAAGTCAGCCCCCAATTCGTCCAGGACCGACTTCAGCGCTTTCTGTTCGCTTTGATGGAGTTATTGTGAAGCTGGCGCGGTTCCATTCCGGTCTTACCCTCAGCCCGCGTCTTGGCTTGCGGCCCTCGCGCAGTGAACGCTCAATAACCGGTGGCGTTCAAGCCCGTTGCGGGACTGTCCGTTTCCGAATTAGGTCCGACAGGGAGAGGCCCACCGTGGCCTTGCTGTGCAGGCGATCCTTGACCGTGTCCCACAATAAGACCGTGCGCAAGGCATCCTCCACCAGATTGGCCTCATCCTGTCTGCTGAATTTTTCATCCGGGCTGCGATGTATTCGATGACCAAAGAGAATATTGTCAAAAATGGAAATCGGCAGAGGATTGGGACGCTGAAAGGAACAGCACTCGTCTGACCGGTGGAATCCTCGACGGACAGGTACTTTTCCCCTGCCTCCACGAAGCAGTGCTTGGCGGTATGACCCAGGCGAACGATCGGCAGCCCCAACCCGATGCCTTCGTGATGGCGATCCGGTCATCGGTCCAGGCGTCGTCGTCAGCAAAACGGCGGCCTTCCGGGCCGATCCGGCGCTCGATCACCGCCGGGG
>CAUYTZ010000286.1:0-5215 GCA_963575695.1 uncultured Gammaproteobacteria bacterium | reverse complement strand
GAGCCTGGGACCGGCAAGACCACCCATATCGCCTTGGTTCACGCCGTGCTGTCGTCCATGGCCCGGGTCTACCTGCGTTACACCGAAGCCGGTCTGCGGCGCGACATCTCCGAAAATGCCCTGGGGCTGATTCTGGATGAGGCCGACACCGGCGGTTCGGCGACCGACCGATTGGGCCAGATCGTCGAACTGATCCGCCTGATGTCCGCCCGGACCAAGGCGCAGAGCGTGACCGGCGGCGGCCAGGATGGCGGCTCCGAGCGCACCTCCGTGTGCGGCTGCGTCTGGATGTACGGCATCAATCCGCCCCCCCTGTCTCCCCAGGACCGGCAGCGGATTCTTCAAATCGGCCTGGGGCAGGCTCCATCCGCGGATGGGGCGGCGGCGCAGGTCGAAAAGGCCGTCTCCTGGGCGACCGATCAGGGGCCGAGACTGTGGGCAAGGGTGCTGCTCGGGGCTGATTTGTACCTGCGGTGCTGTCGCGCGTGGCGGTCGGCGCTGCTCGAACGCGGTTGCTCCTCACGTCAGGCCGACAGCCTTTCCACCCTGCTCGCCGGCCGCGATGTGCTGCTGAGAGACGATCCCCTCTCCCCGGAAGAGATGCGCTGGGACATCGAGGGTTTGGACGATATGATCGTCACCCTGCGCGATGACGACGAAGAGGACAGCAACCCCAGGCGGTGCCTGTCCGAATTGCTCGGCCATGCCGTGGAATCGTGGCGCGGGGGCAACAAGCTTTTGATCGGGGAGGTGGTCGCGGCGGCGCGCCATGAACCTGAGTTGTCCGGAGACAACTGCCGCCGTCCCGGGTGTCGGTTACGCAGTGGGCGGGCACGCATCGGGTCGTTCCGGCAGAGTCCGGGTCGCCCAATCCGGGCAAGTGGGACAATGACCGGGTGCCGTATCTGCGCGAAGTCATGGACTGCCTGTCGTTCGATCATCCGTCCCGGATGGTGGTGTTCGTCGGCGGCCGGCAATCAGCAAAATCTGAACCGGCGTTGAACGCGATCGGCTGGACGATTGATCAGGCCCCGGCACCGATCATTGTCTTCCTGCCCTCGCTGGAAGAGGTGCGGAAATGGGAGCGGATCAAACTCCAGCCGATGATTGACGCTACTCCTGCGCTGGCGAGGCTGGTCGCCGCCAAGAAGTCGCGGGACGAGGATGCCTCGACCGGAACCTTCAAGCGGTTCGCGGGCGGCACGCTGACCATCGCCAACGCCGGCTCGTCGAAGGCGTTGCAGATGATCTCCGGCCGGTTGCTGGTGTGCGAAGAGCTGACCGAATGGCCGGATGATGTCGGCGGGCGCGGCCATCCTTTCGACCAAGCCGTTGGCCGGTTGGACGCCTGGTCAGAACGGGGGGTGAAAATTTATTGCCCGTCAACCCCAGGGTTGGAGGGCGGATGCCGGATCTCGGAGATGTACGAGGCATCCGACCGGCGGCGCTACTACGTACCCTGCCCGCACTGCGGCTGGTTTCAGGTGCTGGGGCTGGACCGGCTGGTGATCGCCTCGAAGCGGGTGCCGTATGGTGCGACCATGACCTGCCGGGCCAACGGCTGCGTGATCGAGCATCACGCCAAGCGCGGGATGCTGGCCAAGGGAGTATGGCTGAAAACGTTTCCTGCGGCGGACGAGGCTGATCAGGCACCGGATCTGACGGTGTCTCCGGAAGATGTCGAGCAGTTTCGCGCCCGCCAGGCCCATGGCCTGCAGCCGGGATTTCATGTCAACCAGTTCTACAGCCCATTCAGATCCTGGGACGATATCGCGGCCAAGTTCCTGGATATCGGCGACGATTACGACCGGGCCGACAACGAAAAGAAGCGGGATTTCGTCACCCAAGCGCTGGGCGAGGCCTACGCCGCCGCCGGTGAAGCTCCTGACCATGAACGGTTGTATGCGCTGCGCCAGCCCTTCCCGCTGGGGGTGGTGTTCAAGGATGCGCCCTACCTGACCGGATTCATCGACGTCCAGGGCAACCGCTTCGAATACGCGGTCTATGGCTGGGGGCCGGACCTGGGTGGACGTCTGATCGATTACGGCACCCTGCCGGCCGATACCGGCCGCTGGGCGGATTGGGCGGGTTTGAAGGCGGTTTTGCGCCGCCGCTACCGCGGCGAAACCGGCTCCAGTCACCGGGTCGATGTCTGGGGCATCGACACCGGCTATCAGACCAATTTGGCCTATCGGTTCTGCCGCGCCCACGCTGGGGTAATGGCCTGCGATGGCCGCGACGGCTGGCGCCGCGCGGCGATCGGCACGCCGTCCGATGTCGATGTCGATGACGGCGGCCGGAAAATCCGGGGTGGTTGCAAGCTGTGGCCGATCGGAACTTGGCCGATCAAGCAGACGATCTACGGCGCGCTCCGCCAGTTGCTGTCCGGACCGGGAGAGGATGGGCGGTTTCCGTCCGGAACCATCCTGTTTCCGGCTGCACTCGATCTGTCGTTCTTCAAGGGCTTAACCGCAGAATCGTTGGAAACCGTGTCCGATGGCGGGCGCACGGTGCGCCGCTGGGTCAAGAAGGCGGGGCAGGCGAACGAACCGCTTGATACGCTGGTTGGATGCCGCGCTCTGGCCGAATGGGCCGGGGTCGAGTTGATGACCGCGGAGCAATGGCAAGCCATGGTCGCCGAACGGTTCACGGTCACCAGCCAGCCGTTTGACCTATTTTCCCTGGCGTCTCCAGTTCAGTCCGGCCCGGAAGTCACCGCCGGGCCGGAAGACGACGCCGACGAACCCGCCGGTTTCGATGCCTGCGCCGCCATAGTCGCCCAGCTTGGCACCGAAACGCCGACTCCGCCGGAAGCGAAATCATGAGCGACCATCCCCTGCCGCTGCTGGCGCAGCGTATCTTCAACCAACCGTTGATGATCCGTCCGGAAAAGGTCGAAATCATCATGGGCGCGCTGGCGCAGCGGTTGGGCATCACATCCCTGGTGGTCGGCGGCACGCCGGTCGCCGCGGCGGACCTGCGCGCCGAAGCGGTGGCGTTGACCTGTGGCCCGCGGCCGGAACGCCGCTCGTTCGATATGTTCAACTGCATCGCCGTGATTCCGATCCGCGGCACCCTGGTTAAGGATCTGGGGCTTGATCCCTGGTCCGGCATGACCGGCTATGACGGTCTCCGGGTCAAGTTCCATCAGTCAATCGCGGACCCGAAGGTCAAGGCGGTGCTGTTCGACATCGACAGCCCGGGCGGAGAGGTCGCCGGCTGCTTCGATCTGGTGGATGAGATTTATGCCGTGCGCGGAACCAAGCCGATCTGGGCGATCCTGTCGGAAACCGCCTATTCCGCGGCCTACGCCATCGCCTCGGCCGCCGATCGGATCACGGTACCGCGCACCGGCGGCGCCGGCTCGATCGGGGTCGCCTATCTCCATGTCGATCTTTCGGAAATGCTGCTCAAGGCCGGGCGCAAGCCGACGTTGATCTATTCCGGCGTCCACAAGGTCGATGGCAACCCGTTCCAGCCGCTGCCGGAAGCGGTGCGGGCCGATATCCAGCGCGACACCGACCTGATTTATGACCTGTTCGTGGCCACGGTCGCCCGCAACCGCGGCCTCGATCCGGCGGCGGTGCGGGCGACCGAAGCCCGCTGCCTGCCCGCCGCCGATGCGCTCACCGTCCGGCTGGTCGATGCCGTGCAGTCCCCGGCGCAGGCCTTCGCGGCGTTGCAAACCCAGGTTCTTCGCTCCTGATCCCCGGCGCACCCGTGCCACTTTTTCTTCCCCCTCAAGAGGTCTGACATGTCCTTCAACTTCGGCCACCTGTTCGGTGGCCAGGGGCCGCAGGCGGCTGCCCCCAAAGCCGAAACCACCGCAGCCCCTCCGCCTGAGGATCAGTCCGAGGACGTCCAGGGCCAGCCGGCCCCGCCCTGCGGCGAACCGGACCAGGACGACAAGCCGGCCGATCCGCCGCCGGCTCCGTCCGCCGACCGCGAAGCCTCGTTCAAGTCCGACGCCGAACGCGCGGCCTATTGCGCCGGCAAGGCTGATGGCGCCGCGGCGGAAAAAGCCCGGGGCGGGGCCATCGCCTCGGCCCCGGAAGCGCGCGGGCGGCTGAACAGCGCGCTGCATCTGGCTTTCAACACCAGCCTGGCCGCGGCCGATAGCCGCGCGCTACTGGCGACCATGCCGATGGCCGACGCCGCACCGTCGGCCGATGGCCGGATCGGTCTTGCCGGCCGCATGGGCGTGCAGCCGCCGGTCACTCTGGGTGCCGGCGGATCGGCAGCGCCCGATGACCGGTTCAAGCGCATGCCGACCGCAGCCGAAGTCGGTGGCCGCCGCCGCGCCTTCGCCGCCACCACCGAAACCAAGGGGGCTTGATCCATGGCCGACCGCATCATCGAAACCCCGCGCATATGGGGCTGTGTCCTCTCCGAAGGCAACGGCAAGATCAGCCGCGACGCCGTGACCCTGGCCAAGACCGCCATCGCCTATCCGGCCGGCACCGTGCTCGGCCTGATCACCGCCACCAAGCAGTACGTGTTCTTGGCCCCGGCCGCCAATGACGGCCGGCAGACTGCGGCGGCGGTGTTGCCGGCGGCGGTGGACGCCACCGCTGCCGCCATGCCCGCGCTGGTGATCGCCCGCCTGGCCGAAGTGTCCGGCTCCGCCCTGGCCTGGCCGTCCGGAATCACCGCGCCGCAGAAGGCTGCCGCGACGGCGGATCTCGCCGCCGCCACCATCATCGTCCGGTAAGGAGAGCGTGACACTGATCATGTACCGCATGCTGTTTGCCTTGCCCTTCTTCGTGCTGATGGCCTGGTGGGCGAGTCGGGGTCAGGCGGCGCTGCTGCACAAGGACTGGCTGGGCATTCTGGGGCTGGGCTTCAGTGGCTACTACCTGGCCAGTTACCTGGATTTTTCCGGTTTGTCCTACATCAGCGCCTCGCTCGAGCGCCTGATCCTGTACCTGAACCCGACGCTGGTGCTGGCGCTGGCCTGGCTGATGTACCGGCGCACCATCAAGCGTAGGCAAGTGATTGGCATGCTGATCAGCTACAGCGGCGTGCTGCTGGTGTTTGGTCACGAGGTCAAGCTCGAAGGCGGTGACGTGGCGCTGGGCGCGCTGCTGGTGTTCCTGAGTGCGGTGAGCTATGCCTGGTACCTGATTTTCAGTGGCGAGATGGTGCAGCGCCTGGGCTCGCTGCGCCTGGTGGGGCTGGCCACCAGTGTCGCCTGCCTGTTGTGCATTGCCCAGTT
>CAUYTZ010000285.1:0-5063 GCA_963575695.1 uncultured Gammaproteobacteria bacterium | reverse complement strand
CGAAGACGGTAGCGTCGAGCGCGAGTATCTGATTCCCAAGGGCAAGCACATCTCGGTTCAGGAAGGTGACTACGTTCAGAAGGGTGACTTGCTGATGGACGGGAATCCGGTGCCGCAGGACATTCTTACCGTCCTCGGCGTCGAAGCGTTGGCTAACTACCTGATCAACGAGATTCAGGAAGTTTATCGGCGTCAAGGTGTGCGCATCAACGATAAGCACATTGAAGTCATCGTTCGTCAGATGTTGCAGAAGGTCGAGATCTCAGACGGAGGGGATTCGACCTTCCTGGTTGGCGAGCAGATTGACCGCAGCGAGTTCGACGCCGAGAACACCAAGACGGTTGCCGACGGCGGCCAGCCGGCTCAAGGACGGCCGGTGCTCCAGGGTATTACCAAGGCCAGCCTGCAAACGCGCTCGTTCATCTCGGCGGCGTCGTTCCAGGAAACCACTCGGGTGCTGACCGAAGCTGCGGTCGGTGGGCGGGTTGATAACCTGGAAGGGCTGAAGGAAAACGTGATCGTCGGTCGCCTGATTCCGGCCGGTACCGGCAGCGTGGTCAACCGCTTGAAGCAGATTGCGGCGGAACGTGATCGGGCGATGGGGTTGGCGGCTCAGTCCGAAGCCGGCTACGAGTTGCCGGCCGGAGTCCCCGGTGGGGGGCCGGCTGCCGCCTGAGTCGGATGAATGGGTACCTCGCCGGGGGCTTTGCCTCCGGCGAGGGTAACGTTGGTGTCGCGTCAGTGAAACTCAGTGCAACGTGGCGACATCAACATCGCGCCGGGCGGCGCTGATGGTGACCGTGAAGCCGGCGACGACATCGATCAGGGTCATCAAGGTGATCAAGAAGAAGGTGCCGGTTCCGGCCTTACCCCAAACGATGAACAGCACCAAGCAGATGACGAACAACCCCATCGAGGTCATGTGATCAACCACGCTGGCCACCGAGGTGCGGGTAGACTTGAGGATTTCGCCATAGAGCAGAACCAAGCCAAGCCCGACCAACAAGTCTCCGCCCCGTAGTTCCATATGGGAGCCCGAGGGCAGGTCCAAGGCCATCATCACCTTGCCGCTCGCTCCAGGGGCGATGATTTCGAGGACAAAATAGAAAATCACGACCACGATCAGTAGGGGAATGGAAGCGAAAAGCGACATGCGGCACCTGTCCGTGAATGTTGAAGTCTTGAGGCGGCGGTAGATTGTCACAGGTTCCTTGGGAAGTCCCAAATAAAGTGGGTCCAGGGCAAAGCCTTGGTCGCCGAAGGAAAATGTATCAACTAGTTATAATAGCCCAGCCAGTGACTGGCGGCGGTGCCGACCGCCCACAGCCCGAACACGGTTAGGGCGAAGGCGGTGATGTGGTTGATCATGATCACCCGCTCTTCTGAAAAGCGGTGACGAGTCATCGCCACCCCTGAGCTGAGCGTCAGCCACCACGCCGCCGAGCCGGAGAAGACTCCGAACACGGCGGTGGCGGCGTCGAAATTGCCCAGATTGCTCCCCAGGCCAATGCTGGAGAACAGCCCGATCGAGCCGATGATCGTGATGGGGTTGGTCAGGGTCAGGGTCAGGCCGGTGATGAAGCCGCCAGCGCAGGTGCCGCCGTCGGGGGGCTCATCCGGCACGATCGGCTTGGCGTTGAAGGTGCGGTAGGCGATGATCAGCATGAACGCGCCGCCGACCATACGAAAATAGAATTCGTGTCCGGTCAGGAAGCTGATCGCCGTGGTCACGCCAAACGCGGCGACGAAGCCGAAAATACCGTCGGCGACGGCGGCACCCAGGCCGGTGGCGAGGCCGACGATTTGCCCGCGTTCCAGAGTCTTGCGGATGCACAGCAGGCCGATCGGCCCTACCGGAGCGGCGATCGCCACGCCGAGAGCAAATCCCTTGGCCCAGACCAACAGCTCATCAAGCACCGACGTATTCCCCGCTAGGGCAGTTTCACACCTATCATACACCACCGAGCCTACTCATTTACACCCATGCCTTCGGCGACCAGGCTTTGCCCTGGACCCGCCTTATTGGGCCCAAGTCAATCAACCAGAACGCAAGTAACGCACGGCGGCGTCACGTTCAAACAGATACAGTAACACGCGCAACGCCTGGCCACGCGGTGTTTCTAACTCTGGGTCACGGTCGATGATCAGCCGCGCATCATCCCGTGCCGCCAGCAACAAATCCTGGTGCTCGGTCAGATCGGCCAGATGAAATTCTGGCAACCCGGACTGGCGGGTGCCCAGCACCTCGCCGGCACCACGCAAACGCAAATCCTCCTCCGCGATCAAAAAACCGTCTTCAGTATCCCTCAGGATGCGCAGTCGGGACCGGGCGACATCGCCCAGTGGTCCTTCATAGAGCAGCAGACAGGTTGAGGCCTCGGAGCCGCGCCCAACCCGGCCGCGCAACTGGTGCAATTGCGCCAGTCCGAAGCGCTCCGCGTGTTCAACCACCATCACCGTTGCCGCCGAAACATTGACCCCGACCTCGATCACCGTGGTCGCGACCAGAATTTCGATCGTGCCCTCGGCGAAAGCGGACATCGCCGCATCCTTATCCGGCCCCTTCATGCGGCCGTGGACCAGCCCAACCTTGGCCCCGAAGAATTGGCTGAGCAGGGCGTGCCGCTCGGTGGCGGCGGCCAGATCGATCACCTCGGATTCCTCGACCAGCGGGCAGACCCAATAAACTCGGGCCCCTTCACGCAGCTTGCGCGCCACAGCCTCGATCACCTCTTCCAATCGGTCGAGCGAAATGGTGCGGGTGGCGATCGGCAGCCGTCCGGGTGGCTTCTCGGTCAGCCGCGAGACCTCCATGTCGCCATAGGCGGTCAGAGTCAGCGTGCGCGGAATCGGGGTCGCGGTCATGACCAGAACATCGGTCGCGCGGCCCTTGGCCGACAGTTGCAGTCGCTGGTGGACGCCGAAGCGGTGCTGTTCGTCGATCACCACCAGCCCTAGATCGTGGAATTCAACCTCGCGTTGGAATAGGGCATGGGTGCCGACCAGCAAGTCAAGTTCGCCCGCAGCCAGGGCCTTGAGCGTGGCCGCACGGCCCTTGCCTTTGTCGCGGCCGGTGAGCAGGCCCAGACGCACACCGGCGGCTTCGGCCAGCGGGGCCAGACTGTCCAGGTGCTGGCGGGCCAGCAATTCGGTTGGGGCCATCAGCGCCGCCTGATAGCCACACTCGACCGCGTTAAGCATCGCCAGCAGCGCGACGATGGTTTTGCCGCTGCCGACATCGCCTTGCAACAGGCGCAGCATGCGGCTGTCGGTGGCCATATCGGCATAGATTTCGCGCAGCGACTGTTCTTGAGCCGAGGTCAAGGCGTAGGGCAGGGCGGCGATCACCGCTCGCCGCAAGCGACCGTCACCGGCCACCTTTCGCCCCGCCAGACGGCGTTGCTGGAGGCGGATCAGCGCCAGGGCCAGTTGATTGGCCAGCATTTCATCGAACGCGAGTCGTCGTCGTGCCGGCAGGTTGAGCGCCAGCGCGTTTTCATCCTCGGGATTGTGCATCGAGCGCAGCGCCTCGCGCCACGCCGGCCAGTGTTGCTGGCGCTGAAAGGCTGGGTCTAGCCATTCCGGCAACTCTTGGGTTACAGCCAGTGCGGCTAGAATCGAACGGCGCAGGGTTTTGGGCGACAGTCCCCCGGTCAACGGATAAACCGGTTCGACCAGTTCCACGGCGGTCGCTCCGGCGGCCGGCGGCATTCCCGCGTTGCCGACTTCCCCTTCGGCCGGGCCGATCCGGTCTGGATGAGTGATCTGGGGCGTCTCTCGAAACCGTTCAACCTTGCCACTGACCACCACCTTGTGCCCAAGCGGCAGCAGCTTTTCCAGATAGTTACCCTTAACGTGGAAGAACACCAGTTCCAACACTCCGGTCTCGTCGGTGCAGCGTACCTTATAGGGGTGGCGCGGCATCAGTGGTGGGGCGTGGCCATCGACGCGCACGGTCAGCGTCGCGACTTGCCCGCCCGGAGCCTCGGCGATTTTGGGCGTGAAGCGGCGGTCGATCACTCCGGATGGCAGGTGCCAGAGCAGATTGACGATGTAGGGACCGGTTAGCTTTTCGATCAGCTTGGCGACCTGCGGCCCCACGCCTTTCAGCGTGGTCAGCGGGACGAACAGAGAATTGAGGATGTCTGGGCGCACGGGGGATGACACGAAGCGGGGAGGGCAGGGACCAAGGGCCGACGATCGACGATCGAAAGTGCCAATCGCCGATAGTGGCGTTATACTACTGCCCCCGGCCTTTGACGCCAGGGGATTGGATGGGGTGACGGGGTGAGCGACGTGACAGAGGCGGAAAAAGATCCGGTCAGCGAAACCGCAATGGTGGTTCGCGAACTGGCCGGGGAACTGGCCGGGCTGCGTCAAGCGGTGGGCGAGTTGACTGCGGCGGTGCGCGATTTGGTTGCTCGCGGGCCGGTGGCGGCGGTACCGACGGTTGCCATGGTGCCGGTGGTGGCGGATCGTATGACCGAGGAGCAGGCCAGGACTGAGATTCGCGAGTACTTCCTAACCCACCGCGACGAAACCATATACCCGGAACAGATCGCCAAGGCGCTTAATCTGCGTTTGCTCCAGGTGATGGATATCTGTGAATCGCTCGCTGGGGGTGGCCTGCTTCACCGTCAGGGGTAGTATCGGGCAGGGGTAGTATAGGGATGGAGGGGCGATCATGACGTTGATGCTTGGCATTCTCGCCCTGGTGGTGGTGGCGCTGTTGTGGGAATGGTTGTTGTCGAGCGGGGCACCGCGTCGGTCTCGACGCCAGCCGTTGCGGCGACAGGAGTTATTGGAAAAGGTTACCCGTCTGCGTTTTTGAGTGTTGGCGTATTTGGCCAGCCGGTGCTGTTTTCTTGAAGTCAAGAGGTCCAGGGGCTGTGCCCCTGGTGGGGTGCCGGGGCGAAGCCCGGCCCGCCGGAGGCAAGGTGATTAATCGTTTGAATATTTTGGAATATCCTTGATCCGTATTTTGCTATTGGTAAAAATAAAGTCATGAAGCTCGTGATTGAAAAAGCCGCCATCGCGCAGTTGATGGCCATGTCACCTAAATT
>CAUYTZ010000284.1:0-25162 GCA_963575695.1 uncultured Gammaproteobacteria bacterium | reverse complement strand
GCATGACCTACGGCGGTAGCCTGCCGACGCTTACCGCCAGCGTCTCCGGCCTGGTCAACGGCGACACCGCCTCCATCTTCACCTCCCAGGCGACGGTCAGTTCGGCCACCCTTGCCAGCGCCAATGCCGGCACCTATGCCGGGACTTTGACCGCGAGCGGCGCCGCCATCTCCAGTCCCAACTACACCATCACCTACCTTCCCGGCACCCTGACCATAAACCCGGTGGCGCTGACTGTGACCGCCACCAGCACGGCGAAGCCCTTGCCGGCATCGCCAGCACGAGCGGCCTCGACTGCGGCGTTCAAGGCCAACAGGTTGGTCTGGAAGGCGATTTCATCGATGACGCCGATAATTTCGGTAATCTTGTGCGACGCTTCCTCAATTCGCTTCATCGCGCCGATCGCTGAATTGGCGACATTCCCCCCCTGTTCGGCAGCACCCCGAGCATCGATCGCCATGCGGTTGGCGCGCTGGGCGTTGTCGGCGTTGGAACGCACGGTGGCACCCAACTCTTCCATCGACGCCGCAGTTTCTTCCAGCGAAGACGCCTGTTGCTCGGTCCGTTCGGCCAAATCGGCGCTGCCCGAAGACACCTCGCCCGAAGCCTGAGAAATCGCCTCGGTCGCCTCGCCGATCCGGCCGACGATCTCGCCCAAGCGGTCGGAGGTGGTGTTGAAGTCGGTCTTCAGCTTGTCGAACGCCCCCTGGAAGTCGCGGGTGATGCGCTGGTTGAGATCGCCATCGGCCAACGCGCTGGCCATGGCCCCCAGTTCTTCAATCGCAACCTGCACGGTATCGGTCAGACGATTAACGCCATCGCTCATCGCGCGATAGAAGCCTTCCTTGCCTTCCAGATTGATTCGGCTGGTTAGGTCGCCCTTGGCCACCGCATCGATCAGCACGGCGATTTCCTTGCCGATCCCCTCTTCGCGCCGACGTTGGGCTTCGGCTGCGACTCGCTCCGCATCCAGACGCGCCCTTTCGGCTTCATCCAGACGCTTCTTTTCGATTGCGTTGTCCTTGAAGACCTGGACCGCCTTAGCCATCTCCCCGATCTCGTCCTGGTTGCTGCGCGCGGGGATTTCCGCGTTCAACTCTCCGGCCGCCAACCGAGCCATGGTGCCGGTCATCGCCGCCACCGGTCCGGTGATGCTGCGCGCGACCATCCAGGCGAAGAACAGACCGACCAGGGCGGCCCCGATCCCAATAATCACATTCATGCGTGAGGTTGAACGCAGGTCGCCGTCGATCTCCTCCATGGTCACGCCCAGTGCCTTTTTCTGAGCGGCAACCGTGATATCCGACAACTCACCGAAATGCGTCCCCAACTCAACCAGACGCTTATTCATCAGCTCGTTATTTTCTTGAATGGCGGTTATGGCTTCGTTGAAAGCGGCCTGATAGCGAGTCGCCAATTCCCTGGTCTCTCCCACCAGCTTTTTACGCGTCGGATTCTGAATGCGCTCGAACAGAGGTCCGATCGTGTCCTGGAACCCTTTCATCCGCTCTTGGGCCCGGGCCAGTGTCTTCTCGTCCGAGCTTCCCAGGAACCGGACCACTTCCAGTCGGGTCAGCATCAGCCATTCCTGAACCTGGCCGGTCAGCGCCGCAGCTTCGTGATCATTGTCGGCGAGTGCCGTGCGGATAACCTCGCTCAAGTTTTCGCGCGCCTTGGCCCCAATCGGGTTCATGCCCTCGTTGACCAGCTTATCTTTCTTGGCCCGCAGCGTCACCGCCCGTTCAAAGCCCTGACGGTATTCGTTAAACAGAGCAAGCATCTTTTGCAGGTTGGCCTTGCGCTCCGGGTTCTTGGTGGCGTGGATCGCCTCATTCAGGCCCTTTTCAATTTCCGCCTGAAGCGCGTGAACCTTTGCCACCGGCTTATCAGACCCAGATTCGTTGAAGTACCGAACATTAATCCGCATGGTCGCGACATCAGCATCAATGGTCGAAACCCGCAGCGCGTTTTCCGACACACTGGCGTATTGATCGACGCTGGCTTCGGCCTGATCCAGGCCGCGAATCCCGATCACCACCAGCAGCCCGAGTAGGGCGAGCACGACCAGGAAGCCGAAATAAATCCGTGTGCCGATTTTAAATCGGCCGGCAAAGCTGCCTTCACCCATGATCTTGCGTTCCCTTTGCTTGAGGTCTGCCGTTTCGTTCGCCCGAACCAAGCCTTCGCCGCCGGATGCAGCAATCAGCCCCGTCGCGCAACACTGGAGCAATTTTCTCACCCTAAGGGAATCCTGGATAGGGAATCAAGGAATACCTGCCCACTGGTGGGCAATCATGTTTTCGGAAGCGTTGCTGACAACCGGCGGCATGAGGCCTATACTCCATCCGGGCGCTCTCGGCGGGGCGACATTGCGGAGTCCGACCATGACCAACCACGATGACCAGCGTATGGCGCGGGTGGAAGAGAAGATCGATCGCTTGACCGATGCGTTTGGAAAGCTGTTTACGGTTGTCGTCGGCTTGCAAGCCGGACAGACCAGCCTGCAAGCCGGACAGACCAGCCTGCAAGCGGGGCAGGCGCGGCTAGAAGCCAGACAGGCAAGCCTGGAAGCCGGCCAGAATGAACTGCGGGCTGATGTCGCGGTGCTCAAGGCTGATGTCGCGGAGATCAAGGCTGATGTCGCGGTGCTCAAGACCGATGTCGCGGATCTGAAGGCCGGACAGGCCCGTCTGGAAAATGGCCTTAACGAGGTCCGTCTGACGAGTGGTGCCAATCACTTCAAATTGACCGGCCGCATCGATCAAGTCACTGAAGAGATCCAACGCCACTTGGTTCGCGACCATTCTCCGCCGTCCGAACCTCGGCGCAAGGCCGGATGATTATGGAGCGCTTGGCCGCGCCGGAACTGCGGCTCCGTTGTGCCAAGGGTTGACCTTGGCCTCCCGGACGTTGCAGGATCGCGCCGCCGACGGAAAACCGCAAGAGGGACAAGAACCATGGCCGCGAATCGTGACCTGCGCGCCGCTGACGAGGACGAAGAAGACGCTCCGGCCGAGCCGGCGGAAAAGGGTGAAGACAAGACCCCGCCGGTGGCCAATACCGTACAGCAGAACCTGTTCAAGGCGCGCATGGTGTTGATCTTCGGTGAAATCAACATGAAGCTGGCTCAGGGGGTCTCCGCGCAGTTGCTCGCGCTCGCGGTGGAAAACGATGATCCGATCAAGATCGTGATCAACTCGCCTGGCGGCCATGTCGAAGCCGGCGATACCATTCACGATATGATCCGCTTCGTGAAGCCGGAAGTAAAAATTCTCGGTACCGGCTGGGTGGCCAGCGCCGGGGCGCACATCTTCCTGGCCGGCAAGCGCAAAAATCGCTACTGCCTGCCCAACACCCGCTTCCTGATCCACCAGCCGCTGGGTGGTACCGGTGGCCGAGCGATGGATATCGCGATCGAGGCCAAGGAAATCATCAAGATGCGGGAGCGGCTGAATCGGATCATCGCTCACGAAACCGGCCAGCCGCTGGAACGGGTGGCGCGTGATACCGACCGCAACTATTGGATGTCGGCGGAGGAAGCCCGGGAATACGGGTTGGTGACGCATCTGATCACTGAAAACGAGCAGTTTTGATGGCGGCTTTTAGGCGGTGAACCTGCCCCCTCTGTGTTTGGCAGGGAAGCGCTCAATGTGAGGGTGATCTGGATGCAGTTGCAAGACATCAATCTGTTGGTAATGGAAACAGCGAGCCAATGGCTGCAAAATGGTGTTGCAGACATTGCAACTGAAGAAATTGCCGACTCTGCGGGAGATGATGCACTTCGCATCCAGATCATTCTGAAGAATACTGATATTGGTATGGGAATGACTGGGGAGCAATGTGTCAGGATTTTAGTGGAAGTCCATGACCAGTTGCTCGCCAAGGGTGATACCCGTTTTCCACATATCGAGTATTGGACGAAGGAAGAACTGGAGAAAGATGATGACGCTTCCGAAGCCTGAGCAATGGCTCGAACTGGCAGAGGAACTGTCTTCCCCGACTGGGCAAGGCGCGCCAAAGCAGGTAAAGCTGCGGCGGGCAGTTTCGTCTGCCTATTATGGTCTTTTTCACGCGACCATGAAAGCCGCTGCCGATAACTTTATTGGAACAACTAAACACCTTTCTCCAGAGTATCGATTGGCATACCGGGCCGTCAATCACGACACGCTGAAACGTTTGTGCATTGAAGCGAGCAAGAAAACCTTGCCACAAAAATATCATCCCTATATTCAGAGCAAACAGTTTTGTCGCGAGATCCGGGATTTTTCATCTGTTATTGTGAACTTACAGGAAGAACGACATTCTGCTGATTATGATCCAGCATACAGGATAGCCGTTTCCGGAGCATCGGCTGTCATCAAGAGTGCCCGTTATGCACTGGGGCAATTTTACGCTGCTGATCAAACCGAGCGCCTAATATTTTTGGCCCTCCTGCTCTTCCCCCCTCGTTAATAACGGCGCTGGTGCGCATCCCCTGGTTGCGAACCAGCCGACCATAAGGACAATCCGCCATGGTGCCGGTCCCCCCCCCTGATGCCGCCGCCATCGTCGCCCTGATCCGCGCCGAACACGGCGATCCGTTTTCGGTTCTGGGCATGCACCAAGTGTGGCCGAATGGACCGGTTACGGTCAGCGTGCTGTGGCCGGGTGCCGAAGGCGTGGATGTGATCGACGCCGGCAGCGGCTTCGTCGCCGGACGCCTGGAGCGCCTGCATCCCGACGGCTTCTTCCATGCCGTGTTTCAGGATCGTCGCCACCTTTTCGCCTATCGCCTGCGGCTTTATTTTTCTGCTGGTCTGAGCGAGGAGATCGAAGACGCCTATCGTTTCCCATCGGTGCTGGGCGAGTTGGATGTCCACCTGCTGGCCGAAGGCAACCATCTGCGTGCGTTCGAGCGCATGGGCGCGCATCCGCAAGTGATCGATGAAGTGCCTGGAACCGCTTTCGCCGTCTGGGCACCCGAAGCCAGTCGGGTCAGCGTGGTTGGCGATTTCTGCGCCTGGGATGGCCGGCGGCTGCCGATGCGTCGTCGGGTGGAATGCGGGGTGTGGGAAATCTTCGTGCCTGGGGTCGGCCCGGGGACACGCTATAAGTTTGAAATCAGGGCCACATCCGGCGAAATCTTGCCGCTGAAAGTCGATCCGTTCGCGTTCGAGGCCGAGCCGGCCCCGGGTACCGCTTCAGTGGTCAGTGCCCAGGATCACCACCACTGGCACGATGGCGAATGGTTGGCGCGTCGCGCCGTCACCGATGCCCGCGCCACACCGATGGTGATCTATGAGGTCCACCTGGGGTCGTGGCGGCGAGTGCCGGAACAAGGCGACCGTTATCTAACTTATCGTGAGCTGACTGAACAGTTGGTGCCCTATGTCCGCGATTTGGGCTTCACCCATATCGAACTGCTGCCGATCACCGAACACCCGTTCGACGGCTCGTGGGGCTATCAGCCGATCGGACTCTACGCCCCCACCCGCCGCCACGGCTCGCCGGAAGAGTTCCGTCGCTTCGTTGAAGCCTGCCACCATGCTGGCATCGGCGTGCTGCTCGATTGGGTGCCGGGCCACTTCCCAACCGACGCCCACGGTCTGGCCCAGTTCGACGGCAGCCATCTGTACGAGCACGCCGACCCACGCCAGGGCTTTCAACCCGACTGGAATACGCTGGTCTATAATTTTGGCCGGCGCGAAGTGGCCAATTTCCTACTCGGCAGCGCCCTGTTTTGGCTCGACCGCTATCACCTGGACGGGGTGCGGGTCGATGCCGTCGCCTCCATGCTTTATCTCGACTACAGCCGCAAGGACGGTGAATGGATCGCCAACCGCCACGGTGGTAAGGAGAACCTGGAAGCGATTGATTTCCTTAAACGTATGAATGAACTGGTTCACGCCCAGCACCCGGGCGCGATCACGATTGCCGAGGAATCCACCGCTTGGCCGGGGGTGTCGCGGCCAACCTATGTTGGCGGCCTGGGCTTCACCTTCAAGTGGAGCATGGGCTGGATGCATGATTCCCTGCGCTACTTCGGCAAAGATTCGGTTCACCGTCGTTATCACCACCACGATTTGACCTTCGCTCTACTTTATCAATACAGTGAAAACTATGTCCTGCCACTCAGTCACGATGAGGTGGTCCATGGCAAAGGCTCGTTGTTCCACCGTATGCCCGGCGATCGCTGGCGTAAATTCGCCAATCTGCGCGCCTATTACGGCTTCATGTACACTCACCCGGGCAAAAAACTGTTGTTCATGGGCGGTGAACTGGCCCAGGAGCGGGAGTGGAATCACGACACCAGCCTGGATTGGCACCTGCTTGACGATGACATGAACGCCGGAATCCAGCGTCTGGTTAAGGATCTCAACTGGCTCTACCGTTCGCTGCCAGCGCTGCACGAACTGGATTGCGAACCGGGTGGCTTCGAATGGATTGAGGCCAATGACAGTGAGAATTCGGTGCTCGCCTATCTGCGTCGCGGCCACGACCACAACCGGCCGGTGATCACGGTCGGCAACTTTACCCCGCTTCCGCACCATGGCTATCGGGTCGGCGTGCCCCTACCTGGCTGGTATTCGGAGCGGCTCAATACCGATTCCGCATGTTATGGCGGTACCGATGACGGTAACGGCGGCGGCGTGGTGGCCGAACCGGTGCCATGGCACGGCCGGGAATGGTCGATCACGCTGGTGCTGCCGCCGCTGGCGACGCTGGTGCTTGAACGACAGGAGGGGTAGACTTTCGGCGGGGGAGCTTATCAACGCCGTTGTTCGGGGGGGGCACGAACCGGCCACGCCAATAACGGATACCAGCACATGAGTTCGCATTCCTCTAAAAAGGTGATTTACGCCGCGTTGGCCGGTAATCTGGGTATCGCTGTAACCAAGAGCGTCGCCGCGTATTTGACCGGCAGCGCCGCCATGCTCGGCGAAGCGGTCCATTCGCTGGTTGATACCGGCAATCAATGGTTGTTGCTGCACGGAATGGCGCGTGCCGCCCGTCCGGCCGATGCCAGTCACCCGTTCGGTCATGGCCGCGAGTTGTATTTCTGGGTGTTTATCGTCGCGGTGTCGATCTTCGTCGGCGGCGGCACGGTCAGCATCTATGAAGGCATTGATAAGTTGCTTTACCCAACTCCGGTGCATTCGGCCTGGATCAACTATCTGGTGCTTGGTGCCTCGATGATCATGGAAGGGTTCAGCTTTTCGATTGCGGTCAAGGAGTTCCGCGAGCAGAAGGGGGAATTGGGCTACATCGCCGCCATTCGCGCCAGCAAAGACCCGACCGTGTTTGCGGTGCTGCTGGAAGATACCGCCGCCCTGCTTGGGTTGGGGGTGGCCCTGGTCGGAATCGTCGCCAGTGAAGTTTTGGCGTTGCCGCAATTGGACGCCATTGCCTGCCTGATCATCGGCCTGGTTTTGTTTTCAACCGCTTGGTTTTTGGCCAGCGAAAGCATGGCGCTGCTGATCGGTGAGGCCGCCAACCCGACTGTGGTCGAAGGCATTCGTGCCATCGCCCAAAAGAACGGCCAGGTGGTCGGGGTTAACGAGATCCTGACCCAGCACCTCGGACCGTGTGAGGTGTTGCTTAATCTTAGCCTCGATTTTAAGGATTGCGGCAGTGCTGGCGGGGTCGAAGGTGCCGTCGCTTCGCTAGACGCCGAAATCAAGGCCGCATTTCCGCAGATTACCCGGATTTTCATCGAAGCGCGCGACAAGCCGCTCTGCTAACCAGTAGTGTCAATTCGGCGGCCGTCGATAACGTACAACATGGCAACCGTTGGCTGATGATCTGGGTGCCGCTCCAAGTAAAGTGGGTCCAGGAGCCTCTGGGTTCCTGGTCGCCGAAGGCCGACTTACAGAAGAGTCAAGGGATTGATGATTACCCGGTAGCCGAGCGAGCGGGCCTGACGGAAAATCTCGGCTGCGGATTGTGAACCAATCATCACGACGGCGCGGGCGCGTTCGGCTTCCGCTATCCTCTCTGGTTGCCGCACAGGCAGACCACGGTGGGTGCCGGTCTTGGCGGTGTCGATAAATCCGGCCACCGGGGCCACGCCCAACCCACGCAGCAACGCCAACACCCGGTCGCCGGTGTTGCCGGCCCCCCAAATCAGGAGCGGTTGGTCTGCAACCAGCACCGCTAGCCGCTCGATCAGGCTGGCACGGTCGGGGTAAGCCTCCGCCATGTCTTCCCGGCTGACCGGGGGCTGGCTTGCTATCCACCGCTCGGCTTCCTGACGGATCTCGATCAGGGCGGGGACGGGAGCATCCGGAAACTTCAGCAGTCCAAGCTGATGCAAGTTAGCCAGGGTCTGGCGATGGGGTAGAGACAGGCGACGTGGTGGTTCGAGCCGGCCGACGGCGATATCGGTCAGACACCGGTTCGCGATGGTGGCGGCGCTGGCCGGGTTAAGGTGGGTATCGAGTTGAAAGCCAGCGGCTTCCAGGCGGAAGGGCACGGTGCGATAACGGCGGCGGCGCAATTGCGCCAGCGATTCCAGATTGACCCGCGGGTCATCGAATGCGCCGACCCGATCCAGTTGATCATAGACCGCATCGAGTAAATCGAGGTCGGCACGCTCGAACAGATTGCCAAACCCGGTTTCGGCCACCGAGCCGCTTTGAATCAGGAAGGCGATCTGGTCCAGGCCCCAGTCGCGGGCCAGTTCGACCGCCAGGCCGATTTCGTGGATGTTGATCGGCATCACCACCCAGTTCCAAACCAGCGTACCGATTTCGCCCCGGCGGCGCAAGTCGGCCAGGAAACCCAGGTTGCGTTGAAACGTCTCCCACCGTGCTCCGCGCCGTACCTGCTCGTATGTGTCAGGCGTACAGCCATCACCGGACACAACCACGGTCGCGAACCGGTTATGGCTGATCGCTCGCCACAATCTTTGGTCGAAACGGGTGCCGTTGGTGATCAGGGCGAGACGGACGCCATGTTCGCGCAGGAAATCCTCGGCCAGGAAGCGGACGAAACTTTTGAACGCCAGCACTTCACCCGCCCCAGACACGGTTAGGTCACGGATGCCATGACCGGCGACGAAGGTGCGGATTTCCTCGATCGAGCGGCGAACATTGGCGTCGTCGGCGAGGATCTTGTCCGGACGGCACATCGGGCAGGCCAGATTGCAGCCGGGGTCTACCTCGTGAATCAGGGTGCTGACTGCAGCCAACGGCAGACTGGTGCGGCCGTAATTGATCTGAGCGATGGCCTCGGCATTGGGTGCGGGCTGGGTTTCGGCTCCGGACAGGTAGGGGCAGACCGTGGCCCGGCAGTGGCTGGTGTAGATCCCGGCTAGGAATTCGGCCCGCATCGCGGTCATCACCGGGCCGTTCCAGATATGATCCACACCCTGAGTTCGTAGATTACCGAAAGCGTAGGGGGTTTTCAGCCACGCACCGCAACGACAGGGTTGAAAGGTACCGTCGGCACGGAGTGAGACCAAGGAAAATGGAAAATAACAGCGCAGCGGTGAGATCAGGAAATCCCTGATCTCACCGGGGGTGCTAATTGTGGCCCGATGGTCGAGGGGCTGTCGCTCATCGGTCCGCTGTTGGTGCGAGCGGCGAAACCGCAGCTCAACCGTTTGCCCGTGCTCAACGTCATGACGCCAAGCGTACGCGCATACACCCTCCTGCCCGCGCCGATGGCCAATCTCCCGTCCATCAACCAGGGCTTCGATCTCGATCCCCTGCGGTGGTACCTCGAAGTCAAGACGCAGGAAGGCTCCCGGAGCGGGAACGGTCCAGACCAACCGTCGCTCGTCGCCATGGTCCAGGGCCGCATCAGAGAATGAGAACGGCTCGGCTGGCGGGATTATTGCGATGGGAACGGGCGCGATGGGAACGGGATGGTCACAGGTTGAGGGCATGGTTGGTCCGAAGCGGGCGGCAGGGCAGGGAAAAGCCTGAGCACCAAACATAGGGTGATCGGGTGCCGGCGTCAGCCCCCTTATCGGCCCCCTAATCAGCAACGATGAAACTCGCAGGTGCATGATGAACGGGCTTGACCTTTGGGGGCCGGGGGACCGTAATCTGGTGTCATCTTTTTGTCGTATGTTTTTCGCTGCCAGCATGGACCGCCAACAATGAATCAGGGACCGGAATTGACCGAAAGAACGGCCCTTGCCGAACCACTTCTGCCTGGATTGCCGGCTAATCTGCCTGGGTTTGATCCATTCGAGGTTCGTATTCGCTTTGGCGACATGCCAGAGTTGTTTTCCGAGGTGTCGAGCGAATTTCTCAAAGACTATGGCTCGGTCGATGGCACGTTGCGCCAACTGGTCGAAGCGGGGCAGACCGGGGAGGCTCGGTGGGTTGCCCATGCGTTGAAGGGGGTGGCCGGCAACATCGGTGCTAAGGCACTGTCTGAAGCGGCGCAGGCGTTGCTGGTTGCGCTGCACCGAGCCGAGACCGAGACTGAGACTGAGACCGTGCCCCTGGGGCGGCTGGTTGAGGCGATCGCGGTCGAATTGGTGCCGGTTGTCGCCAGTTGTCGTGCGGTTGAGACCGGCGCTGAGTTGTCTGGTTCAGCGGGGGAGAGTCTGGTCTCGGAGTCGAGTGCGGCGGTAGGACGGGTGTGTGTGGAATTAGCGGCGTTGATCCGGTCCCGAAACCTGCGGGCGGTGGAAGTTTCGGTGGTCCTGGCGGAGGCTTTGGCCGAAACCACGCTGGGGGATCGGGCACGGCAGGTGGCGGCGGCCTTGAATCGGTTCGACTTCAAGGCCGCAGTGGCGGCGTTGGATCTTCTGGTTCGGCGTCGGGATTGAGGCGGATCTTCCCGCCCCCGACCAGGACCATGGACGGTCCTGGTCTCGGGTTGCTACGGCTCAGTCATCAAAGGCCGGGTAGGCTTACGTTCCATTTCTTGCAGAAGTAATCAACCGTACGCAGCAGGCCATCATCGAAATCGACTTCCGGTCGCCAGCCGAGTACCCGTGCCGCTTTGGCGTTGGCAATCTCGCATCCGGCAAAATCGCCTGGCCGTGCTGGGGTGAATTCGATTTTGACGTGTTCGCCGACCAGTTTGCGAATCCCCTCGGCCACGTCCAGTACCGAAACGTTACGGTTGCCTTCCAGGTTGAAGGTCTGGTTGACGGCCTGATCGCACACCGCCAGGGCGTGGGCCCGAGCCAGATCCTCGACATAGACGAATTTGCGGTACTGATCGCCTTTGCCGGACACGGTTAGGGGTTGATTGGTCAGCGCCTTCTTTAGAAAAATCGGGATCAGCAAGCTTTCGCGCTGGCGTGGGCCATAGGCGATACCGAAACGGAAAATAGTGAATGGCAGTTTGTACAGCTCCCAGTAATTCTGGCACAGCATTTCGGCTGAGATCTTGCTGGAGGTGTAAATATGCCCGGCACCGTTCAGGGAAATTGGCGTGGTTTCGTCGGCGATTTCGGTTGCGATCGCGGCGTTGAACACCCACACCGTCGAGGCCAGAAACACCCGTTTGACCCCGTTTAGCCGTGCCGCTTCCAGCACGTTGTTGGTGCCCATCACGTTCAACTGAGTATTGAGCACTGGATTCTTGAAAGCATAGTTAACGTTAGGGTTGGCTGCCAAGTGGAAAACGTAATCCATGCCTCTGGTCGCGGCCAGCAGCGAAGAGAAATCCAGGATATCGGTTTCCTCAAACTTAACGTCGGCCTGTTGCGGCAAGGCGCGGTGCATCAGCACCGTCACCTCATGACCGGCTTCAACCAGTTTGTCTACCACATGCGAGCCGATGAAGCCGCTGCCCCCGCTCACCGCTACCTTGGCCATTGTTCAATTCCCATTCCAAATATGTATAGGTGGATCCAGGGCGAGGCCCTGGGTCGGGGTCCGGGGGCGAAGCCCCTGGTGGTAAATTTCCGTGATCAGCCAAGCAAGCTCTTGATCGCCTCGGCCACCCGCAGCGCTTGGTCATCGGTCATGCTGGCGAACACCGGCAAACAGATATGGCGGGCGCACAAATCTTCCGACACCGGCAACGGCTGGTTGGCATAGCGCTGGAACACCGGCTGCTTCTGTAGCGGCTCTTCATAGACCTCGCCTGACAAAGACACCCCGAACTGCTCACGGAGTCTGGCCTTAAGCGCCTTGCGGTCGATCGGCTCACGGAACAAAGCGATGTATTTGTAATAGTTGCACACGCCTCCAGCCGGCACAGTCAGTGGTACCGGCAGATCCGGGCTGCGGCCCTGAACTTCACGGTCATAGATCGCGGCAATTCGTTGCCGTGCCGTGATCATCTCTGGCAGCCGTTCCAGGTGCTTCAGGCCGATGATCGCATGTGGCTCCGACAGCCGCCAGTTATAGCCCATGCGCGTGTGCGCATTTTGGGTGAAGCTGGCCTTGCCTTGGTCGCGATAGATGCGGGCCTCGGCGGCCAGGCGGTCATCATTGGTGATGATCATGCCGCCTTCGCCGCAGGTCATCACTTTGGTTGGATAAAAGCTGAATGAGCCGGCAATGCCGAAAGTGCCGGCACCGACGCCGTTGTGAGACGAGCCGTGGGCGTGGGCGGCATCCTCGACCAAGGCGATGCCCTTGCGTGTGCACAGCGACTGAATCTCGGCCATGCGTGGCGACACCAGCCCGCCGATGTGAACCACGATTACCGCTGCGGTGTTGGCGGTGAGCCGCCGTTCGATTTCTTCCGGCGCGGTGCCGAGCGTGGCCGGGTCGCTGTCCATCAGCACCGGTCGGGCCCCGGCATGAACCACGGCGGCGGCGGTGGCGAAGAAAGTGTTGGCCGGAACCAGCACATCCTTCCCTTCAACCTCTAGCGTGCGCAAAATGATTTCCAGCGACGACGTTCCGCTGTTGACCGCAATCGCGTGTTTCGCCCCGCTGAAGGTGGCGAAGTTCTCTTCAAAAGCCACACCGTACTTGCCCAGTGTAAGCTGGCCAGTGGCTAGAACCTCCTGAATTCGGTCCGCGATCCACTGCCGGTCCTCTGGCGTGAAATCTATCTTGGCTGCGGGAATTGGCGCGGCGGCAAGGGCGGTCTTGACCGCACTCTCGGTCGAAGTCATACAGCGTCTCTGATGCGGGTTAAGGGGACGGGAGGAGGCTGGTGGTGAGCTTGCTTAATTAATGATACAGACATGATGACGCCATACCATACTTGGCCCGTGCCGACAACTGTAACAGAGTGTATCCATGACCTGTGGGGGACATATGGGGCTGGCGATGAAAACCGTACTGTTTCTGGCCATCGCCGTCGTGGCCCAGGCGGCGGGTAACGTTTGTCTGGCGATCGGAATCAAGCCGCTGGCCGTGCTGGCCTCGTTTGATCCTGGTGCCTGGCCAACTCTGGTTGCGGCCGCACTGTCCAATCCATGGCTGTGGGCCGGGACAGTGTTGCTGATTATCTTTACCGTGCTGTTCACCCTGGTGCTGTCGTGGGCTGATCTTAGCCTGGCGATGCCGGTGGTCTCCGTCGAAGTGGTGGTCAACGTTGCGCTGGCGGCGTGGCTGTTGGGCGAACGGGTTGAGCCGCTGCACTGGGCCGGGGTGGCGCTGGTCGCGGGGGGGGTGGCGTTGGTTGCCGATTCCGCCCGTCCGCCTGTCGCCACCGCGACGATTTCGAGTTGTGGCGAGGATCCCAGGTCATGATCGAGGTCTTGCTAATTACCATTATGGTGTTGGCCGATTCCGCCAGTGATGTGTTGGTGGCACGGTCGATGAAGCGGATCGGTCCGGTGGATGATTTCAAACCGCGATCTTTGCTGGCTCTGGCCGGGCGGGTGGTGCGCTGCCCAAGTTTCTTGCTTGGCATCACCATGGCTGCGGTTCATTTCGGCACCTTTCTGGCTTTGTTGTCGTTTGTGGAGTTGAGTGTCGTGGTTCCGGCCGGAGCGTTGGTTTATGTCACAGGCACGCTCGGGGCGCGGCTCGTGCTACACGAGCGGGTCGATCGTCGCCGCTGGATCGGCGTGGGGCTGATTGCGGCCGGGGTGGCGCTCGTGGCGTTGGCCTAATATCGGCTGATGGCTTCGGTCTTCATCACCTGGAACAACGCGGAGCCGAGCAAGACCTCGCCGAACAGGCGGCGAGCGCCGTGATTGTTGCTGATCGATAAGTCACAAGCTTGAGTCGGAAGGGCCGGCCCGGCTACTCTGTGCCCTTCCGCCGTTTTCAGACTGTGTGCGCACCATGCTCAATAACCGCCTTGCCCATCTTGCCGACTACCCCTTTACCCGGCTGGCCAAACTGTTGGCCGGAATCGACCCGCCGGCCGGGCGTGAGCCGATTTTGATGTCGTTGGGCGAGCCGCGCCATGCGCCGCCGGAGTTGATCGACCGAACCCTGCGCGACAATGCCCATTTGTGGGGCAAGTACCCACCGGTCAGCGGCACATCCGAATTTCGTACCGCTTGTGCGGGCTGGCTCAATCGGCGTTATGCCTTGCCTGCCGAACGGTTGAACGCCGACGCTTCAATTCTACCGGTGGCCGGCACCCGTGAAGCGTTGTTTATGGCCGCATTGTTGGTTGTGCCCGAGTGTAAGGCCGGACGGGTGCCGGCGGTGTTGCTGCCCAATCCGTTCTATGCCGTTTATCAGGGGGCCGGGTTGATCGCGGGTGCCGAGCCGGTGTTCCTTACCGCCTCGCGCCGCACCGGCTTTTTGCCCGATCTGGATGCCCTCACTCCCGAACTGCTTGAACGTACCGCCCTGGTCTATCTGTGTACGCCTTCCAACCCACAAGGGGCTGTGGCTACGGCCGACTATCTTACCCGAGCCCTAATTCTGGCCCGGCGCTATAATTTTGTTCTTGCCGCCGATGAATGTTATGCCGAAATTTATTCCGGTACCCCGCCCGCAGGTGCGCTGGAAGCTGCGGCTGCGCTTGATGACGCCACCGGTGTGCTAACCAGTGGCGGGCGGCCGTGGGCCAATCTGCTGGTGTTTCATTCGTTGTCCAAGCGATCCAGCGCCGCCGGGCTACGTTCTGGCTTCGTTGCCGGAGACCCGGACCTGATCGCCGCGTTCGCCCGTTTGCGCGGCTATGGTAACGCCGGCTCACCGTTGCCAGTGTTGGCCGCAGCTGCGGCGCTGTGGGCGGATGATGCTCATGTCGAGGACAACCGCACCCGTTACCGAGCCAAGTTCGATGCCGCTGAAGCGGTGCTCGGCGGGCGGTTCGGCTTCGGCCGTCCAGCCGGCGGATTCTTCTTGTGGCTTGAGGTCGGCGACGGTGAAGCCGCAGCGCGCAAGCTGTGGGCGGAAGAAGGCGTACGGGTGCTGCCCGGAGCGTATGTCTCGCATCCCGATGCAAACGGGGTCAATCCTGGTGCCGCCTATATTCGGGTGGCGCTGATCGATGAACCGGCGTTGATCACCGCCGGCTGTGAAGCAATCGTTCGCTGTCTCGTTTCGTGATGCCAGAGTCCATCCTGAGACTCAAGATGCCGGAGCCGGGCCACCGTGATCCGGGACAAAGCGGTCCAATTGCGGCACATGCACGATCCGCTCCTCGCTGGGCATGCGGATGCCGTTGTCCCGGAACGTGTGCAGAATCGCGAAACGCAAGTCGCTCGATACCGGGGTATAGACCTCGACATCGGCCACGAAGCAGCGCAATTCGAAATCGAGCGAGCCGGCCCCGATCTTACGAAACACCACCATCGGCGGGGGTTCGCGGACAACCCGGGCGTCGGCCCGGGCGCAGGCCAGCAGCAGCCGGCGCACCAGTTCAACGTCGTTATTGTGGTCGATGCTGACCGGAATGTCGATTCGGCCCAATTTGTCCTTGTGGGTCCAGTTGAGCACCGCATGCGAGATCAGATCTGAATTGGGAATGATTACCGAGGCGCGTTGAAAAGTTTGAATCTCGGTCGCCCGGACGCTGATCCGCTTGACCACGCCGTCTTTGTCACCGACCACGATCCAGTCGCCGACTTTGATCGGCCGCTCGATCAGCAGAATCAGGCCGGCGACGAAATTGCCGACCACCGCTTGTAGGCCGAAGCCGATTCCGACCGACAGCGCACCGGCGATCATCGCCAGATTGGACAGGTTGAGACCAAGCGCGCCGATGCCGAGCAGAATCGCGATCAAGGCCCCGATATAGCCGACCCCGGTGCGGATAGAGTGGCGCACGCCGCGATCAACCTGTAGTCGCGGCAACACGCCCTCGTCCAGCTTACGCTGAATGAAGCGGGTCACGACCATCACCGTCGAGACCAGGAACAGCGACGCCAGAATGTCCATCGGCGCGATGGTGATTTCGCCGATGGTCACGCCGCGCATAAAGGTGGTGCCCCAACCGCGCAACTCCGACCAATCGATCCCCGACAAAGGCAGCAGAATTACGAAGCTGGTTGCCAGCCACAGCAGATCGAGTGTGGTCTTGGCGAGATAGACGAACGTTCGCAGCCCCCGTTCCGTGTGAAACAGGGTGCTGCGGAACTGGGCCAGTCGCCCCGTGGGTTGGGTAACGAACACTTCGATCAGTTCGTGACCCACGCCATGCAGCAGGCGCAGCACGCCCAGCACAGCCACCCCGGCCAGCAGCAATTGGGCAATGTATTGGCTGAGGTTGTGAAAGCGTAGCGCCGACAGCACCACCACCGCCGCTGCCGCGATGCCGGTCAGCAACCGCAGGCGCAGATTGACCGAAACCAGCGGTGAGGGCAGGGCGGAGCCGGTCGCCATGGGCGTTTCCATGGGCGTTTCCACACCCGGTTCCGCCGGCTCGGTGGCGGCCGGCACCGGCTGCCAGAAGCGTTTGGGCAGCAGCAGGAACAGGGCGGCGGCACCGATGACGCGGGCCCCGAACCCAGCCACAGCATGCAGTTCCGGAGCAACCAGGGCCAGATCGATGAATGCCAGCACGGCGATTGCCACCGCCAACACCATGGCCACCACGGTGGTTCGTTTGGCCAGGGAGCGGGCCGATTGGTCACTGATCGGCAGCAACCGCCAGGCTGGATGACGCACGGCCAGCGTCGCAGAGACCAGCCCCCGGCCAACCAGCAGGAACGCCAGCCCAATCGCTACCGCCTTGATGCCGGCCTTGAGCGTGGTTACGAACAGAATCTGCGACAACGCCGATAGTGCGATCAGAGTCACAAGGGTGATCACCAGCGTCGGCACCAGTGCGGCTGGAATCGCGTCGATTAGCGCGGCATAAACCCGTCGTCGGTAACTGGGCGTAAGCTCGGCTTCGCGTCGGCCCCAGCGCGGCCGCAGCCAGCGGTACGCCGCCAGCCCCATCACAGTGGTCAGCAGCGACAGAATTACGGCCTTGATTTCGTAACTGCGCCAGGCCAAATCCGCTTTTTGGGTTTTGGCCAGGGCAATCGCAATCCGGTCCCGGGTGAAATGAAGCTGATCGGGAATGTGATCCCAGGTCTTGGCCAGAAACGGCGAGGGGCCGGTCCGGAACAGGGTTTCAGTGAACTGATTCAGCCGTCGTTCGTTCGCGGTGCGCAAGACGATGTCGGCGCGGGTCGCGATTAGACTCGACTGGCGCATCCGGCCATCAAATCGGGTCAGGGCTTCACCCAGATGGGCCCGTTCGACGGCCACGTTTTCCGATTCTGGCGGCTCACCCTCTCCCGGCGGCTTGCCCAGGGCGTCGATCATCTGTCGGGTGGTGGCGACCTGTTCCGCGCCCTGGCCGTTAGCCAACCGCGCCTGATCGAAGACTTCAGTCAGCGCCACGCGCAGCTCTTCGTAATCGGCTTCGCTCAGATTGCCGCGAGCCAGACGGGTGGTGGCGTGGTCCAGTGTTTCTTGCCAGGTCGCCACCTTGTGGGCGAAGGCGGCTTCACCACCGCGTCCGTCATCCAGGGTTGGCTTGGGCGGCTCCACCGGCTCAGGGGCAGCGGACGCTGGTGGAGGAGGGGAGGGGGACTCGGCCGGAGTCGCCTTGGCCACCGGCAAACCACCCAGGGCCACGCCAACGACGAGCAGCATCACGGCCAGCACCACGGCCACGCTCTTCTTTTCGTGGCCGTTAAAATTTGGTAGCCTTACCATCATGGTTCTACTCGCTATCAATAAGCAGGACGGGTGCGGCGTAGAATCTGAATCAGATTGGAATAATCATCTGTCCATGGGCGAAGGCCGGTGCGCGGTTTGACCGGGCGCCAGCCGGGTTGAGTGGCGAGCTGGCCCAACCCAATCGGCGAACGCGCAATCACCGCCACGATTGAAGCGGTATAGGGCAGAGTGGTTCCAGGCAGCGTCCCGCCTTTGCTTTCTCGAATTAGAGCCGTGGCACCGAGGGCTTGCGCGGCGGCTGCGATCACCGGTTCGAGATCGAGATAGCGATTGGACAAATGCAATGCCAGCACGCCGGTTGCGGTTAGCTTGTCGAAATAAAGCTGAAACGCTTCCAGTGTCAGCAGATGAACTGGGATTGAATCCGAACTGAACGCATCCACGACCAGGGCTTCAAATTCCTGGCCCCGCCGCCCGGTCAAAGACAGTCGGCCATCGCCCAGCACGGTTTCACCGCCGCAATCGTCCAGGAAATGGAACAGGGCGGGATTACGGGCAACCGCGATCACCGCCGGATCGATTTCAAAGAAAGTCAGACGGCGTGCGGGGCCGCCGTAACAGGCTAGACTGCCCGCCCCCAGCCCGATTACACCCACCGCCTGTGTCTCGGACGGCTGCTGACGCCGGTCGAGTTCGGCAAACACGTCACCCAAGCCACCAAGACGCGAAAAATAGGTCAGCGGGATGCGGCGCAATTGGGGATCAAGCGACTGGGCACCATGAAGTGTGGTTCCGTGCTGAAGCGTGCGGATGCCGGCATCAACCCGGTCAACGACCTTGAGCAAACCAAAGAAATTTCGTTCCACCAGTCGCACGGCATCGCTAGACGGTACCAGCGAGCCGGCCAGCAGCATCAGGCAGAGACTGAAGCCGAACATGATCGGCGTGCGCCGCAGCGCGAACAACAAGAGTCCGGTCAAGCCATAAATTCCCAGTAGCATCCAGACCGGGGTTTGTGAGGCCTCAGCTCCTGATTTGAGCCATTCCGCAGCCATGGTCAGCGCAACGATGACCGCAGCCAACCCCCAGCCGAGGTGCCGGGTACCAGTATTGGATTCAATATTCGGGCCGTCGGACTCGACAAGTCCCGGACGTAGCGCGCACGCCAACCCCAGCGCCAGCGGATACTCCCACACGCCCCAGAACAATCCTGGCGCGATCACGGCATTGAACAGGCCACCAATGGCCCCGCCAACCGAAATCCACAGATAGAATTCGGTCAGGTGACGTGGTTCGGGCTTAAGCGCGGCCAAACGGCCGTGGCAGACCAGGGCGGTGACCCAAAAAGCGACCAGATGCACTGGCAACGCCAGATGCAGGATACCGCTGACCCTGATCCCAAACGCACCATAAATCAGGGCCAGGATCACCACCGGGAAGGGCTGAAGCCAGTTGGCCACCCCCAGAGAGATCAATGGTCGGCGGGCAAAGGCGTTGATGAAGGTCAGCAGATATAGCGCCAGCGGCACAACCCAGATCAGCGGAATCGCGGCGATGTCGGTCGAGATATAGGTGGTCAGACCCAACATCAGGCTGGATGGTGCCGCCGCCAGTCCCAACCATAGCAAACGATGCCGCCAGTCCGGCCGCGCCTCATGGTTTCGGCTGGAATCGATCGTGGTTGCCGAGATCGGGGAATCGGTCGTCGTGGTCGTGGCCGATCCGGTTTGCCCCAAACCAAACGCGGCAACCAGGGCGATCAGCCCGGTTAGAACGGCAAAGCCCAAACTCCACAGCCAGCTCTGGCCGGCCAGGGTTAGTTCCGGTTCAATTAGCAGCGGGTAGCCGAGCAGGGCGGCGATGCTGCCGACGTTGCTGACCGCATAGAGGAAATAAGGCGAGCCGGCGCGAGAGTGGCGGGAGGCGGCGAACCAGCCCTGGACCAGCGGTGCGGTTGCGGACAGGACCACGAACGGGGCTCCGACCGTCACCGCCAGCGTGCGCAACAGCCAGACCACCGGTGCGGTTTCGGTCAGATCGTGATCTCCGACCGGCTTTTGCAGTGGCAGGATCAGAGCCAAACAGCCGACCAGCAACAGCCCATGCAGCACCGCCTGGACCCGTGGCGTTAGGTGGCGATTGCTGACATAGGCGTAGCCGTAGCCAGCCAGCAACGCGGTCTGGAAAAACAGCATGGCTGTGATCCACACCGCTGGTACCCCGCCCAGTAGCGGCAGCACCATCCGTCCAAACATCGGCTGAACCAGGAACAACAGTCCGGAACTAAGCAGGAGCGTGATTGAGTAAAGCGGAATGAGTGTCGCGGTCACGGTTCAGCCCTGGCTGCTTGACGATGGGTCCACCGATCGTAGCAGCCGCGCCGTCTTTAGTCGAAGTTTTTGCAAGCTGGCATTACCAGTTAAGGTCATAGCCGGATTTGAGAATCACCGCCTTCGCCTCTGGTCCCCTCAGAAACTCCAGGAACGTGCGCGCCGCCGGGTTGTCGGCACCTTTGGTCAGCAGCACCGCGTCCTGGCGTATCGGATCATACAGCCGGTCCGGAATCAGCCAATGCGACCCTTCCATCCGGGTGATCACCTGAGACCAGGCGACGAAACCGAATTCGGCGTTGCCGGTATCCACGAACTGGAAAGTCTGGGCGATGTTGGCACCCTCAACCAGCTTTGCCGCCAGCGCCTCGGCCAGTCCCAGCCGGTTCAGCACCTGCGCGGCAGCCGCGCCATAGGGGGCCAGCCGTGGATTGGCCACGGCTAAGTGGTTGAAGCGGCCCGCTCTCAGCGTCGCCTCTCCGGCTTCGAGTCCCGGCTCCCGAGTCCATAGCACCAGTTTACCCACGGCATAGGTGAACACGCTGTCGGGCACGCCATAGCCCTGTTCAACCACCTTGGCCGGACGCTCGCGATCGGCGGACAACAACACGTCGAACGGTGCCTCCTGGGTGATCTGAGTGTAGAGCTGGCCGGTGGCACCGAAGCTGAACGCAACCCTGTGCCCGGTGTGGGCTTTGAACAAGGCGGCGATCTCCTTGGCCGGTTCGGTGAAATTGGCCGCGACCGCGACCACGACCTCGCCGGCCGTCGCGGCGGAAATGGACATGGATACGATCGCAACCAGGAAGGGTAGGTACCCAATGAGCATAATAATTTCCCCTTTGACACTGCGCTCGAAACACCATAATCCCCCAGAGAATGGATGCCTATAATTTCCGGTCGTAAGGTTAGCCCTTGCTCCAATCTCCCCGTTCCTCGATTTGGTTAAGCATACTGGCCCTGGCCGGGTGCGCCAGCGCAGCGCAGCCGATGGGTGTAAAGACGGCGGCACCCCACTGGTCCACGGATGATCAGGTGGTGATCGCCGCCGATGGCTACCGCCTGCCGGTGCGGCGCTGGCTGCCGGAGGGGCCGATGCGGGCGGTCATCGTCGCCGTGCATGGTTTCGCCGACTATAGTATCGCCTTCGCCGAAGCTGGGCCGTGGCTGGCCAAGGCCGGTTTTGCGGTTTACGCCTATGACCAACGTGGCTTCGGTGCCACCGCCAACCCCGGAGTATGGCCGGGAACAGCGACTCTGGTCGCCGATCTGGCCACCATGACCCACCTGATCGCGGCCTGCCATCCGCAAACCCCGCTCTATCTACTGGGTGAAAGTATGGGCGGCGCGGTGGTCATCACCACCCTGGCCCGTACCGGCGCGGTGGTTTTGCCGCCGATTGCCGGCATCGTGTTGTCGGCTCCGGCGGTATGGGGACGCAAAACCATGCCGTGGTATCACCGCGCCTCGCTGTGGCTCGCTAACGGCTTGGTTCCGGGGTTGGAGGTAACGCCGCCGCGTAATTTGGGCATCATGCCGTCCGACAACATCGAAATGCTGATCGCCCGTGGCCGCGACCCGCTGGTCAGTCACTCGTTTCGCATCGACACTCTGGATGGGTTGACCGATCTGATGAGTGAGGCGATGGCCGCAGCACCCGGCCTGACCGTCACATCCCTGACTCTGTTCGGCGTCCATGAACAGGTGTTGGCGCGGCCACCGGTGGTGGCTCTGGTTAGCCGGTTGCTGGAAGACAAGCGCCGGGTGGCGGTCTATTCCGACGGCTGGCACATGCTGCTGCGCGACCATAACCGCGAACAGGTGCTGACCGATATTGCCGCCTGGATCTCCGATCCCGCCGCACCTTTGCCCAGCGGGGCCGAGCATGCGGCGTTGGCCAAAATCGGGCAACGCTAGCACGGCTTGTTTCTGTGCGCCCTGTTCGGGTACAAGGGCGACAAATGAAAGGATGAAGTCCATGTCGCACCCCACTGCCGTTGGCGCTTCGCGGGCCGAGGCCAAGCCACCGATCGATCCGAACAGCTACACCCTGTCGGTGGTGATCCCGTGCTATAACGAGGCGTCAACGATCCGCGCCCTGGTTGACCGGGTGCGTGCGGCCCCGATCGCGCGTAAGGAAATCATCATCGTTGATGACTGTTCCACGGATGGTACCCGCGCCATCTTGGACAGCGAAATCAAGCCGCTGGTCAGTAAGATCGTGCTGCACGATGTCAATCGGGGCAAGGGTGCGGCGCTGCACACCGGGTTCGCCCATGCCACCGGCGAGGTCGTGATTATCCAGGATGCCGATCTGGAATACGATCCGGCCGAATACCCGCGTTTGGTCGATCCAATTCTGCATCGTGGTGCCGATGTGGTCTATGGCTCGCGCTTCATCGGCGGCGATGCGCACCGGGTGGTCTATTTCTGGCACATGATCGCCAATCGGGTTCTGACTCTGCTGTCCAACACCTTCACCGATCTCAATCTGACCGACATGGAAACCTGCTACAAGGTGTTCCGGCGGGAGGTGATTCAGTCGATCACGATCGAGGAGGCGCGGTTCGGCGTTGAGCCGGAAATGACCGCCAAGTTGGCGCGCAAGCGCTTCGTGTTTTATGAAGTTGGTATTTCCTATGACGGCCGTACCTATGAAGAGGGCAAGAAGATCGGCCTTAAGGATGCCTTTCGGGCCTTGTATTGCATCGTCAAATATTCGACATTTGGCTAACCTGTTCAGTATGACGGAACTCAAGAGATCCCTTTGCGCTGGCTTCCAATCTCAATCTTTGTTGGTCTGACGGCTCTTCTGGTTTTTTACCGCGCCACGGTGCTGTCCGGGTTTGATGCCGTACTGGGTGATCTGGGCGACGCCCGTTTCAATCTGGTCATCCTCGAACACTGGTGGCTGGTGGCGCAGGGCCGTGAGGCGTGGCTGAATCCGGGCTTCTTCCACCCTGCTCCGGAAGTGCTCGGCTACAGCGACGCCCTGGCGTTACTCGCCCCGCCCTATGTCTTGGCCCGCTGGGTTGGAGCCGCTCCACTACATGCCCTGCAAGTGACCGTGATCACGGCCACCGCGCTTGGCTATGCCGGAATGGCGGCGCTGCTGCGCCGGGGGTTGGGGGTGGCCTTGGTTCCGGCCCTGGCGCTGGCGGTGGCCTTTTCTTGCGGCTCGATGGTGGCGCAGAGTTTGGGTGCTGGCCACGTCCAGATGATGGCAATCATGGCCCTGCCGTGGCTGGCGTGGCTTCTGCTGATTTGGACCCACCGACGCAACGATGCGCGATCGTGGGGCCGAACCCTGGCCGGCTGTGGCGCGGTGCTACTGGTGGCGGGGCTGTTGTTGACCTCTTTCTATGTCGGCTGGTTCACCGGTTTCTATCTGCTGGTTCTGGGCGGCGTGGTGCTGGCGCGGGAAATAATCCGGCGGGGCGTGCGGCCGGTTGCCGTCGCGGTCCGGGACTGGCTTCTCGCCAGCCGTGGCCATCTCGCGGCTGTGGCTGGCTGTTTTGCCCTGGCGGTAACGCCGTTCCTGCGCCTCTATCTGCCAGTGCTGAAGCAGAGTGGCGGCCGGCCGTGGGCGGAAGTGGCACGGACGCTGCCGTTGCCGGCCGACCTAATCAATCCTCAGGGTAACGCGCTGTGGGCTCCTGTGGTCGAGTCTCTGGTACCCTGGCTCGTCGGGCGTAAGGATGAGCTGGGTAAGGGCTTAACTTGGTGCTTGCTGGCGGTATTTCTGGTCACCACGCTGTGGTCACTGTGCGCAGTGCGGCGGAAAAATGGCCCCGATTATGGTTTGGGAAAAGCCCCGATTATGGCTGACCCACGAGAACTGATTCTAGGACTCGGGCTCGCTGTGGCGATCTGCTGGCTGCTGATCGTGCGCCTGGGTGATGACACCACGCTGTGGTACGGCATTTATCGCGGGTTGCCGGGTGGCCTGGGCGTGCGCTCGGTGTTTCGCTTCAATCTAGTTCTCGCGCTGCCGATCACCATGGTCACCGCAGTTGGTCTCAACGCCCTGTGGCAGCGAACGACATGTTGGCCCCAACTTGGTGTGGCTCTGCTGTGCTTGCTGGTCGCGGTTGAGCAAGTGAACCTAACCCCCAAGACCCTGAGCCGTGGTCGCGATTTTGCTCGTCTTGAAGCGGTGCCGGCACCGCCTGCTTCGTGCCGGGTGGTGGCCTTGCTTCCGGACGAACCGGCTGACGCCCGCTTCCACCGTTGGTCACGACAACTTGATGTGGTCCTGGTCGCTCAAGCCCTTGGTTTGCCGACGGTCAACGGCTACAGCGGCAATGCGCCGTCGGGCTGGGCATTGTTTGATCCGGCCGCCGGGGCTAGCTATCGCGAAGCCCTGGCTCGCTGGGCGGATGATCACCAGCTATGGTCGGGCCTGTGTGGATTGGATGTGGATCGCGGGCACTGGCATATTCTGTCGCACGCTTCCCGCGCGACCCCTGCGGCACTCCCTATCGCTGCCCCATCTGGAGAAATACTGGCCCCAGAATGACCATAAACAGGACCGGCAAAAAGAACACGATCATTGGCACGGTCAGCGTCGCTGGCAGCGTCGCCGCCTTTTTTTCTGCCGCAGTCATGCGCGCTTCCCGGTTTTCCTGAGACGCATTGCGCAGCGCCGCCGTCAATGGTGTTCCGTATTTTTCCGACTGAACCAGGGTGGTGACCACCGCCTTAACCGAGGGCAGGCCGGTCCGCGCAGTCAGGTTTTCCAAGGCCACACGCCGGTCGGGCAAATAGGCCAACTCAGCCGTGGTCAGTTCAAATTCCTCCGCCAGTTCCGGAGCTTGTTCCCCAATTTCCTTGGCCACCCGTCCAAATGCGGCCTCGATCGACAACCCGGATTCGACGCAAATCAGCAGCAAA
>CAUYTZ010000283.1:0-3752 GCA_963575695.1 uncultured Gammaproteobacteria bacterium | reverse complement strand
ACGCCCCCCAAGCCTCCAACCGCAGCACGTCGGCCCGCGCCGCTTCCGCCAGCAGCAGGGTCAGCCGGCCGTTCTCCGACACGACATCGCCCTCGGCCCACAGCCGGTCGCACAGCACGGCGAGCTTGCAAACGATGTCCTCGGGCGTTTCCGCCGGGTGACGCATCATGTTAGCGGTCGCCCCGGCAATGGCGTCACAGCGGTCGGCCCGGGCCTGATCGGACAACCCGTACTGCGGGCGCTGCACCTGCAGCAGCCTCCGGTAACCACGGCCAACCGGCGTCGTGGCCGGTGGCAAAGCCTCTTCGCTCATGATCAAATCCTCCGACTCCAAAGTCATCGTGGCAGAGCAATGCCCTTCCGGAATCCATAAGGCTCGACTTGCCGGCCGATAGCAATAATATAAACTCTGCGCTTACACGCACCAAACAATGAAGAGCAGATTTATTGCTTTACTCAGTGATAATCCCTATAGCATTTGACTTTATCAGACCATGACCACACTGTTCCGCTCGCCGGACGGATTTTGACCCTGGACCGAACCGGCATAAAAGGACCGCCGAAGAGATCAAGTGTCCGACCCGGTACCAGAGCGTGCGCCAGCCGCGCCCCCGCGCGTGTTTGGCCGGTCCCCGCGTCCGTGTTTGGGAGAGTCCACGGAAAGGCGAACCGGTCTTGCGCGGAACCGGCAGGCCGGCGCCCCCGGCGCCGAACTCCACAAAAGCCCCGGCAGCCCGGCTCACACGGTGGCTGCCGGGGTTCCTTTTTGCCTTCACCGGCCATGGAGTGTACGCTCCCGGACGTCCTGAACCTGCGCAAGCTGCGAGAGCAAGATGATCATCCCCGCCGGCACACCGCACCCAGCCTGGGCGCCGCCGTCGGCAAAGGCCGACCCGACCCCGCTCAAGACCCTGGCTCGCGCCCACTGGTGGAAGAAACTGCTCGAAACGTCCTGTTCGGGCCGGAAGCTGAAGGTCTGCTGTTGGGTCTGAATATGAGATACTAGACGCTTATCGCTCCAGCCTGACCCGCAATCTCCGGGCGCGCTCCCGAAAGGCTTCCTCTCCTCCTTCCAGGATGTCGCAAACCGCCTTGCGAATGTCGGCGTTCTCCAGGCCGCCAGCCCTGTATGTGATCGGCGGAAGCCCGCCAGCCGAATGTGGCCCGGCGTCGGCGACGATGATCTGATCCGCATCCGTGTTGATGACGAGGTTCGCGTTGTGGGTCACCATGATCACTTGGCGCTTCGACTTGGCGGTGATGAACAGGGCAACGAGTTCCTCAAACACCGACTTGGGGTCCAGGTTTTCTTCCGGCTGATCGATGATGAGGGGGCGGTCGTCCGCGTCGTCCAGTGCCAGATACAGCAGGAGAAGGACGATGCCTCGCGTCCCTGGCGACAGCTTACGAATGTCGATCCCGTCATAGACGATTTCGTATCGGACGGAGATGTGGTCCGTGTCGAAAAGCCAGTGAGCGAACTGCTTCAACCAAGCCCGAAACTCCACCTGCTGGTTTTGCGCATAGGGCGCATGGCCGATCAAATCTCTCGTGTATTGGGCGATGAAACCGGCCATAGCTACCTGGACATCGGCCGCTGATCCTGTTTCCCAGGCTGGACGTAGGGTCGCCTCGGCCAGCGCGATCAGCGCGCCGCGGCCCTGGAAGGGCCCGGCTTTGCGTCGGTCGAGGAGGTTTTCCTCAGCCACCCTTCCCCAGGCGGCGACATCGACAGAGCGGCGGACGGAGAAGCCAAGCTTGCGCAGCGTGCCGGTCGACGCCGTCAAGCGGGCCATCAACGGTGCATAGAGGTCTGCGAGCGCAGTCTGTTCGTTAATGATCGCCTGAAAGACCCGACCGTAGGCAGCATCCCGCTCACCCTGAAGTTCACTTCGGCGCACGGCGGCGCCCTTGGCGTCGGTCAGCCGCGTTTGCAGGTTTCGAAGCGCCGCATTCTCCAGCGCGATGCGCTGCGAGAGGCTCGCATACTGATTTCGGACGTTATTGTCGGCGCTGACCAATGCCTCCAAGCGTGTCATCTCGGCCAGAAGCATGTTGAGGGGAAGCTTGGACAGGTCGGCAGTGTCCGGGAAATACGGCGTGTTCGGAGGCGGCGGTGGGACTGGCACGCCCGTGAGCGCCGCGATTTGCTGGTCTGCCCAAGCAACATAGCCGGTGAGGCTCGCGTCGACCGGACCCTTGTAGATGAGCAGGAATTCATCCCACTGCTGCGGGCTGAGGCCGCTGTGCTGGTGTCGCTCCTTGGCCTGACGCAAGAGTTCGGGCGTCTTGGTGGCGCGCGTGCTGGCCACCTCGTCCTGCAGGGCGAGGAAGGTACGGCGTTGGTTGGCATATGCCTGGATCGTGCCGCGAATAGCCTGAACGGCCTGACCAATCTGCGTGTGCCGGCACGCTTGCACTTCAGTGCCCTTGACGACGAGTTTGGCCAGATCCTGGCTGTAGCTCTTGATCAGGCCATCCTTCTGAGTGACCTGCAGCGACAGGCCGGCGACCGACGCCTCTTTCTCATGCTCCGTAGCGATACGCTCGGAAATGTCGGCGATGGCGTCTGCCTCCCGGTCTCGGGCCTGCTGGAAACGGGCGGTACGGAAGTCGCGCAACTCGGCGAAATCAATGGCGCTGGAGCGGTCGTCCTGGGGATGTGCCTCGAAGATCACGCGTTCGATCTCGTCAGTCAGGCCGTCAGAGACGCCGCCGGAGGAGCAAAGCTCCTCGACAAACTGCTGAGACAGGTAGCGCGCGCGAGGAAAGGCCAAATGGCCATTAGCGTCGCGACCGTCCAGGAAGCGCGTGACCGAAGTGCCGCCAGCCCAGGCCAGCGTCGCAGTCGCGTTGCCGAGGAGCCTGCGGGCGCGTACGAGGAACGATGGGCTGATGTTTTCGTTGGCCCTCCAGGCTGCCGGCGAAATCGCGTCGCAACCCGCCGCGATGACGTCGGCGAGCGCGGTTTTACCGGAGCCGCGCGCGCCGATGATCGCGACGAGACCGGGGTTGAGTGGAATCACGGGGGTGGCGGCCCAATCGGCGTTGGCGATCGCGACGTGCGAGATCACCTGTGACGGCATCGCCGTGCGCGGCGGCTCGGCGCCTACATAGGCGCGGCCTTCGGGATCAATGCACGCTTGGCGTAGGGCGTCGAATTCGAGCCCGCCCTTGATCCATGAGTATCGATCCTCGACTGGCTGGCCGACGGTCTGATGGTCATGGGCATCGCTGCCGTGAAGGCAAGGCTTGCAGCCGTCGTAACGCTCGCGAAGCTGGTCGAGTGTCACGCCCCGGCGTCCGGACCAGAATTCGCGCTGCGCCGGGCTGCTTGAGAAGATGATGTGCGCGAACTTCTCGATTTCTTGCCGCACCGTTGCGTCGGCCGCTTGGCGGAGGCCTGATGTGCCGTCGCCGGCCGCCCCGGCGACCGCGATGAGAATGTTGGCCTTCGCCCAATCGCTTTCGCGCATGACCCGCCGGAGCTGGTCGAAATTGACCTTGAATTGCGTCGCACCATGAGCGAGCCCTAGCCCTGGCGGCAAGCGACGAACTGGTCGAAATCGGCCACAAACAAATCAACCAGATCCGGATCGAAGATCAGTTGCATCTGATCACCCAGTTTGCAACACCGGCTGCGGAAACCGCCGAAGATATGATCATCGCGGTCGCCGGGGCGGCCGGCGACGGCACATCAGGCCTCCGCCAAGCGGCCGACGCAACGGTGCGGCAAGAAATCGAGAAGTTCG
>CAUYTZ010000282.1:0-4337 GCA_963575695.1 uncultured Gammaproteobacteria bacterium | reverse complement strand
TCCCGGGAAAGTCTTTGAGCACCTCTCGAGCCTGGGCGTGAAACGCGGCCAGATTGCCAGCACTCAAGTGAGGCGAACTGGCCAGAATTTGTAACGTGGTTTGAATCAAGGCCAGTTGCAGATCCAGGGCATGGGTCATGGCCCGCGCGGTGTCCTGCATGTGCTGTTCAATGATTTGGTGTTTATCCTGATAGGAGTCATGGACCAGAAGCCCGGCTGCCAGCCAAGCCGGCAGCACGCAGATCAGCGCCAGTCGGACCAACTGCGACCGGATCGTGAGCATGCACGGCCGACCTACCCAGGCGACCGCGCGCTTGCATGCTTCCGTCATCGTGCCAATCTGGCCCATGACATTAACTCTCAGTCCTCGACTCTCAGCTTTCGGTTAGGCGGGCTAGGGCGCTGTCGCGCGAAACCTCCTGGCGTTCGCCGGTGGCGCGGCGTTTCAGTTCAACTACCCCGGTTTTCAGGCCGCGTGGCCCGACCACCAGTTGCCAGGGCAAGCCAATCAGATCCATATCGGCGAATTTGACCCCGGCACGTTCCGACCGATCATCATAGAGCACTTCGACACCGGCAGTCCGCAAATCCGCATAGAGATCATCGCATGACTGATCACACGCTTCGTCTCCGCTCTTCAGGTTGATTAGCCCAACCTTGAACGGGGCGACGCTGTCCGGCCAGATGATTCCGGCGTCGTCATGGCTGGCTTCGATGATCGCGCCAACCAGACGCGAAACACCGATGCCATACGAACCCATTTCCACCGGCACTTGATCCCCGCCCGGCCCGGCAACCGTCGCCCCCAGCGGCTTGGAATATTTGGTGCCGAAATAAAAGATATGGCCGACTTCGATTCCGCGCGCCTTAATCAGCTCATCCGGCAGCACGCCGCAGGCGGTGGGGTCGTGCTTTTCATCGGTGGCGGCGTAGATATCGGTCAGGCGATCGAAAAATGGTTGCAGATCATCATCATAGCCGGGAGCGTCGGCCAGCATGTCGGTGTCGGCCCAGGCGCTGTGGCAGAACACGCCGCTTTCGCCGGTATCGGCCAGAATGATGAATTCGTGGCTGAGATCGCCACCGATTGGGCCGGCATCGGCGCGCATCGGAATTGCCCTTAACCCCATGCGGGCGAAGGTGCGCAGATAGGCCAGGAACATCTTTTGATAAGAACGGCGGGCACCCACGGCATCCAGATCAAAGGAATAGGCGTCCTTCATCAAGAATTCGCGGCCACGCATCACGCCGAAGCGCGGCCTGATTTCATCCCGGAATTTCCATTGAATGTGATAAAGATTGCGCGGCAACTCACGGTAGCTTTTGATGTAGGTCCGGAAGATGTCGGTAATCATCTCCTCGTTGGTTGGGCCATAGAGCATTTCGCGGTCGTGACGGTCGCGAATCCGCAGCATTTCCTTGCCGTAATCATCATAGCGGCCACTTTGACGCCACAATTCGGCCGGCTGAATGGTTGGCATCAGCATGTCGAGCGCGCCAGCCGCGTCTTGTTCCTCGCGCACGATCCGTTCGATATTGCGTAGCACCCGCAAGCCGAGCGGCAGCCAGGCATAGATCCCGGCGCTGGTCTGGCGGATCATGCCCGAGCGTAGCATCAGCCGGTGCGAGACGATCTGCGCCTCGGCCGGGGTTTCCTTGAGCGTGGGCAGGAAATAGGCGGACAAACGCATGAGATCAATCCTGAAGCTGACGAGGACAACCGGACATTAGGCGACGGCGTTTAACCTGTCCATCCTTGGCGATCAGCGGTACAGGGAATTACCACGCCAGCCGCGCCAGCACCGCTGCCGGCCGATGCCCGGTGGCGGCGATTGTCTGTGCCAACCGAACGCGATCCGGCAATTCGCCCCAGACGCAACCCAGCTCCGTGCCATGGACTCCGCTCGGGACCAGTACCGAAGCCAATCCGGCGGCGTTGGCTCCGGCGATGTCGGTGTGCAGGCTGTCGCCGATCGCCAGCACCGTGGTCGGATCGTCGGTACCGATCAGCTCCAGGCAGCGGCGGTAAACCGAGGCAAACGGCTTGCCGTGATAACGGACCTCACCGCCCAGACTTTGGTAGTGCGCCGCGAGGAGGCCGGCGCACATCACCCGCTTGCCGCCGACCATCGCCCAGTGATCGGGGTTGGCGCAGACCATCGGCAGGCCACGTTCGGCGCAGGTCTGGAGTCGCTCGCGGTAGTCGTCAAGCACGCTGTCGAAGGTATCGGGGTCGCGCAGCAGGATGAAATCGGCCTGATCCGGCGCACCGACTTCGATCAACCCCTCCAGAGCGCCGAAGTCGTCGCGGTCGTCGTTCGGTCCCAGGTGCAGGTAGCGGCGGCCAAGTTGGCGGTGCCAGTCGTCGGGCGGGTGGCGCAGGGCCTCGACCACGGTTTCGCCCGAAGTGACCAGATGATCATAAGCCGAGCGCGGGATACCCATGCGCGCCAGCACTTGTTCGATCAGTCTGGCGCGGCGCGGTACGTTCGACAGCAGGCAGATCCGCGCGCCATCGGCCCGCAGCCGGGTTAGGCATTCGACCACGCCGGAATAGGCGTGAACGCCATCATGAACCACACCCCACAGATCGATGATGTAGCCCCGATAGCGACCGGCGACCGGTGCCAATCCGGTTAGGGGTGTCGGCAACGCGCGTTACTCCTTAAATTCATCGTAAGCAAAGCGGGGCAAACAAAGCGGGTTCAGGGGCCTCCAGGCCCCTGCCCGCCAGCGGCGAACGCCTACGCCTTGGTGTCGATATGGGCGATGGGTTCATCTGCCCCACGTTTGGCCACCCCGACCATCGCTTCACGCAGCAGGCGGCCGTTGATGGTGTAGCCCGATTGAAGCACCTGGACCACGGTCCCGCTGGGACGGCCGGTGCCTTCCAACTCAAACATCACCTGGTGAAAGTTGGGATCGAAAACATCGTCCAGCGGCTCCAGCTTCTTGATTCCAACCCGCTCGAACGCGCTCAACAACTGCCGCTCGGTCGCTTCCACCCCAACCGCCAGAGTCTGAAGGAAACCATCCGCCTCCCGCGCCTCCGCCGGCACCGCGTCCAGCGCCCGGCGCAGATTGTCGGCCACCGCCACCAGATCCTTGGCAAAGCTGGCCACGGCGAACTTGGCCGTGTCTTCGCGCTCGCGCTGGGCCCGCCGCCGGGTGTTCTCCAATTCCGCCAGCGCGCGCAGAGTCTGATCCTTTAGGCTGGCGACCATCGCTTCCAACTCGGCGATTTTTACTTCCGGTGAGAGTTCGGTTGCCGGAGCCGCCGCAGTCGTACCCTCAATGCCGGCTGCGCCATTCGTTTCGCTACCGTTTTTCTGGTCGTTTTCCATGGATTGCTTCGCCTGCGTTTCACTCATGGGAGGACTGTTGAATTGGTATTCGCTGCATGTTTCAGCCTCCGGGGGGAGGGGCTACCCGATCAGCCGACCGATAACTTTAGCGGTGTAATCGACCAGCGGCACGATGCGGGCATAGTTGATTCGGGTTGGCCCGATGACCCCGACCGCGCCGATGATCCGTTCCCGGCTGTTTTGATAGGGGGCCACCACCAGCGACCAGCCGGCCTGATTGAATAGGGCGTTTTCTGAACCGATGAAGATCTGAACCCCATCGCCCTTACCGGTCGCTTCCAGCAGCCGAACCATGCCTTCGCGGGTTTCCAGCATTTCGAACAATGCCCGAATCCGCTCCAGATCGCCGATCGCGGTCACGTCTTCCAGCAATCGCGCCTGCCCGCGCACGATCAATTGGCCGCTGGGACCGCCATCGCCGGACCACGTCGCCAGCCCGGTTTCAACCACTTTGCGGGTTAACTCGTCGATTTCGGCCTGTTGCAGCTCGATTTCGCTTGCGATCGCCTCGCGTGCCTCGTCCACCGTTCGGCCGACCATGCGGGCGTTGAGATAGTTGGTGGCCACGATCAGCGCCGAGGCCGGCAGGCCGAGTGGTACCGGAATCACTCGGTTTTGCACCTGCCCATCTTCGCGGACCATCACCACCAGCGCCCGCCCGGGACCAAGCGAAACGAATTCGATATGACGCAAGGGCAGGTCTTCGCTTCGGGGTTCCAGCACCAGCCCGGCACAGGCGGAAAGCCCTGAAAGCACACTGCCGGCTTCGGCCAGCAAGGCCGGCAGGGAACGACCGGAAGCGGCGCACTGGCATTCGATCGAGCCGCGTTCCTCTTCGCTGAGCGCACCGATTTCCAGAATGCCGTTCACGAACAGCCGCAGCCCGGCTTCGGTTGGAATTCGTCCGGCCGAGGGGTGGGGCGAATAGAGCAGGCCGTATTCTTCCAGATCGGCCATCACATTGCGCACCGT
>CAUYTZ010000281.1:0-6205 GCA_963575695.1 uncultured Gammaproteobacteria bacterium | reverse complement strand
TCGCCGAAGGCAAACATGGACTTTAATCTCTTTTTTTAAACGGATGGATGCCCGATGAGAATCACCGCCCCCCTAATTGCCCTGACTCTGGTCCTGGCCGGCTGCTCGATGATGGATGGCGAAACCACCGACCCGTGGCGGGCGGCGTGTGAATCATCGTGCGACCACGATTATTCGGTGTGCGAGGATGCCGGCTCGGCTCGGCGGGGTGGCAACGCCATGTTCGGTGGCCAAGCGGCGTGCGGTCGTCAGTACGATAATTGCACGAAACGCTGCAAGGCGATGACTCCGCCGAAGAAAAAGCCCCCGGCTCAGTCGCAGCCGGGCCAGGTCGATCCGTCCGCCGCTCCAGTTCCGCCACCGCCGCCACCGGAACGCTCGGATATCCGCGAGCAGCCCTGGCATGAGGGAGGCTCCGGTGCCGGCACGGCACCAACCAGGAATCAACGGCCATAACCGGGGGCTTCGCCCCCCTAATTTCCGACCAGGGCTTTGCCCTGGACCCACCAGGAGCCTGAAGGCCCCTGGGACCCGCTAGACTTGGGATTCGTCATGATTATCCTTCGTCGTACCGTTTCCGTCATGGTTGCCTTCGCCGCGTCGGTGCTGCTGGCGATCGCTTTGCCGACGACTCCGGGAAGTGCCCAGAGTTTGAGCACTCCGGCCAACCGCGAGCAGATCACGTTGTCGTTCGCGCCGGTGGTTAAACGCGCCGCACCAGCGGTGGTCAACGTGTTCACCAAAAAGGTGGTTCGCGAACAGGCCATGGGGCCGCTGTTCGATGATCCGATTTTCCGTCGTTTCTTCGGTGGCGAGTCGCCGTTCGGGGCCCCGCGCGAACGGGTCCAGAATTCGCTTGGTTCCGGCGTGATCGTGGCCGCCGATGGCCTGGTTGTGACCAACCACCATGTGATTAAAGGCAGCGACCAGATTACCGTGGTGCTGGCGGATCGGCGTGAGTTCGAGGCGACGTTGGTCAACGATGACGAGCGGACCGATATCGCCTTGCTGCGAATCAAGGTGCGGGGCGAAAAACTGCCCTATCTGGAATTGCGCGACAGCGACGAGTTGGAAGTGGGTGATCTGGTGCTGGCGATCGGCAATCCGTTCGGAGTCGGCCAGACCGTGACCAGCGGCATTGTTTCGGCGCTGGCGCGCACCGCTGCCGGTATCAGCGATTACAACTTCTTTATTCAGACCGACGCCGCGATCAATCCCGGCAATTCCGGCGGCGCGCTGGTAACTATGGATGGTCATCTGGCCGGAATAAACACCGCGATCTATTCCCGCAGCGGCGGTTCGATCGGGATCGGCTTCGCCATTCCGGCCAATATGGTTCGAGCGGTGCTCAACGCTGCGGCCGGCGGTTCCGGAACCAAGGTGGTGCGGCCGTGGTTGGGGGTCAGCGTTCAGCCGGTCACGGCCGATATCGCCGCCTCGCTGGGCATGGACCGGCCAACCGGTGTGTTGATCAACGGCATCGACCCGCGTGGCCCGGGCAACGAGGCCGGGTTGAAAAAGGGCGATGTGCTTCTGAGCGTCAATGGCCAGCCGGTCGACAACCCGGAAGCCCTGCGTTTTCGTGTTGCAACCCAGCAGGTCGGCAAGCGGGCAACGCTTGAAATCAGCCGCCGTGGCCAGCGTAGCGAGGTTTCGCTGCCGCTGATCGCACCCCCGGAAACGCCAGCGCGGGAAACCACGCCGATTCGTGGGGCCAATCCATTTTCGGGCGTGATCGTGGCCAATCTGTCGCCAGCGTTGGCGGAGGAAATCGGCTTCATCGGCACCGCTCAAGGCGTGGTGGTCCTGGAAGCCGTTCGCGGCAGTCCGGCGGCGGAAATCGGTTTGCGTCCGGGTGATGTCCTGCTGCGGCTGAACGACCGCGAGTTGGGAACGGTGCGCGATCTGGTTTCAGCGGTGCGCCAGAGCTTGCGCAGTTGGTCAATTTCGATCCGGCGTGGCGATCAGGTGCTGAACACCACGGTTAGAGGTTAAGGCAGAAAAAAGAAAAGGGTCTGGGGAATTCATTCCCCAGGCGGGTTTGGCCCCAGGCGGGTTTGGCCCCAGGCGGGTTTGGCCCCAGGCGGGTTTGGGCGGCAGCCCAATCGTGCAAGAGAAACTAAATCGGAAGCGAAACAATCGCTGATAAACCTCGGTCATTGCGATTGTGCAATATCACATCCCCACCATGGCCGCGAACAATGGTTCTGGCCACCGACAAGCCCAGGCCGGTACCGCCGGTATCGCGCGAACGGGACGATTCCAGGCGATAAAACGGCTGGAACACTCGCTCTCGCTCCGCTTCCGGAATGCCGGGACCGTCGTCGTCGATGGTGATCAGGGCATGGCCGTTGTCGTCGGTGGTCAGGGCGACCCGGGCCACGCCGCCGTAATGAATCGCGTTATCGATCAGATTGGCCAGAGCCCGACGCAACGCCACCGGCCGGCAGGTCAGGGTGAAATGGGGGGCCCCCTGATAGCCGGCATCGTGGCCGGAATCGGCGCGGTCTTCGCACAGGCTTTGCAGCAAATCGGCCAGATCGATCGGCACCCGCGCCTCGCGCTTGGCATCGTTGCGAGCGAAGGCCAAGGTTTCGCGCAGCATCGCTTCCATTTCATCCAGATCGGACAGCATTTTGCGCTGAAGTTCGGGATCTTCGACGAATTCCGCCCGCAGCCGCAGCCGAGTCAACGGTGTGCGCAGATCATGGCCGATCGCGGCCAGCATCCGGGTCCGGTCATCCACGAACCGGCTCAACCGTTCCTGCATACGGTTGACGGCGCGGGTGGCGGCGCGCAATTCGCTGGGGCCGGTTTCCGGCAGGGGTGGGGTTTCGCCATCCACGCCCAGACGTTCGGCGGCGCGGGCAAAGCCTTCCAGCGGTGCGGTCAGCCGCCGCGCCGCCCACAACGACAGACCGCCGACCAGGCAAATGATTAACCCCATCCACAAGCCGAAGCGCAGCCAGCGAAAATCACCATCCGGATCATTGGTGACGAAGGCCAACCAGCCGCCGTTGATCAGGGGCACAATCAGCCGGACCTGGCCGGGCATGAACATATGACGGTGGGGGGGCGGTGGTGCCAGCGGTCCAAGCTGTGGCCAAGCCGGTGTTTGGCGCAGTTCGAAGCCAATTTTGCGGTTTGGATCCCCCAATTCGGCCCGCAATCGGTTGCGCAAGCGCTCCAAAGCCCCGGGGAACGCCCGTGGTGGGGAGTTCTCGGCCAGACTGGAGGGTAATTCGTGTAAGTATTCGACGCCGAGCAGGGGGTCGTTGACCGCCCGCACCACCTTCTCCCGCCCGTCTGGCGGTGTCGACTCGACCAGTTGCACGATCGCCGCCACCCGTTCGACCACGACTTGCAACGGATGAGCCGGACGCGGTTCCCCGCGAAAACTAACGAACACCAGCACGCTGATTGCCTGAGTCAGAATCAGGGCCAGGGCCACGGTCATCGCAATGCGCGCGGCAATGCCGTCGGGAATCAGCCGCCCGACCCGAACCCAAAAGCGCCCGGCCGTCACCGGCGGAACAACAGCGGCCGGCGGAACGACAGAAGGTGAGGCGGGGAGTGGGACGCTCATCTCTCCACCGTCACCACGGCGGTGAACAAATAGCCGCCGCCACGCACGGTCTTGATCAGAATGGGTTCACCGGGATCGGGTTCGATCTTGCGCCGCAGCCGGCTGACCTGGACATCGATGCTGCGGTCGAACGGGATCGCGGCCCGGCCACGGGCCAGATCAAGCAACTGATCGCGACTGAGCACCCGGCGCGGGTGCTCGACGAATGCCACCAGCAAATCAAATTCGCCAGCACTCAACTGCACCAGAACCCCGGCCGGGGTGTGCAATTCACGCCGGGCCAGATCCAACCGCCAGCCTTCAAACACCAGCAGCTTTCCGGTCACGGCGGGTTCGCCGGTTCCGTCCGGACCACCACTGGATCGCCGCAGCACCGCTTTGACTCGGGCCAGCAATTCGCGTGGGTTGAACGGCTTGGCCAAATAATCGTCGGCCCCCATTTCCAGGCCAATGATGCGGTCGGTCTCTTCGCCCATCGCGGTGAGCATGATGATCGGCACCGCCGATGCCGCCCGCAGCCGCCGGCACAACGACAGCCCATCTTCTCCAGGCAGCATCAAATCGAGCACGATCAAATCGAAGTGCCCGGTATCCAGCACCCGGTTCATTTCGGCACCATCACGCGCGGTGGATACCCGATAGCCGTGTTGGCCCAGAAACCGCGACAATAGGGCACGGATTTCACGGTCGTCATCGATCACCAACAGATGCGGCATGCGGTCCATGGCGGCGCGGATCCCATTCCAACCAAAGGGGCTTGGTCCGATTAACTATCGGTCATGGCCGAAGCCACGGCCACCATCGATTGGTAACGCTCTGTTGCGGCGCTGGAAAGGGTTACAGAAAGTTACCAAATTACGCACCAGCCGACATCAACCGGTAACATCGGGGGGCCATCTTTGGCTCATGACACGGGCGACTACCGGTCATTCCGGCCGGACCTTCCGCCATCACATGGAGACACGGATCATGAAACGTTTGCTGCTGACCGGCGCCGCTTTGGGGGTTGTCCTGGCCTTTGCCGTGCCCACTTTCGCCCAATCCGCAGCGACCGCCACCGACGGCCAGACTGCGGCACCGGCCCAGACCACGACTCCGGTTCCCGGTCCAGGAATGGGCATGGGCATGGGCATGATGGGCCACCACGGTATGGGGCATCACGATATGGGCCAGGGCATGATGGGCCCGTCTTCCGCTCAGGGCGCGACCCGGGCCAGCCAACATGCCCAGCATTTCGCCCGTATGTGTGAAAATGCCGACGCCAAGGTTGCCGGTCGTCTAGCCTATACCGAAATCCTGCTTAAGCTGACTGAAGCGCAAAAGCCGGCGTGGACCAAATTCGCCGCCACGGCCAAAGGGGCGCTGGCCCCGATGCGCGAGGTTTGCACCAAGTTGGTTGGGGCACCGGAGCCGACGACGCTGCCGGAACGTCTGGCTCATATGGAACAGGTGATGGGCGCGCGGGTGGCTGTGCTGCACACCATCAGCCCGGCCCTGACCGAGTTGTACGCGGCCCTAACCGCCGATCAGCGTAAGCAGTTGGACGGGATGCATTTCGGGCATCGCGGGTTCTGATAAAGCGGGTCCAGGGGCGAAGCGCCCCTGGTGGGGTGTAGGGGGGATTCCCTGCACCCCCCGGGGGGGCTTTACCCTTTGGTCAACCGGTCGTAGGCGATCAGGGAAGACAGCAACGCTGGCATATCCTTGAGCGCGATCATGTTCGGGCCATCGCTGGGGGCGTGGTCTGGGTCTTGATGGGTTTCCATGAACAGCGCGGCCACGCCCACCGCCACCGCCGCCCGCGCCAGTACCGGCACGAATTCGCGTTGACCACCAGAGGTTCCGCCCAATCCACCCGGTTGCTGAACCGAATGGGTGGCGTCGAATACCACCGGAAAGCCGGTCGCCGCAAGTATTGGCAGCGCGCGCATATCGGAAACCAGGGTGTTATAGCCGAAGCTGGTGCCGCGTTCGCACAGCATCACCTGAGAGTTTCCACCGGCGACCAGTTTGGCGGCAACATTCTTCATGTCCCATGGGGCCAGAAACTGGCCCTTCTTGACGTTGATCGGCTTGGCCGTCGCGGCCGCAGCCAGCAGCAAATCAGTCTGGCGACAGAGGAAGGCCGGAATCTGGAGCACGTCCACCGCTTCGGCCACCGGTGCGCACTGCTCGGGCAGATGAACATCGGTGATCACCGGGCAGCCGAAGCTTTCCCGCACCTCGGCCAGAATCGGCAACGACTCCGCCATGCCCAAACCACGCGGCGTGGTGCCTGAGGTGCGGTTCGCCTTGTCGAACGAGGATTTATAGATCAGTCCCAAACCAAGTTGATCGGTAAGTTCAACCAGGGCCTGGGCGGTTTCTAGGGCATGGCTGCGGCTTTCCAACTGGCAGGGGCCAGCAATCAAAACCAGCGGCAAGTGGTTGGCGATGTGCAGCTTACCGACGCGAACGATGGTCACGGTCTCGGTCTCCCCTTTGCCTCCGGCGGGCAAGGGCTTTGCCCCTGCACCCCACCAGGAGCCATAGCCCCCTGGCCCCACGCCCTTTTTGATTGTCGAAAATGAACGAAGACGCCATCAGCCAACGCCGCACCTTCGCCATCATCGCCCACCC
>CAUYTZ010000280.1:0-30963 GCA_963575695.1 uncultured Gammaproteobacteria bacterium | reverse complement strand
CAGGGGGATTATCCCCCTGGCGGGGTCCAGGGGCAGAGCCCCTGGTGGCCGAAACGATGATCAAGGCCCGAATGACAAGACGCGCAAAGATCTTGGTTTTGATCCAAATGGCCGAATTTTATGGGACTAACATGGAAGGATCCCCCCCCAGAGTCTGACAAACAGTGAAAAAATGGTTGAGCGTGGCCAGATGGCCGGTAGTACGAGTACGCAAAACAAGCTGGCGGAGATAGCTCTCCTTCAAAACTTCCCCAGGACTGCTCTTTCGGTAGGTCATATTGTGTTCGGAAAAAACGGCATTCAAATAATGCGCATGATACATCGCATGGTTTCCAAAAAAATCATTCGGCACCGGTAGATCTTCCGGGTCATCTTGCAAAACAGAATAATGCTGCAAACATGTGCGCAATGCCTCACCTTGTGGAGAACGAGATATGATGCGGCGATTGCCCAAAAACCAAGTTTCAATCGTCCTGTTTTGCACAATGATAGAATAGCGAACAAACAAAGTGCCAGTGGCCACATGCTGTTTGATCACGTTATCCACTTCCTGATAACGTGCATCCACCGCATCTTCTTCGGCATCCACACAAACGAACAAATGATCAATAGTGCCGTGATTTTGTACATCAGAAAGGACGTCAGCAATCATTTTTTTTCCAAACGGATAACCATTGGCCGACATGACTAAAAAACTGTTCCCCTGCAAATCCCCGATCCGAACAGACTTTTCCAAGCCGGGAAACAGCATAGGAAGCCATGCCGTATAGACTTTCTGTTCTTTTCCCCTCCACAAGAAAGTAAAAATTCATAGAATCCCCTCCTGATACTCAGGAGTATTAATCAGCAGATAAAATCGATCCAGAGAAGAGCTGGTTTGCAGTGCCGGAATCTCCGAGGCATTGCGGATAGTAACCACGCTACCCTGGCGGGTAACCAGCTTCCACGCCGTCCAAGGAATATTATTGATCACATATGGATGGTGACTGGTGAGGATAAACTGAATGTCACCCTGACGCCTATTGACAATATCCGCCACCTGCGGCAGACAATTAATCCCCAAGCTGTTTTCAAATTCATCAATCAAGAAAAGGGTTCCCTTGGGTACCAGGGCAAGCTCCAAAAAGAGTTTTAGGGTACGAAGCATCCCAGTGGAAAGATCATTGCCCGCAATCCACTCTTGTACATCTCTCTCCTTTACGGCAATAGTCCATATATCAAATGGAGTGTTTTTCTTTTGAGGAAAATACTCCTGAACACTCACAATTCTGACATCTTCAACAAATGGGAATGTATCGATAAAATCCGATTTTATCTCATTAAATCGATCTGAATATCGATCTTGAAGTTCTTTTGCCCTCACGACAAGAGGCAGCTGTGTGGCTGACTGAAGCTCCGAAAGAGATTCCCCAATAAAATGTGGAAAAGGTGAAAAAGAAAAATACCACATAGGCGATTCATCGCTACTAACAATACACTGTAAAGTGTTTTGTAGTGGTTTAAGATCACTCTCGTCTGCCAGAAGAGTAATAGCACTTTCTGTCCACTTCAATGTCGGCAATACCGCGTCTTTGAACAAGAAAACCCCAGTAGAATGATCCCGTTCCACCAGCATAACACCATCTTTTTTAATATATTCATTCAAAAAAATGGCGTTTTCATTTTGCTTTTCATCATTCCAGTGAGATCTATCTGACCAAATCGTTTCTTCCGATTTAGATTGAATTTCACCTTTCCATTGGTAAGAATGTCCCTCAATGGAAAATTGCATTTTCCAGAAGAAACTAGGAACATTCCTGGCTCCTTTCAAACCCACTCGGCGAAGCATACGCAAAGCGTTCAAGGTTCTGGTTTTTCCTGTACCAGAAACCCCGACCAACACATTAAGAGCACTGAAATGGGTTTCGTTCAACTGCCAGGAACTGTCCGAGAACTCCAGAGAAACGATAGACATCGTGTTAATCAAATACCTCTCAATGATTGCCCCTCTCAATCGCTACCAAGGGGAAGAAAACAGCCGCAACTGCTGCCGACAAGCCAGATAATCTGGGACAAAACGCGCCACCATGGCCCAAAAGTCTGGCGAGTGGTTCATGTGGCGCAGGTGACACAGTTCATGCACCATGACATAGTCACCCACCCGGATGGGCAGACACATCAACCGCCAGTTCAGGCTGATGGTTTGGCGCGTTGAGCAACTGCCCCATCGGCTCTTTTGGCTGCGAATGACAAGACGCGCAAAGGAGATCTCCATCTTGGCCGACCATGTCTCCAATCGGGTGGGCAGATATTGGAGTGCCTGATATCGATACCACTGTTCCAGCAATCCCGCCAACACCGACCGCTCACGACACCGATCCGCCACCCACAACTGTTCACCCTCCTGAACCAGGGGCCGGATCTGCGCCGCACCATAATGCAACCGCACCGCACCATCAAGCAAAGGCAGCATCGCCCCCTCTTGCAACACAGGTTTTTGCTGGGCCAATGCACGTTGTTGCACAATCCATGCGGCCTGTTCCCCCAGAAACTGCTCGGCCTGAGAGACCGTCACCCGCCACGGAATACGCACCTGAAGCATCCCCTGGCCATCCACCTGCACGCTCAACCGTCTGCGACTGCGCACGCGCACCAGCAGGTAGGGCACCTCCTCCCCGCACAGAAGAACCATACCCTGCCTGGAGGTCGTCATTGTCCCACTCATGCACCACCCCCGCCACGCATCATGGCATAAAAACGGGAAGTATGGGATGCTCTCGTCCGGGTTGCAACGAGTTTTTTACCGGGTTATCACATTTTGCCTGCCCTTGACACCGACAACCCGCCTGTTTCATGCTGCATAACCCGGCGCACCCCCCCACAGGATATGGCAAAAAGGATGAGCAATAACCGCTTTGTAACACCACAAACAGACAACCAGCCAACCGTTGTCTTGGTCCATGGCCTCTGGATGAACGGTACGGAGATGCAGCTACTGGCTCTGCGTTTACGGCGGTCGGCCTACCGAACCCTGCTGTTTCGCTACCGCACTGTCCACGCCAGCGTGGAAGAGAGTAGTCACGATCTCTGGCACTTTTTGGAACAACAATTTGGTCCCATGATGCGCCATGCCCTGCCTGGTCAGGTCCATCTGGTCTGTCACAGCCTGGGAGGGATGGTCGCCTTGGAGATGCTACATCGCTATCCGCAGGCCCGCATCGGTCGCATGGTGGCCATGGGAACCCCTTTTCGGGGCAATGTGGCGGCGCAAAAAATAGCCCAATGGACTTGGGGACGTGTCGTCCTGGGGAAAAGCCTCACCCGCGCCTTGAAAGGGGGAGGATTTGCCCACGCCCCCCCTGGACGAGAAATTGGCATCCTGGCTGGAGACCACTCACTGCTGGGGATGGGACGCAAACTCTGGGGAATCGGAGAACCAAACGATGGCACCATTGCTGTCTCCGAGACTTACCTGGATGGGGCCAAAGCGCACCAAACCCTACCCATCATCCACATGGGATTAGTCTTTTCCGAGCATGCTTTCCAATTGGTTCAGAAATTTTTAACAACTGGCACATTCACATAGATCCTATTTCAGACTGTCGAGAATATCCTGCCCTTCCCACGCATCCCGTTCCTTTGTGCCGTGTAGCGCATGGTCATACGCTGTTTTGCCATCGGTATCTTTGATGTCCCGGCGTGCGCCGTGATCCAGCAAATATCGGATGCTCTCCTTGTTTCCCTGGAATGCTGCAAAGTGCAGCAATGTTCTGCCCTCTTTGTCTTGGGCATTGATGTCACCATCTGCCCTCAGGAAAAGATCGGCCACGGAAATATCCAACCGCATATTGGCCAGCAACGGTGTGCGTCCATAGTTGTCCTTGACGGTGGGATCGGCACCAGCGGCCAGGAGTCGTTTGAGCACCTCCAGATGCCCGTTGCGTACCGCATAATGCAGGACTGTCATACCCTCTGGATCGGTCACATTTAACGATATTCCATATCCGATCATGGCATCCAATGTAACCATGTCGTTGTTTTCTGCCGCCAGAAAGAAGCTTTTTGGATCATTTTGCAGATGCGTTTGCCATAGATTCAAATAGATCTGTTCTTCCGGGTCTGTCGTGGCGGACACCAATGACTGCAAAGCGGCCAGAGCTTCACTCCGCTTTTCACGTTCCAACAGTTCGGCCAGTGGAGCAGCCACACCCATCGACACGGCATCCACCGACACCCAGTCATGGCGCAGGGCAAACCACCGGCGCATGGTCTCTAAAGAGGGCACATGGGCCGGATCTGACCCCAAAGCGGCGCGTGCCATGGGCAAACCCTGTTCTGTCGCCAGATAATGCGCCACCCGACCAGGCGACCACATCAAGGCATCCACCTTGCCATAGACCTTGGAATCCCCCATGACGCCAGCAATCACGGTCCCATTCGGTGCCACCAACACCGAGAACACAGGCGGTATACCTTTGGCGGAAAACATCTCTTTGAAGGTTTCGGCACTCCAAATCTTGAGTGTCCCCTCCCGACCACCCGAGACAATATGCTGTCCGTCGGTGGTGATGGCAACCGCCATGGCCGCCGCTTCATGGCCATGAATGGTCGCAAGCACCCGGCCATCCGCCCCATCCCAAACCCGGAGTAAACCATTGCTGTGTCCAGAGACAACCCGTTTGCCGTCGGCAGAACATGCCATCGACATCAAAACTTCGTTGCTTTTGAACGCAGTGGACCACACAGGCTGTGACTGACCTACCCGCCAGAAGGTCAAAGCATTGGCATGGCCAAGAACCACATGCTCGCCCCGGTCGGAGAGGGCGATATGAGACTCCTGTTTTTCCAACCGATTTGCCTTCCACGTCTGTAGAGCAACACCATTGTGCGTGTCCCACAGTGTCAGCATCTCCTGGGCATCGACGGTCACGGCCCTGGGTACACCACGGGCCACTTCCATCTCTTTCCACTCGGCACCCTCGGAAAGAAGAACACGCTCCTCCTGTTTCTCCACCATGTTCCAGACGACCAGTCGCCCTTTTTCCATAGCAACCAGAATTTTACCCGGTTCCGGCAAAAATAAAGCTCTCAGAATGGTGGATGGCAGCCTCTGGGTGGTTAAAATACGACCCAGCCCCGCATCAAGAAAGGTCAATTCCCGATCCAAGATGCCGTAGGAAAGCAAAAATTTTTGTCCCTTCGAGATGTCCAATCTGGGCACCAGGCCCAAATCAGTCAACCGCCGCGGCATTGTCTCCTTGGCCACCTCATCCAAAGTCGCCCTGATTGGCTCAAACACGGCTATTTTGCGATCCTCCCCGCCAGACACAGCACCGCCATCCCCCAAGCGCGCCAGAGCGGTCACTGGTTCTATATCTGACTGAAGTTTTTTAATATGACTCGTCACATCCCATTCTGCCGCCAGGAGTGCCGTATTGGTACCGATCAACGCCAAGTCACGACTACCTGTCGGCAGAATGACCGTGTTGATGCCACTCAATACCACTCTGCTGCTATGAATCTGCTTGTTGGTTTGAAGATCCCACTGTTCCAAAACACCATCACTGGTGCCTATGGTCGCACTCTGTCCATCGTCACTGATCGCGATGGCGGTCACATAATGGGCATTCATGAGGACATGGCCATCCAAACCGATAGAGCCACTCAAAGTCTGCATCAGGCTGAGATCTTTCAGATTGACCTGCAACGTGGCATCTATACTGCCCAACAACAATCGACTGCCATCCGGGGTGACTGCCAGCGCAGAGACCTGGGTTTCGTTGGTCGCAATGTTTATGGTGCGCGTCCACTCGCCGCTCTCAAGCCGCATAAAAGATATCTGACCTTTGCCACTTTCCCCCGTTTGTTCAGCCAGGACAACCAGTTGATTCAGGGCAGGCACAGGAACAGCCAACCGGATAGCGAGATCCGGGGCCTGGTTGCGGTATTGGACCCGATGTGTGGCAACCTCAATCTGCTGGACCAGCGCATCACGCCCGATGGAAACCAGATAGCGACCACCCTCCAAAAAGGCAAGGGCCGCAATGGCACTGTTGTGATCGACGGTGCGGGAGATGCGCCGCCCTGTCAAGCGATCCATCCACACAATGACACCATTGGCCAGACCCACAGCCATCGTTTTGTCGTCTGGCGCGACGGCAACAGCGGTGACAGCATCCTCCATATCGACCATCGTATAGGGGTCTGGTGTACGCATGTTGGCGTTGGCAAAACCGAGCAACACCGGCAGGGCAGAGCGTTCCGACTGATCATCCAAGGCAATAGCGGTACGAAAAACCGACTTTGCCTCCGACCAGTGCTGCTCCTTGGCCAACAGTGTACCACGTCCAGCCAAACTGACCTCTAGTTGTATTTCTGCCGCTCGACGTTGTTGTTTGGCTATCATGCTTTGATAATTGGCCATGATGGCGAAGCCGATGGCCATGGCGGCCAAAATGGCAAAACCACTGGCGACCAGTTTCAGACGCCGTAATTTTTTTCTGGCTTTGGCCTGGGCATGGAGACTGGATACCGAGATAAAGGTCACCAGGTGGGTTTCCAACTCACTTTTGCGCCGGGCGAGTAAATCTTCCGCCTCCACCAACGGCAACCCAGGATGGAGCAGCAGACTTTCCTGGTCTTTGGTGGCGGCTGATCGCCAGAGAGCCTCGGACAAATCCAACCGTGCCCGCAGTTCTAAATCGGCCCGATCCCGGTTGACAATGTCTGCCGCACGGGGCCAGTGAGAGAGCAGTGCTTCATGGGCAACGCGCAACAAGCCTTGCTCATCTTTCACCAGCAAACGCGCCTCCACGGCCAGCATGGCCTCTGCCAGGAGAGATTCCGGGCTGCCCGCCGTCCAGGCGGATGGCATGGCCGGTCGCGCCAAAATGGAAGAGGATTTACCCTTTCCCCCCTGTTCTACCCGCGCCAGCGTGAACAACAGTTTGGGCAGTGCCTTCTGCACTTCCGGCGGTTGCGCCTGAAATATATCCTCGGCACGTTGCCCAATGGCCCCTTTCAGCCCGCCCAGTTCGGCATAGGCGTCATAGGTCAACTCGCCTAACTCCGTGCGTCTCTGCCACAATTGTTCCAGCGTAAACTGGAGCAGCGGCAATACACCCGCCTCTGCCGTTGTGGCGGCCCGTAGTGTTTCATGTAAGGGAATGCCCGTTGTGGGGTGCATCTGATAGGACAGACCGGCCTCATGGGCTGGTTGGACAATAATCTGTCCAATTTCAGCATCGTTGGGTGCCAGGAGCAGGACACAACCGGCCCCCGCACTCATAGCCGCCAGTTGTGGCACCCTCTCCAGTCGATCATAATAATCGCTGCGCAGGGTGGCCACGACAGCCGTATTGCCCTGGCGCGTCAACCGCTCCAAGGCCACAACAAAGGCGGCGCGCGCGTCGGTGCCAACCGTTTCCGCAAACAATTCCTCCAGTTGATCCACCACCAGTAAAAACAGGGGTCGCCAAGCAGAGGAAAGCTCCATTTTACGCGCCTGTTGATGCAGGCATTCGGTCACCGCCTGCGCCAGATGCTCCGCGCTCTCCGGTGGCCACGCACGCCCCACCGGCAGGTCTGGCAATGCCTGGGAAGAGAGCAGCGCGGCAGACAATGCTTGACTGGGATCACTGCCATCCGAAGGACGCATCACCGCCCACCGCACCATACCTATCCCAGGGAGCATGCCCGGCAGCAACAGGTCCGGCAGCAAACCCGCTTTCACCAACGAGGATTTGCCGCTTCCCGAGGCACCTGTCACCAGCAGAAACGATAGGCCTGCTTCCACCTGAGCCGTCAGTTGTTCGCGTACAATATTTCTGGCCTGCGTGCGACCAAAAAAAATCTGCGCATGCTCTATTTCAAAACTCTCCAGACCACGAAAGGGAGAACCCTTTTGCCAACGCGCCCGATGGATTTCCGGCAGATCGCCAAGCAGCTCCAAGACAATATGCCGTAAATGTTGCTCCAGCAGTGTTTCAAACTCTGTCGGCGAATGGAAGGTGGTCGAGGCCACCTTGAATGTACCATCGCTGTTCATCAACCAATGCTGCACAAACTGATCGACCATCCGTTTTTGGTTTTGCCGTTCTTCCTACCTATTCCATGCGCCGGCTATTGGAAGCCGGTGTCCACTTTGGTCACCACACCCGCCGTTGGAACCCCAAGATGAAGCCGTACCTGTTCGGGGTCCGCAACGGGGTTCACATCATCGATCTGGAACAGTCGGTACCGATGCTGCATCGGGCGATGGCTGCGGTTCGTGATGTGGTCGCGGCTGGGGGCCGGGTGTTGTTCGTCGGCACCAAGCGTCAGGCGCAAGAGCGGGTGGCCGAAGCCGCGAAGCGTTGTGGCCAGTATTACGTCAACCATCGCTGGTTGGGCGGCATGCTCACCAACTGGAAGACGATCTCGCTGTCGATCAAGCGTCTGCGCGAGATGAACGATCGTTTGGGCGAAAGTCACTTGGGCCTGACCAAGAAGGAAGTTCTGCAACTGACCCGTGAGCGCGATAAGCTGGAACGGGCGCTGGGCGGAATCAAGGAAATGGGCGGCCTGCCCGACATTCTGTTCATCATCGACACCAATAAGGAATCGATCGCGGTCAAGGAAGCCAACAAGCTGGGCATTCCGGTTGCGGCGGTGATCGACAGCAATTCCGATCCAGATGGCATCGCCTTCCCAGTACCGGGTAACGATGATGCCTTGCGTGCGATCGATCTGTATTGCGATCTGATTTCCGGTGCGGTGCTTGATGGCTTGCAGGCAGAAATGACTGCGGCTGGCATCGACGTTGGTGGGCGGGAAGAGCTGCCGATGGAAGTGCTGCCGGAAGCGGGTGAGGCAGGCGAAGGCACCTGATCGGGCACCCTTCAGCATCCGCAAACGCAAGCCCGGGATCGTTTTTTAGCGTTTCTGGTCAGGGTTCAGGGGGCAAGCATCCTCTGAACCCTTGAAGAATGTGGGTGTCGGTGCCACTCGTCCCCCGATGGCGGGAACCAAATTATGGGGCGCACAGCGACCCCGAGCGAACTAATGAGGTCTGACAATGGCCGAGATTTCGGCGGCAAAGGTCAAAGAACTGCGTGAAATGACCGGCGTCGGCATGATGGATTGCAAGAAGGCGCTGGTCGAGAACGCGGGCGATATGGAAGCGGCGGTCGATTGGCTGCGTAAAAAGGGTTTGGCAGCGGCGGCGCGCAAGGCCAGCCGGGTTGCTTCCGAAGGGTTGGTTGCCGTCGCGACCAGCGGCACCGTCGGGGCGGTGATTGAGCTGAATTCGGAAACCGATTTTGTCGCCCGCAACGACCGTTTCCAGGCCATGGCTGTGACCATGGCGCAGGCGGCGTTGGCTGGAAACGGCAATGATGTCGAGGCGGTGCGTGCGGCCCAAGTGCCGGGTGGTGGTCAGACTGTGGCCGAGGCGTTGACCGCCTTGATCGCGACCATCGGTGAAAACATGAACCTGCGTCGCTCGGCTAGGCTGGAAGTCAGTCAGGGGCTGGTCGCCAGTTATGTTCACACCAGTATTGCCCCTGGCCTGGGCAAGATCGGTGTGCTGGTTGCTCTCGAGTCGGCGGGTAAGGTTGAGAAGCTGGCCGAGGTCGGCAAGCAGATCGCGATGCACATCGCCGCCGCTCGTCCCGATGCGGTGACCATCGATCAGGTTGATGCTTCTAAGCTCGATCGCGAGCGGGCGGTGCTGGCCGATCAGGCCCGCGCCAGCGGCAAGCCGGAATCGATCATCGGCAAGATGGTTGAAGGCCGGCTGCGCAAGTACTACGAAGAAGTGGTACTCCTGGAGCAGGTTTATGTGATTGATGGCGAGAGCAAAGTTAGCCAGGTCGTTGAAGCGGCGGCCAAGGAAGCCGGCGCGCCAATCACGGTTACGGGCTTTGTGCGCTTCACACTGGGCGAAGGCATCGAAAAGGGATCGGCGGATTTTGCGGCCGAGGTTGCGGCCGTGGCCGGTCAGGCCTGAACGAGAAAGGGGCGTCGGATGTCTGAGAGCAAAGCCAAGACGACCGCCGGTGCCCGTTTTCGGCGGGTTTTGCTCAAGGTCTCGGGCGAAGCCCTGATGGGCGACCGGGATTATGGTTTGGACAACACCACCCTGGAGCGAGTCGCCAGCGAAATTCAGGCTGTGGTGGCAATGGGCGTGCAGGTGTGCTTGGTCATCGGCGGTGGCAACATCTATCGCGGCATTACCGGTGCCGCTGGTGGTATGGAGCGGGCTGCCGCCGATTCGATGGGCATGCTGGCGACTGTGATCAACGCGCTGGCGATGCAGAACGCGCTGGAACGAATCGGGGTTCAGACCCGGGTGCAATCGGCGATTCCCATGATCACGGTGTGCGAACCGTACATTCGCCGCCGCGCCGCGCGCCACATGGAAAAGGGCCGGGTGGTGATCTTTGCCGCTGGTACCGGCAATCCCTATTTCACGACCGACACCGCCGCGGCTCTGCGCGCATCGGAAATGGGCTGCACCGCGCTGCTCAAGGCGACCAAGGTTGATGGTGTCTATTCCGCCGACCCGCATCTGGTGCCCGATGCCGTTCGCTATGACCGCTTGACCTATCTCGATGTGCTGTCTAGGGAACTGCGGGTGATGGACGCAACCGCCATTGCCTTGGCGCGGGAAAACAAGATCCCAATCCTGGTTTTTTCCATTCACACGCCCGGCGGCTTCGCCGAAGTCATTGCCGGACGTGGCCGATTCACCATTGTTACGGAAGAGGGATAACGTGGCCGATCCTGACCTTTCCGACGTCAATCGCCGCATGGATGGCGCGTTGGAAACCTTGCGCAAGGAGTTCGCCGGGTTGCGTACCGGGCGTGCTTCAGCCAGTCTGCTGGAACCGGTGACGGTCGAAGCCTATGGCAACACCATGCCGCTCACTCAGGTTGGCACCATCGGTGTGCCCGAGCCACGGCTGATCACGGTCCATGTCTGGGATCGGGGCATGGTCAAGGCGGTTGAAAAGGCGATTCGTGAAGCCGGACTGGGCCTGAATCCTCAGACCGAAGGCCAGACCGTTCGCGTGCCGATTCCGGATCTCAATCAGGAGCGGCGCTTGGAACTGGTTAAGGTCGCCAACAAATACGCCGAACAAGCGCGGGTGGCGGTGCGCAATGTCCGGCGAGATGGCATGGACATGCTGAAGAAGCAAGAAAAGGCCAACACGATCAGCCAGGATGAACACAAGATCTGGTCGGAGAAAGTTCAGGTCTTGACCGACACGCACATCAGGAAAATTGATGAGCTGCTTGCCGGTAAGGATAGGGATATTTTGCAGGTCTGAGCGGATGCGTGAAGGTATTTCTGAGGTTGTGCAGGCTCCGCCCAGGCACGTCGCCATTATTATGGATGGCAACGGCCGCTGGGCGCGTACGCGCGGGTTGCCGCGCGTGGCCGGTCATCGCAAAGGGGTGGAGGCGGCCCGGAGCGTGGTCAAGGCCGCGTGCGATCTGGGTATCAGTACGGTTACGCTTTACAGTTTTTCCCAGGAAAACTGGGGGCGGCCGGAATCGGAAGTTGCAGAACTGATGCAGTTGCTGCGGCTGTTTTTGAGGGCGGAAATCGCCGATCTGCACAAGAACGGTGTGCGCCTGCGTGTGATCGGTGATCGTGAAAGGCTGGCACCAGATATCATCCGCCTGGTCGATAACGCGGAACAAACCACATGCGACAACACCGCGATTACCTTGGTGATCGCGCTCAGTTATGGGGCGCGCCAGGAGATCGTATTGGCGGCTAAACGACTGGCGGAAGAGGTTTATGCCGGACGACTCCAGCCAAGCCAAATCAATGAAGAGAATTTCGCTGGCGTGTTGCAGACCAATGGTCTGCCTGATCCGGATTTGATCATCCGCACCAGCGGCGAAAAGCGGCTGAGTAATTTTTTGCTGTGGCAGGGGGCTTACGCTGAATTGGTGTTTCTGGACACCTTGTGGCCGGATTTCACCCGCTGCGACCTGGAAGGCGCAATTCGTGAATTCCACCGTCGGGACCGGCGCTATGGTGCCTCGGTTGGGACAGGGTGAAATGGCCGAACTGATCAGGCGGGTTTTGTCTGCGCTGGTGCTGGCACCTCTGGTTTTGGCCGGGGTTTATGTCGGTGGCTGGGTGTTTTTAACCCTGGTCGGGCTTGCCGCCTTGATTTCCGGGCGGGAATGGGAACGGATGGTGGCACCGCGAGTCTCGGCCGAATTTGGTGCCAGCTCGGCACCGGTGGTCACCGCGCTGTCGCTGACGGCGATGGCGGTGGTGGTGGCCGCAGCGGTGGTCGCCGGCACCGTGGCCGGTCTCGTCGCCACTCTGGTCTGTTTCGTGGTGGTGCTTTCTTGTGCCGGGCTGGGGTTGGCTCCGGGGGTCAAGGTTTCCATTGTCACCCGGTTTTGGGTCGCGTTTGGTGTGCCTTATTTTGCCGCGTTTGTGCTCAGTGTGATTTGGCTTCGCCGCCAGCCCGACCCGGGTGGAATGATGCTGATCTACTATCTTCTGGCCGTGGTGTGGGCAACCGACAGCGGTGCTTATGCCGCCGGGCGGTTGATCGGCGGGCCGCGATTGGCACCGGGCATCAGCCCATCAAAGACCTGGGCTGGGTTGATCGGCGGCATGGGCTGCGCCTTCGTCGTTGGCTGGGCATTGGTGGCGTTTACCGGTGGTCATCGGCCAGAATTGGCTGGCGGTTTCGGTGCCTTGTTGGCGGTGGCGGCGCAGGCTGGCGATTTGTTCGAGTCGGCGATCAAGCGTCGGCACAAATTGAAGGACAGCGGTGATCTGATCCCCGGGCACGGCGGCCTCCTGGATCGCATCGACGGGCTGTTGACGGCGGCGCCGATTTTGGGCGTGGTGCAGTGGGCGTGGGGAGCGACATACGCATGGTGGTAGCACGGACCCGGACGGCGCAGGTTCCGCGTCGGGTAACGGTGTTGGGCTCGACCGGTTCGGTCGGCACGCAAACCCTCGATTTGATTGGACGTGACCCCGGCAGCTTTCAGGTTGAGGCGTTGACCGCCGGCCGCAATGTTGCGTTGTTGATCGAGCAGGCTCGGCAGTTGAAGCCCGCGCTGGCGGTGATCGCCGATCCAAATCATTACCAGGAGCTGAAGGACGGTTTGGCCGGAACCGGGGTTGACGTGGCGGCTGGGGCTGTGGCGGTGGTCGAGGCAGCCCTGCGTCCGGCGGCCGATTGGGTGATGGCGGCGATCGTCGGTGCCGCTGGCATGGAACCGACCTTGGCTGCGGTCGGTCGGGGCGCGGTGGTGGCGTTCGCCAACAAGGAATGCCTGGTTTGTGCCGGCGAATTGATGATGCGCTTGGTCCACGAGTCGGGTGCCACCCTGCTGCCGGTGGACAGCGAGCACAGCGCGATCTTTCAGGTGTTCGACTTTGAGCGGCGGGAAGCGGTGGAACGGCTGATTCTGACCGCATCTGGTGGACCGTTCCGATCCTGGACTCGCGAGCGGATGGCGGTGGCCACTCGTGAACAGGCGGTGGCGCACCCAACCTGGGACATGGGGGCCAAGATTTCGGTCGACAGCGCGACAATGATGAATAAGGGTCTGGAGATCATTGAGGCCCATTTTCTGTTCGAAGTGCCGGAAAATCGAATTGATGTCCTGGTTCATCCGCAATCAGTCATTCACAGTTTGGTCGAATATATCGATGGTTCGGTTCTGGCTCAACTCGGCACGCCGGACATGCGGACCCCGATCGCCTACGCCCTGGCTTGGCCAGCGCGGATGGCGACTCCGGCGGCGCGTCTGGATCTGGTTAAATCGGGCGACCTGACCTTCGAGGCTCCCGATCCGATCCGGTTTCCAGCGTTGCGGCTGGCGCGGGCAGCCTTGCAGGCTGGCGGCGGTGCGCCTACTGTTCTGAACGCGGCCAACGAGATCGCGGTCCAGGCGTTTCTAGACCGGCGAATCGGGTTTCTGGATATCGAGCGGGTGGTCGAGGGTACGCTGGCGGTGGTGGCGCATGGTCCGTTGCATAGTCTGGATGATGTTCGTCGGCTGGATGGCGAAGGGCGGCGGTACGCCAGAACCTTGGTTTAAATAGCGGGTCCGGGGGCGAAACGCCCCTGGACCCACTTGATTGGGATGGTTACTCCATGCACATCATCGCCGGATTGTGGACCTACCTGCTGCCGTTTCTGGTCGTGCTGACCATCCTGATCTTCGTCCACGAGTTTGGCCACTACCTGATCGCGCGGCGCTGTGGGGTCAAGGTGGAAGTTTTCTCGTTTGGTTTCGGTCCCGAGCTGTTCGGTTACACGGATGTCGCCGGCACCCGTTGGAAGTGTTGCGCTATTCCGCTGGGGGGCTACGTCAAGATGTTCGGCGATGCCGACGCCGCCAGCACCCCCGACGAACGGGTGACGGAGATGAGCGCCGAGGAAAAAGCGGTCTCCTTTTATCACAAGCGGGTTGGGCAACGGATCGCCATCGTTGCCGCCGGGCCGCTGGCCAACTACCTGTTCGCGGTGGTGGTTTTGGCTCTGCTGTTCATGACTTCCGGCCAGCCTTTCGTTCCGGCCGTGATCGGTAAAATTCAGCCGGGAAGTGCCGCCGAGGCGGCAGGGTTTGTGATTGGTGATGCTGTCACAGCCATCGATGGGGTGGCGGTGGAGCGGTTTGAACAGTTGCAGCAAATCGTGCGTGCGGCACCGGGGCGCACCCTGGCCATGACCGTTAAACGCAACGGGCGGCTGGTCGTGCTTTCGGCAACCCCTCGTGACTCCACCACCAGCGGACTGTTCGGGCTGGTTCGGTTCTCGTTCGGAGTGCTCGGCGTCGGTGCCCATTCGGCACCGGTGATCGGATCTGTGGTCGGCCTGGATGAAAAAGGCGCTGGCTTGACTGCCGGCGACACCATTCTGTCAGTCGACGGTACGGTGGTGGAATCCTTTGATCAAGTTATGCAAATCGTACGTCGGAGTCCAGGACAAGCGTTGCAGATCACAGTTGAGCGTGGCGGACGGAAGATCGAGCTTCAGGCAACCCCGGAAGCCGTTAGGGTCAACGATCGGAATGGAAGCACCCAAACCGTTGGACGGTTGAGCATCGGCCGGGCGATTGCCTATCGTCAGTATGATCCGTTTTCGGCCGTGTTGCGGGCCGTGGATGAAACCGTTTCCATCAGTCGCGAAACCTTGGCCGCGATCGGGCAGATGATGGTTGGCGCGCGCGGAACCGAAGAGTTCGGCGGCCCATTGCGCATCGCCGAAATGTCGGGCGATGTGGCACGGAATGGGTTGGTGTCGTTGATCTGGTTTATCGCCATGCTGTCCATAAATCTTGGGCTTATCAACCTGTTTCCCATACCATTGCTTGATGGTGGTCACCTGATGTTCTACGGCATCGAGGCGATTCGCGGTCGACCGCTGAGCGAGCGAGCGCAAGAATATGGTTTTCGCATCGGCTTGGCTCTGGTATTAACTCTTATGGTTTTCGCCACCTGGAACGATCTCGTGCATCTTCGGGTGGTTGAGTTTGTTATGGGATTGTTTTTCTGACGGATTCGGCGGTTTTGCTTCAGGATCGGGTGGTGGTTCTGGTGCGGCTCGCGGTCGGGACGGGGTGGGGAGTCGGCATGTCGGTTCCGGGGGCGGCGCATGTGTGGTGTCCGGAACGGCAAAACGAATAGCGGGAGGGCGGTGCTTTGATCGGCAAGGGGATTGGCAGGTCGAAAAGATGGGCGGCTGCTCTGGCCGTGGTCGGCGTTTGTGGGGCCACTCTAGGGGCTGCGGCGCAGCCTTCGAGGACGGTCGTGGCGGCTTTGCCTGCCGATACCGGCCGCTCGGTTGCCCAGGTTTTTACCGGCGGCACCATCTCCGAGATCAGGGTTGGTGGTATCCAGAGAATCGAAGAGCAAACGGTTCGCTCCTATCTGGTGGTGGCGCGAGGAGATCCGTTCGATCCGGCCAAAATTGATCAATCGCTGAAGGCGCTGTTCGCGACCGGCCTGTTTGCCGATGTCGCTTTGCGCCGCGATGGCAATGCGCTGGTGGTGGCTGTGGTGGAAAACCCGATCATCAATCGCATTGCTTTCGAAGGTAATAAGCGGCTGAAGGAAGATCAGCTTCAAACTGAAATTCAGTCTCGCCCGCGTGTGGTTTATACCCGGACTCGGGTTCAGAACGACGTGCAACGCGTTCTGGAACTGTACCGGCGCAATGGTCGTTTCGCCGCCACGGTCGAGCCAAAAATTATTCAGTTGGAACAAAACCGCGTTGATTTGGTGTTTGAAATCGATGAGGGGGCGCGCACAGGGGTGCGGCGGATCACCTTCGTCGGCAACGAAAAATTCGGCGACGGCACGTTGCGCGAACACATCATGACCAAGGAGTCGCGCTGGTACCGGTTTTTGTCTAGCGATGACAGCTACGATCCGGATCGCTTGGCTTATGACCGGGAGCTGCTGCGCAAGTATTACCTGGCTGAAGGCTTCGCCGATTTTCGGGTGGTCTCGGCAGTGGCCGAACTGGCTCCGGATAAAGAGGATTTTTACATCACCTTCACCATCGAAGAAGGTGAGCGCTACCATATCGGTAAGGTCAACATGACCACCAACCTTAAGGGGTTGGATGTGGAGCGAATTCGTGGTGGGGTGCGTACCGGGGAGGGGGACTGGTACGACGCCGGCGAAGTCGAAAAGACCGTTGCCGAGTTGACCACAGTGGTTAATGATCTGCAGTACCCGTTTGTTGACATTAAGCCAAAGGTTCAGCGCAACCGCGAGACCCTGTCGATTGACTTGACCTATGAGGTCAATGAGGGACCGCGGGTGTTCGTTGAACGCATTGAAATCACGGGCAACTCGCGTACGCTGGACAAGGTCATTCGGCGTGAGTTCCTGCTGGCTGAAGGCGATCCGATCAACAATTCTAAACTTAAGCAGTCTGAGCAGCGAATTCGTGATCTCGGCTACTTTGAGAAGGTCAATATTAATCAGGTCGATGGTGCCCAGCCGGACCAGACCGTGGTTCAAGTTGAGGTGACAGAGCAATCGACTGGTGAATTGTCGTTCGGGGCTGGGTTCTCAACCGCTGATGGGCCTTTGGGCGACTTCAGTATTCGTGAACGCAATTTGCTTGGTCGCGGTCAGGATTTGCGCATCGGTGCGACGCTGTCGGGTCGTCGTCAGGAATACGATCTGAGCTTTACCGAACCTTACTTTCTGGATCGTGACGTTTCGGCTGGCTTCGATGTGTTCCATGTTACCAAGGATAACCAGGCGCGCAGTTCCTATGACGAGCAAGATACCGGTTTCTCGTTGCGGACCGCGTATCCTTTGGCCGACAAGCTGCGCCAGCGGCTGGTCTACAGTCTGTCTCAGGCGGCGATCAGCAATGTGCCGTGGTATGCGTCACGTTATATTCAAGATCAGAAAGGCACCCGGGTGGTGTCGATGGTTGGTCAGGATCTGATCTACGACGCGCGTAACAGCAAGCTCACGCCAACCCGAGGCTTCTATGTTCGCTACGGCACCGATTTTGCCGGTGTGGGTGGTGATGCCCAGTATATTCGCAACCGGTTTGGTGCCGGCGGCTATTACCCAGTTGCCGATCAGTGGATTCTGAGCCTGACCGGCGATGCCGGCCATATCGTCAGTGTCGGCAATAAGCTGAAGATCGCCGATCGCTTCTTTCTGGGGGGGGACAATCTGCGCGGCTTTCAGACCGCCGGTGTTGGTCCTCGTGATACCACCTCCGGTGATGCGCTCGGCGGCACCAACTTCGCACGCGCCTCTCTGGAAATGTCGTTCCCGCTGGGCTTGCCGGAAGAATTCGGACTGAGCGGGCATGTTTTTAGCGACGCCGGTACTGCGGGCCAGGTTGGGTTCAGCGATCCTAATGTGCGGGATGTCGAGTCGTTGCGCATGTCCGGCGGTGCCGGTGTGTCGTGGAAATCGCCCTTTGGGCCGATTCGGGTCGATCTGGCCCAGGCGGTGGCCAAAGAGAAGTTTGATAAGACCGAATTCTTCCGTTTCAGCTTTGGGACTAGGTTCTAGATCATGATCACGAAAATCTGCCGGCGGCTGGCCGGCGTGGCGGTGGTGGTGGCGGCAATGACGGCCGCAGCCACGGGGCAGGCCGGGGCGCAAATTAAGTCGCCGGTCGTCGCTGTGGTCGATGTGCAGTTGATTCTGCAAGAGTCGAAGGCTGCCCAAAGCATTCAGAAGGCCGCAACCGCTCAGGCGGAAGCTTATGGCAAGGAAATTGCCCCCCAGGAGGAAAAACTTCGGGTCGCTGATCAGGAGTTGGCCAGGCTGCGGACAACGTTGTCGCAGGATGCGTTCGCGGCCAAGCGGCGCGATTTTGAAAAGCAAATTGCCGAAGTTCAGCGCAATGTGCAGACGCGGCAACGCAACCTCGAACAGGCGGTTAACGAGGCTCGGCAGACCCTACTGAAGGCGATGAATGAGATCATCGGTGAAGTGGCGCGGGAAAAAGAGGTTAATCTCGTGTTGCTCAAGCATGTTACGATGACTTTCGATAACAGCGCCGATTTGACCTTGGCCGTGCTCGAAAAGCTGAATGTGAAGTTGCCTCAGGTTGCGATCAAGATTCCGCCCAAGTCCGGAAAGTGACGTTGGCGGTGATGTGATTTTTCCCTAACCGGGAGCGGCGGCGGATGCGTTGGGTGTCGCCGCTTTTGGCAACAGGAACGAGTGATGGACGGAACGGCGGACGACAAGGCGGTAATGCTGCCCGATATCGATATTGAACGGATCATGCGGATGATTCCGCATCGGTATCCGATGTTGATGATCGATAAGGTGGTTCAGGTGATACCTGGCAGTAGCGCTGTCGGTATCAAAAATGTGACGATTAATGAGCAGTTTTTTCAGGGACATTTTCCGCAACGACCGGTAATGCCTGGGGTGTTGCTCATTGAAGCTATGGCCCAGACCGCAGGGGTGCTGGTGGTGGCGACGTTGGGCGTCGAGGCTGAGGGTAAACTGGTCTATTTCATGACGGTGGATGAGGCGCGCTTTCGCAAGCCGGTTGTTCCAGGCGATGCTGTTTACATTCATGTTGCTAAGTTGCGTCAACGTGGTAACGTTTGGAAGTTTCGGGGCGAAGCCAAGGTCAACGATGTCCTGTGTGCGGAAGCGACCTATTCGGCGATGATTTTGGACGAGAAATGACCGTAACCGTACATTCCACTGCTGTGGTTGACACGGCGGCGCGGCTTGGCGAAGGTGTGGAAATCGGGCCGTTCTGCGTGGTCGGTCCCGATGTCGAGCTGGGCGACGGCGTGCGGCTGACCTCTCATGTCGTTGTGACCGGCAATACCAGTATCGGTGCGGGTACGGTGATTTATCCGTTCGCGTCGATCGGCCATCCGCCCCAGGATTTGAAATTCCGCGGTGAGCGTTCGGAGCTGGTCATCGGTAAGAACAACCGGATTCGCGAGCAGGTGACCATGAATCCCGGCACGGCCGGTGGCGGGATGGTGACCAGGATCGGCGACAATGGTTTGTTTATGGTTGGGGCCCACGTCGCCCATGATTGCATCGTTGGCGACAACGTCATCCTGGCCAACAACGCCACCCTCGGCGGTCATGTCGTGATCGGTGATTATGCGATTTTGGGTGGACTGTCGGCGGTCCATCAATTTGTGCGCATCGGCGCTCATGCCATGATCGGCGGCATGTCTGGGGTTGAGAACGATGTGATTCCGTTTGGTCTGGTCATGGGTGATCGGGCCCGGTTGTCGGGCCTTAATCTGGTCGGTCTGGAGCGACGCGGCTTCGGTCGTGATGATATCCGCCAGTTGCGTACCGCCTATCGTATGCTGTTCGCCCCCGAGGGAACCCTGTCCGAGCGCGTTGAAACTGTCGCGGCTGGGTTCGCCGAGCATACCCTGATTCTGGATATTCTGGCCTTCATCCGCGCCAAATCGGCGCGCCCGATCTGTCAGCCACGGGCGGAGAATGCCGCCTAAACTCGGACTCCTGGCCGGTGGCGGCGTGCTGCCGGCAAGACTGATCGAAGCGCTTCATGCCGGCGGGCGCGACTTGTTCGTGATCGCGCTGGAGGGGCATTGCGATCCGGAGACGGTGGCCGGTGTGGCTCATGTTTGGGCCCGGCTGGGTGCGGCTAGTGATATCCTGGATCGCCTGCATCGCGAAAATGTCTCAGAGATCGTCTTCGCCGGCCGGGTTCGTCGGCCGTCGTGGACGGAATTGCGTCCGGACTGGCGGGCGGCCAAGTTTTTGACCCGGATCGTGACCAAGGCGATTGGTGACGACGGCTTGCTGCGGGCGGTTTCCGCAGGGCTGGAGGAAGAAGGCTTTCGGGTGGTGGCGGTTCAGGATCTGCTGTCGGATTTGCTGGTTGGCGAAGGTCCGGTCGGGTCTTGGTCCCCGGATATCGATGCCGAAGCCGATATCGCGCGCGGCATTGAAGTCGCGCGTGGACTGGGGGTGTTGGATGTTGGCCAAGCGGTGGTGGTTCAACAAGGGCTGGTGCTGGGCGTGGAAGCGATCGAGGGGACCGATGCCCTGATTAACCGCTGCGGTGCCCTGCGCCGCGAGGGACCGGGCGGCGTGCTGGTCAAGATGCGCAAGCCTAAGCAGGATCACCGGCTTGACCTGCCAACCATCGGCGAAACCACCGTCGCCCAAGCGGCGGCGGCTGGGTTGCGCGGGATTGTGGTCGAAGCTGGCGGCAGCTTGATTCTTGGCCGAGCGGCGGTGGCGGCGGCGGCCGACCGCGTCGGATTGTTCGTGATCGGCGTTAAGGTTCAGCAACCGTGAACCCTGCGGCCTTGGCGTTCCCCCTGATTTTCCTGAGTGCCGGAGAGCCTTCCGGCGACCTGCTCGGCGCGCGCCTGATGCGGGCGCTCAAGGCCCGTACCGAGGGGCGAATCAGATTCGCGGGTATCGGCGGTGAACGCATGATCGCCGAAGGTCTGGAGTCGCTGTTTCCGATTTCAGAACTGGCGCTGTTTGGGGTCTTGGAACTGCTGCCGAAGTTGCCGAACCTGATCCGGCGTCTGGATCAGACGGTGAAGACGGTGTGCCAGTTGCATCCGCATGCTCTGGTCACGATCGATGCTCCTGGCTTTAATCTGCGCCTGGCGCGGCGAATTCGTGAGTGGCAAGGGCCGCATGGCAATGTGCCGCTGATCCACTATGTCGCGCCCACGGTCTGGGCTTGGCGTCCGGAGCGGGCCCGTAAGATTGCCGCCTATCTTGACCACTTGATGGTGTTGTTGCCCTTTGAGCCGCCTTATTTTGAACGCGAAGGCTTGCCATGCACCTTCGTCGGTCATCCGGTGGTTGAAGGCGAGGCCGGGCAAGGCGATGGTGCCCGTTTTCGTGCGGCCCATAATCTTGATGCCAAACAGAAAATCATCGCCGTGCTGCCGGGCAGCCGGGCCGGTGAGGTGACGCGGTTGCTGCCCGATTTCGGCCGCACGTTGGGGTTGCTGGCCCAAACCCGGCCGGAGTTGGTGGCGGCAGTGCCGACGGTGCCCGATATGGCCAAGCAGGTCGAAGCCGCCATCGCCACTTGGCCGGTGCCGTCGATCCTGATCCGTGACGACCGGGAAAAATTTGATGCCTTCGCCGCAGCCAAGGTCGCTTTGGCCGCCTCCGGTACCGTGTCGCTGGAACTGGCCCTGGCCCGGTTGCCGGCGGTGGTTGCCTATCGGCTCAACCCGGTGACGGTGTTCTTGTACCGCCGGTTGATCAAGACCAAATATGTTAATCTGGTCAATGTGATGCTTGATAAGCTTCTGGTGCCGGAGTTGTTGCAGGAGCGATGCCGGCCGCCGTTGTTGGCGGCGGAGGTGGCGCGGTTGCTGGATGATCCGGAGGCGCGCCGACAGCAGATCGAGGGTGTGAGCGAGGTTGACTTGTGGTTGGGTGAAGGCGGCATGCCCCCCAGCGAACGGGCTGCTGAGGTGGTACTGTCATTGATGCGTAAGGCTGGGGTCACACATGACTTCGGTGGCCAGGGCTTTGCCCTGGACCCGCTATATTTAGGACAACAATCAGAACTTTCCCAAGAAATTGGGTCCAGGGGCTAGGTGCCCCTGGTGGGGTTCCAAGGGGTAAAGCCCCTGGTCGCCGAAGGCGAAAGGACTGAAGATGTCATGTCTTATCCTATGGACCTGACCACGGCCAGCCTGGACGACAAATATACTCTGGACAGTGGCCGAGTGTATCTGACCGGAACTCAGGCTTTGGTGCGGTTGCCGATGATGCAGCGGCGACGCGATCTTGCCGCCGGCCTCAATACTGCCGGCTTTATTTCGGGCTATCGTGGCTCGCCCCTGGGTGGGGTGGATCAGGAATTGTGGCGAGTCCGTCCGTTCCTGGAAAAACATCACCTGCATTTTCAGCCTGGGATCAATGAGGAACTGGCCGCAACGGCGGTTTGGGGCAGCCAGCAGGTCAATCTGTTTCCCGGTGCGCGGTATGATGGCGTGTTCGGGCTGTGGTACGGCAAGGGGCCGGGGGTGGACCGCTCGGGTGACGCCTTTCGCCACGCCAACTTTGCCGGCTCTTCCCGCCACGGCGGGGTGCTGGTGCTGGCCGGGGATGACCACGCCGCTAAATCCTCAACCGTGCCCCACCAGTCGGAACATGCCTTCGTCCACAGCTTAATTCCGGTGCTTAATCCGGCCGGGTTGGCCGAAGTGCTGGAGTACGGCCTGCTCGGCTGGGCGTTGTCGCGTTGGTCGGGATGTTGGGTTGCGCTTAAAACCATCTCGGAAACCGTGGACAGTTCCGGATCGGTGGCAATTTCTTCGGCCATGGGCGACCATGTTTTACCGGCAGATTTTGATCTGCCGGCGGGTGGACTCAACATTCGCTGGCCGGACCCGTCGCTGGAGCAGGAAGAGCGGCTGCTGCGTCATAAGTTGCGGGCGGCGCTGGCCTTCGTGCGCGCCAACCGCCTGGACCGGGTGATGATCGCGGCTCCCCGGCCGCGTTTGGGCGTGGTCACTACCGGCAAATCCTATCTGGATGTGCGTCAGGCGCTGGATGATCTGGGTATTTCCGAGGCCATGGCCGCTGATTTCGGTCTGTCTGTGTACAAAGTGGCCATGTCCTGGCCGCTGGAGCGCGACGGTATCCGCCATTTCGCCGAAGGGCTGGAAGAAATCGTGGTGGTGGAGGAAAAACGCGGTCTGATCGAACACCAGCTTAAGGAACAGTTGTACAACTGGCAGGCCGATGTTCGGCCGCGCGTGGTCGGCAAATTCGACGAGCACGGGGCGTGGCTGTTGCCGTCCGCTGGAGAACTGTCTCCGGCGCGGATTGCGGTCGAACTTGGCCGACGGCTGTTGAAGATCCATAATTTCGACTGGCTGGCCGAGCGGGTGGCGTTCCTGGATCAGCACGAGCGCGATCGCGGCCATCCGTCGCGGGTGTTGCGTCGGCCTCATTTCTGCTCCGGCTGCCCGCACAACACCTCAACCGTGGTGCCCACGGGCAGCCGGGCCCTGGCCGGGATCGGCTGCCATTACATGGTTCACTGGATGGACCGCCGCACCGAGACTTTCACCCAGATGGGCGGCGAAGGTGCGTCCTGGATTGGTCAGGCCCCATTTACCGAGACCCCGCATGTGTTCACCAATCTGGGCGACGGCACCTATGTTCATTCTGGGGTGATGGCGATCCGGGCTGCGGTCGCGGCCAAGGTCAACATGACCTATAAGCTGCTGTTCAACGATGCCGTGGCCATGACCGGCGGTCAGCCGATGGACGGTGGCTTGACTGTGGCCCGATTGACCCGGCAACTGGCGGCCGAAGGCGTGGTCCGGATCGTGGTCATGAGCGACCAGCCGGAGAAATATGGTCGCGGCACCGCTTTTGCGCCCGGCACGATCATCGAACACCGAGACCAACTCGACCGGGTTCAGCGCGGGTTGCGCGAAGTCCCCGGCGTTACCGCGCTGGTCTACGACCAAACCTGTGCGGCGGAATTGCGGCGGCGGCGCAAACGCGGCACGCAGGAGGAACCGTCGCGGCGGGTGGTGATCAACGAGCTGGTGTGCGAAGGCTGCGGCGATTGTTCCAAGAAATCCAATTGCTTGTCGGTGGTGCCGGTCGAAACTGAATTCGGGCGCAAGCGGCGGATCGATCAGTCATCGTGCAACAAGGATTTTTCCTGTCTGAATGGCTTTTGCCCCAGTTTCGTTACCGTCGAAGGTGGCCGGTTGAAACCGTCCGTCGCCGTGGCCGGTGGGCAGAGTGCGGACGATATTGCTCGCGGCCTGCCCGAACCGGTGCTGCCGGCGTTGGGTAATCATCCCTACGGCGTTACCGTCACGGGCGTTGGGGGGACCGGCGTCGTGACCATCGCCGCCTTGCTGGGCATGGCCGCGCACCTGGAAGGCAAAGGCTGTTCGGTCCTGGATATGGCCGGGCTGGCGCAAAAGGGTGGGGCGGTGACCAGTCACATTCGTCTGGCCGCGACCCCCGACCAGATCCACGCCGTGCGCATCGCGGCCGGTGGTGCGGCGGTGGTGATCGGTTGTGACGCGGTGGTGGCCGGGTCTGGCGATGCCTTGTCGAAGATGGCTCCCGGTCGGACTCGCGCGGTGATCAACAGCCACGAAACCATCGTCGCCGATTTCATCCGCGATCCCCTGTCACGTTTGCCGATGGCCGGGCTGCTCGACGACATCCGCGCCGCTTGTGGCGAAGACCAATTTCCGGGTGCAGTTTGCGTGATCGACGCCACCGCGCTCGCCGGAGCCTTGTTGGGCGACGCGGTCGCCGCCAATCCGTTCCTGCTCGGCTATGCTTGGCAAAAGGGGCTGCTTCCGGTGTCGCGGGCGGCATTGGAACGGGCGATCGAGCTTAACCACACGGCGGTGGCGTTGAATTTGGCCGCGTTCGCCTGGGGTCGGCGCGCCGCTGATGATTCCGAGGCGGTCACGCTTCTGGCCGCTGCCGCCGAAGATCCAGCCGGGAAACCCGATCATCACCGGCTGTCGCCGTCGTTGGACGAAGTCATCGAGCGTCGCGCCGCCACCCTGGTTCAGTACCAGGATCGGTTCCTGGCCGAACGCTACCGGGGGGTGGTGGCGGAGGTGCGCGCCGCTGAACGGCGGGCGGTGCCGGGCAAGGAAGCCCTGACCGAAGCGGTGGCGAGGAACTATTTCAAGCTGTTGGCGATTAAGGATGAATATGAAGTGGCGCGGCTGCTGTCCGATCCCGCCTTTCATCGTGATCTGGCGGTGCGGTTTGAACCCGGCTTCCGTGTGCGCTTCTATCTGGCTCCGCCGTTGCTGGCACGCGCTGACCAGCCCGGGGCCGAACCGCGCAAAATCAGCTTCGGGGCCTGGATACTGCCGGTCTTCCGGGGGGTGGCCTGCTTAAAGGGCTTGCGCAACACCTGGCTGGATCCGTTCGCCCGCACGCCGGACCGACGGCTCGATCGGGCGCTGCTCGCGGCCTATGAGGTGGCGCTGCGTCGGCTGCTGCCCACTCTGTCCGTGGCCAATCACGGCCAGGTTCTGGAGATCGCCGAGAGTCCCGATGCTGTGCGTGGCTTCGGCGCGGTGCGCGTCCCGGCCGCTCGAGCCGCGCTGGAGCGGTTGTCGGCACAAAACGCGACACCATTCCAAGGAATCGAGTCCAGGGGCTAGGGGGGCCCCGTGGTCTCCGAAGCCAAATGTGTCAACCCTTATAAGGAACAGACCATGGCCACCGTGGCTGAAGCCGTGGCGATCGCGATTGAACACCATCAAGCCGGACGGTTGGCCGACGCCGAGCAACTCTACCATCGGATTCTAGAAGTCGATCCGCACCAACCCGATACCCTGCACCTGTTGGGCGTGCTGGCGGCGCAGACCGGCCACCATGTCTTGGCCGCCGACTTGATCGGTCGGGCCGTTGGCGTCAAGGGACTGGAGCCGCTGTTCCAAGCCAATCTGGCCTCGGTGCTGGTTGAACTCGGCCGCTTGGAAGAGGCTGCGGTCTGTTGTCGGTTTGCCCTGGCGCTACAGCCAGACAACGCCCAAGCCAAGGCCACGCTGGCGAGTTTGAGTGGTGCTCCCGCTCCCCCCGCCCCCGCCCCCGCCCCCGCCCCGCCCCAAGCCGACCGCGAACCCGAGGTGGCGGGGCTGGTTGCGGCGGCGCGGCGCTTGTTGGCCCAAGGCCAAGTGACGGGGGCGGTGGCCGGGTTTCGCCGTGCCGCCGAGTTGCAACCGGAGTCGGTTGAAATCCTGTCCAGTCTGGGCGTGGCGTTGCAGGCTCAGGGCGAACTGATCGAGGCAATCGCGCTCCAGCGGCGCGCGGTTGGGCTGCGGCCGGATTTTGCCGGCGCGCATTATAACCTTGGCGCGGCGCTGATGGCCGCCGACGATCCGCTCGGAGCCGAAGCCGCGTTCCGAGCCGCGCTCGATAGAATGCCGGAACTGGCCGAGGCGTGGTGCAATCTGGCCACCCTGCTTAACGGCGACCATCGCGCCGCCGAAGCCGAACACGCCGCTCGTCAGGCGTTGGCCGTGCGTCCCGGCTTTGCCGAGGTGCTGTTGGCGCTGGGCAATGCGCTCAAGGCGCAAGGACGGCTGGATCAGGCGCTGGTTGTCTATGGTCAGGCGGTCGAGCATGCGCCCGGATTGGCCCAGGCCCACGCCAACCTGGGTGTTGCCCTGCGCGAACAGGGCCAGTTGGATCAGGCTCTAACGCATCTAACCCAAGCGCTGAATTTGGGGCTGCCGGACAGCGGCGGCGTGCTGGCGCTGGTTTCGCAACTGAACAAGCATCTGTGCCGCTGGCAGGAGCGCGAGGCGTTGTCGGCCCGAGTGTTGGAAATCGTGCGCTCTGGGGCTTCAGCGTTGGTTCATCCGTTCAATCTTCTGGCCGAAGACGCAGCCACGGCCGAAGACCAGTTGTTGGCCGCGCGCCGCTACACCGCGCAGCGGGTTAAATCGGTGCTGCCATGGCGCGAGCGGCTTGGATTCCACTTCGACCAGGGGCCACGCCCCGGCCAACGGCTGCGGATTGGCTATTTGTCGGCCGATTTTCACCAGCACGCGACCGCGCTGTTGATCGCCGACTTGATTGAATGCCATGACCGTAAGGCGGTTGAGGTGTTCGGCTATTCCTATGGCCCCGACGATGGCGGGCCGTTGCGCTCGCGGCTGAAACAGGCGTTTGATGGCTTTACCGATCTGGCCCAGGAGTCGTTCGCCATCGCCGCCCAGCGGATTTACACCGACCGCATCGACATTTTGATCGACCTCAAGGGCCATACCCAGCACGCGCGGCCGGAGATTCTGGCCCTGCGCCCGGCTCCGGTCCAGGTGGCTTGGCTTGGCTATCCCGGGACCAGCGGTGCCGAGTTCATCGATTACGCCCTGGTCGATGCCATCGCCGTGCCGGCCGACTTGCAACCGTTTTTCAGTGAAAAACTGGTTCATCTGCCAGTGTGCTATCAGCCCAACGACCGCCGGCGCGAAATTGCCGACACCACCCCGCCGCGCTCCGGCCATGGCCTGCCTGCTGACGGCCTCGTGTTCTGTTGTTTCAACGCGTTGTACAAGATTTCGCCGACGGTGTTCGAGATCTGGATGGCGTTGTTGGCGGCGGTGCCGGGTAGTGTGCTGTGGTTGCTGGATGGACCCGAGACCGCCACCGCTAATCTGCGCCGCGAGGCCGCTGCGCGTGGCATCGCTCCCGAGCGGCTGGTGTTCGCGCCCCATCTGCCTTCCCCCAAACATCTGGCTCGCCACCGCCACGCCGATCTGTTCCTCGATACCTTCCCGGTCTCCGCTCACACCACCGCCAGCGATGCGTTGTGGGCCGGTCTGCCGCTGATCACTTGTCGCGGCCAAACCATGGCGGCGCGGGTTGCGGCCAGCCTGCTTCATGCCGTTGGCCTGCCTCAACTGGCGACCGCTTCGCCGGCCGAATACCGGGATCTGGCGCTGGCGCTGGCCCGCGATCCGGTGCGGCGGGCCGATTTGCGCCGCCATTTGGCCGAGTGCCACGCTGACGCGCCGCTGTTTGATACCCCGGCCCTGGCCCGGGCCTTGGAAGCCGCTTACGCCGAGCTATGGGCAACCTGGGCCCGGAAATCATGAAACGGCTGATCGTGACCGCCGACGATTTCGGCCTGGCGATTCCGGTTAATCAAGCGGTGGAGCTGGCCCATCGTCACGGCATTCTCACCGCCGCCAGCCTGATGGTCGGGGCCGCTGCCGCTGCCGATGCGGTCGAACGGGCCCGGTGTTTGCCCTCATTGGCGGTCGGCCTGCATCTGACTGTGGTCGAAGGACGGCCGGTGCTGCCGCCGGAGCGGATTCCAGCCCTGGTCGGCCAAGATGGCCAGTTTTTGACCGATCTGGTCGTGGCCGGGGTGCGTTTTTTCTTTCAGCCCGGTGCGCGCCGCCAGTTGGAAGCCGAAATCCGAGCCCAGTTCGAAGCCTTCCGTGCCACCGGCTTGCCGCTCGATCACGTCAACGCCCACAACCATATCCACCTGCACCCGACCGTGCTTGGCTTGATGATCAAGGTTGGACGGGACTACGGCAACCCGCCGCTGCGCCTGCCTCAGCCGCCGTCACGCGGGCCGGAGCGCAACGCGGCCCGTGGCCTGGGGTTGTGGTTGGGCCTGATGCGGGTCCGTCTGCGCCGGGCCGGGGTGGGTTGCAATGATTTCATGCTCGGACTGGGAGCCAGCGGAGCCATGACCGAGGCGAAGGTGTTGGAGTTGTTGGCGGATTTGCCCGAGGGCGTGACCGAGATTTATTTTCACCCCGCCACCGACCGCTGTCCGGAGCTTGACCAGACCATGGCCGGCTATCGCCACCAGGATGAATTGGCGGCGCTGCTGAGTCCGGCGGTGCGGGCCGCACTCATCCGTCAGGGCGTGGTCCTGACCACGTTTACCTTCGGCGCGTAGGGGCGAAGCCTCTGCTCGCCGAAGGTAAAGCCAGTTCGGGCAAGAATACGCGCCCACCTTTTGCCTATTTCTGTGCGGCGGGGGCCAATGAATCACGTCTTGAGCCACGGAAAATAACCGCTGTCGAAGCGCCTATGTTGGTATCCTGGCGGCCGAGTAGCCAACGCAACCCGGCGCTGCCGGCAATATCCGTTGAAAATGATTGCAACGGTTCACCCGGGGGCGTGGGATTATCCTCGAATCCGGACGGTAGTGCCATGGCCATGGCATAATCTGCCGTTGGACGTAGGGTAAGCACCAGCTTGCCAATCTTTGCCGCCGTCGTTATTATTTCTACCTGCCTGGGGGTCAGTTCCAGAGTTGCGGTCCCGCCAGAAACCGGCAAGCCATTATTGACATCAATACGATATTCAAGCGACAGACAACGTATTCCACGTAGAATGGTGTCGCTGAAACGTCGCGGCGTAACGAGGCCACCTTCGTCGGCATATTGAGCAACAAAAACCACATCGACGATATCGCCCGGGGTAATAAATCCAGAAACCGCCGTTGAAGCTTCAACCGAAATCGCCACAGCCCGCAGCCCTGGTCTTAGAGCCATAGAAATAAAGTGGGCTTCACTTGGGCGAATAACATTTGCCTTATTGAGGGTTTGTCCTGCGGATACCGGTGCTAGCAAGAGAGCCCCACGCAAGCTTTTATTTGAGCCTTCGATAAAATCCAATTCGAGTTCAGGTTTTACAGTCGGGGTTATCCACGTGATATCATTTTCAGCCAGGAGTTTGTAAGCGGGCAGATCCCTGATCGCAGCCGGAACCCGTGCGTAAGTGGCGCGTATCGCATCTTCACCTTCAAGGGTGCCGAATGCGCTACGCAACATCAGCGATATCTGACCCTCTTTTTGCGCCATACTGAGCACTTCACCGAGTTGAGGGTCAACCTGTAGAGTTGCAGTTCTTCCTTGTCTGGTTTTATTTGCGTCGTCAAACTTCAGGAATGAGTCGATTGCTATAACCTTCAGGTTGCGAGCAATGGTTTCAGTCTGATTGTGATAGGCTGACTTATCCGTACTATCATTTGATGAACGAGGGTAAGTGAGCAATACGTCGACTCGATCGCCTGGCTGAATTAGGCCGGAAAAACTATTGGTCTCAGTCAATTGCACGGTAAATGCACGCTGGTCCTCGGGCAAAATTGTAGCCAAAAAGCTGGCATCATTGCGCTTCACGAACTTGGCTTCGGTAACCGGTTCGCCCGCGAACAGCGGCTGACGTGCCGCCGAGCCAGAAAGTAATTTAATGGCGTCAGGGTTAGTTTCTCTTGTCATATAGTGTTGATTGACGTTAGCTTTTGGCCATCCCTGCCAACCAAGCATCGATGGCTTTAATGTTCCGGCAATTGGAAGGTCGGTTGTCATGATGAGGACATCGGTCATAGGAACGTCTTCACGCGGCGCGCCGCGCGCCGCTTCTCGCGCCGCCTGCTCGGTGCGCATGCGCTCCTGTTCTGTATTCATGTAACGTTTGACCATAACCCCGGCGAACAAAGCCACCACGACCGAGATTGCAATAAGAAAGAACCTCAACATAGCGACACCCCGTTCTAAGCTCTATAGGCAAAAACTAAGTTAGGCATGGCTCACGTAACTTTAGCATCTCAAGTTAAAAGAATGCGATCGTCCGTCCGCATGAATCTCAAAAAACGCAATTATTGCAAAGATATGCAAGCTTATGGCGGCAATCAATGGGTTTCGGCTTGCTGTCACAGAATTTTATTTGAATTCTAGCCGCAGTTGCACTTGCGTCACACCCCGGTGTCGTGAATGTCTAGATCTCGACAGAACGGGCAATCGTTGCGCAAGCCCAGATCAACCACGAAAATCCTGGCACGAAGATCCTGGCACGAAGATCCTGGACCGCATGGCCGGATTGTCGCACTATGCCTTTCTCACTCTGGGGGCCTTCGTCGCTGTCTTCCCCCACTACCGCTTCCGGCCACGGTCCATACTCGGCATGTTCTCTGAAACCGATGCCCCCCCCACAGCCCCCCCCCCCCGGAGCGACCGGCTGGTGGCCCTGTTTTT
>CAUYTZ010000279.1:0-6688 GCA_963575695.1 uncultured Gammaproteobacteria bacterium | reverse complement strand
ATTGGCCTCATCCACCATTTTGTAATATGCTTTGAATTCAGCCATGATGACGTCCAGGTCATAGCCGTTTTGCGCAATGGCCGTTTGGGGCGACATGTGCTTCTACAACCTTATTGGGCATTACCATGGGACTGTTCTCCTACGCCCTCCAGGGTACACTTTCGGGGGGCCGGTGTCCCATCTTTGTTGGCACGGAGGGAACACAGCCGGAGTCGCCCTTGATCTGAACAATACAAATCAAACCATTGCTTCTTTGGCTGGCGGTGGCACCACAGGCGGCAACGTGACGCTGGGTAGCGGAACGCTGACCGTAGGGGATGCCACTTCGACGACGTATGCTGGCGGGTCAACCGGAACCAGCGATTGCGCACCGGGTCATGCACGCTCCATGTCGGCGCTCCAAATCAGTCAGACGTAACAGGCCATTTTCCTGCTTAAGTTGGGCAGAAAACGCCTGAAAATCAATCCCAGCCAAAATGCTGCAGGAAACACCCCCACTACAGCAAGTGCCGACCAGTTGGACGCGTGGAGCGAGCGCTTTGCTGATGGCCTTTCGCTAACCGAAATCTTCGGCCTCGATCTGCCGCACTGACCGCGATTCTGGCTGGAGACGATCCCAATCCCATCCGCATGAACACGGCGGGATGAACAGGTTGGCCGAGGAACCTCGATCGTACTTTAAAATCAACATGTATGCTTCCGAAAAGTTATTGATACATCCCATTGCGCAGGATCAGGCTCATGGACCCCACGGCTCCCAAGGCGATATTGCTTAAGGACTATACCCCGCCGACCCATCTGATCGACACGGTTGAGTTGCGGTTCGACTTGCGTGAGGACGGGGCCACAGTGTATTCGCGGCTGGTGGTGCGGGCCAATCCTGCTGTCGGCGGTGGGCGGTTGCCGCTGGTGCTGCATGGCCAGCGACTGACATTGGTTTCGGTGGCGCTTGATCAGCGGCGGTTGATCCCAAGTGAATATGCGCTTACGTCTGAGGTTTTGGTGCTGCGTAATTTGCCGGCCGCTTTTACTCTTGATATTGTTACCGAAATTAAGCCGCAGGACAATTACGCTTTGGAGGGTCTGTACAAGTCGAGCGGCAACTTCTGCACGCAGTGCGAAGCGGAAGGCTTTCGCAAGATTACCTATTTCCTTGACCGGCCCGACGTGATGGTCCGCTACACCACGACCATCGAGGCGGACAAGGCGCGCTATCCGGTGCTGCTGTCCAACGGCAATCCGGTGGCCAGTGGTGATGCGTCCAACGGTCGCCACTGGGTGCGCTGGCACGATCCGTTTCCAAAGCCGTGCTATCTATTCGCCCTGGTGGCTGGAAATCTCGTTCTGATTGAAGACGTGTTCGTGACCAAATCCGGACGGTCGGTGGCGCTACGGCTGTACGTGGAATCCGGCAATCAGGATAAAACCGGCCATGCGCTTATCGCACTCAAGAAGGCCATGGCCTGGGATGAGCATGTGTTCGGGCTGGAATATGATTTGGACATCTATCAGATCGTGGCTGTATCTGATTTTAATATGGGGGCGATGGAAAACAAGGGTCTCAATATTTTTAATACAAAATTTGTTTTGGCCAAGCCAGAGACCGCCACCGACGTTGATTTCCAGAGTATCGAATCGGTTATCGCTCACGAATATTTCCACAATTGGACCGGGAACCGGGTAACGTGTCGTGACTGGTTCCAACTGTCGCTCAAGGAAGGGTTGACGGTGTTCCGCGACCAGGAATTCAGCGCCGACACCAACTCGCGCCCGGTCAAGCGGATCATGGATGTCCAGCGGTTGCGTGGGGCCCAGTTCTCTGAGGACTCCGGCGCATTGGCCCATCCGGTTCGCCCGGAATCGTATATTGAAATTAACAACTTCTATACTCCGACCGTGTACGAGAAGGGCGCTGAAGTCGTTCGGATGATCCATACTTTGCTTGGACCGGCCGGGTTCCGGAAAGGCATGGATCTGTATTTCGAACGCCATGATGGCCAGGCGGTGACCTGTGACGATTTCGTGGCGGCGATGGCGGACGCCAACGGGATCGATTTCAGCCAGTTCACGCTCTGGTATCGTCAGGCGGGGACTCCGGAACTCGATGTCACCGGCACGTACGAGGCCGTAGGCAAGACCTACACCCTGAATATACGCCAGTCGTGTCTGCCCACCCCGGGCCAGCCAATCAAGCCGCCGCTGCACATTCCGCTGGCGGTCGGGCTACTGGGGCCTGATGGTAAAGATCTGCCGTTGCGTCTGGCCGGAGAGCCGACATCCGCCACCGCACCGACCCGGGTTCTGCATTTGCGTGAGTTGGAACAGCGCTTTGTGTTTGAAGATATTCCGTCGCCGCCGGTGCCGTCGCTGCCGCGCGGCTTCTCGGCACCGGTCAAGACCCGTACGTCGTTGAGCGATGTCGAACTGGCGTTCCTGATGGCCCATGACAGCGACGCCTTCAATCGCTGGGAGGCCGGTCAGACTTTGGCCTCGCGGCTACTGCTGGCGCTGACCGCCGACCGCGCCACGGGTCGGGAACTCGTGGTGTCGGAAATGCTGCCGGAGCGGGTGGTTGAGGCCGTGGCGCGAGTGCTGGATGACGCTGCCGACGACCCGGCTTTTGCCGCCCAGGCGTTGTTGCTGCCGACGGAAGCCTATATCGCCCAGCAGATGCCGGTGATTGATGTCGATGGCGTACATGAGGTGCGCCATACCGTACGCCGGGAGTTGGGCCGGCGGTTGCGGGAACGCTGGCTGGCGGCCTATCATGCCTTCGCCGATCACGGGCCGTTCGTGGTTGATGCGGTGGCGATCGGGCGGCGCTCGATTCGCAACCTCTGTCTCGGCTATTTGATGATGGTCGAGGATGATGAGACCATCGGCTTGTGTCTTCGTCACCTGGATAACGCGATAACCATGACCGATGCCATTGGCGCGCTGACACCGTTGGTCAACAGCAACGCACCGCAGCGGTTGGTGGCGTTGGAGCAATTCTATCAGAAATGGCGGGATGATGCGCTGGTCGTTAACAAGTGGTTGACGTTGCAGGCATTTTCCTCTCGTTCTGATACGCTGTCTCGGGTGGTGGAACTCCTTGAGCATCCTGGGTTCGAAATGCTTAACCCAAACAAGGTGTTTGCCTTGATTGGCGCGTTCGGAGCGAATCAGGTTCGCTTCCACGGGGCTGACGGTGCGGGCTATGTCTTCATGGCCGATCAGGTATTGAAACTGGACCTAATGAATTCGCAAATCGCAGCGCGCATGGCCGGGCCGTTTGCGCGTTGGCGGCGGTTCGATTCACAACGACAAAAGCTGATGCGGGCGCAACTGGTTCGTCTCGCCGAGACTCAGGGTATATCCCCGGATGTCTATGAGATTGTTTCGAAAAGTTTGGCGGAGTAGGGATTTGCCTTATGAGTTTGGCTCTTGTCTTGCGCCGCCTCGGCATTTTCACGCTCAATCTGTTACTTCCGCCGCGTTGTCTCAGTTGTGGTGAGGTGGTCGAGCGCCAAGGTGGGTTGTGTGCGCCATGCTGGAAACGGCTGACTTTTCTTGTTCCGCCGTGGTGCGTGTGCTGCGGTCATCCATTCGAATTTGCTATTGGTGGCGATGATACGCTGTGTGGTGCCTGTCTGGCCAAAGCACCGCTGTTTCGCAGCGCGCGTGCCGCCTTGACTTATGATGATGCGTCGCGGCCGCTGGTGCTGGGGCTGAAACATGCCGACCAGACCCATGCGGCTTCGGCTTATGCCGGCTGGCTGGTCAGAGTCGGTGGCAATGGCTTGTCTGAGGCTGATTTGATCGTGCCGGTGCCGCTGCATCGCTGGCGGCTGTTTCACCGCCGCTACAATCAGGCCGCTTTACTCGCCCAAGGGTTGGGCCGGTTGGTTGGTAAGCCGGTACACACCGATTTGCTTAACCGCAGTCGGGCGACACCTACTCAGGGTGGACTGAACCGAAGTGGGCGTCAGCGCAATGTTAGGGGGGCGATTTCAGTTCGGTCTGGGCGTCAGTCATGCTGCCGTGGGGCGCGGGTGGTGGTGATCGACGACGTGTTGACCACTGGGGCCACGGTCGGGGAATGCGCGCGGGTACTCTTGCGTGCGGGTGCCACCAGCGTCGATGTGCTGACTTTGGCCCGGGTCGTGATCAGATAAAGGTGGACAGACAAAAAATGCCAGGAATGAAGCCATTCCCGGCATTTATCACGTTCGCTCTAGCCGTCTAAAGAGGCCGCCAAAATAAGATCAGTTTTCTACCGGAGCATAAACCTTGCTGATGGTGTTGCCGATGAAGGCACCTACGCCGCCACCAAACGCGATCCACAGACCGTTAATCACGCCTCGGCGGGCACGGGCGTCGGCAAAATCATTGAGCGGCTTGATCAGTTCACCAATAGTACCACCGGCATCTTGGGCCGCACGCAATTCCGGCGGTAGAGAGAGCAAGGTCATGTGCGGTACCGGCGGAACAACGAGCGGTGCCGCAGCAATCGGACGCGCGAGCGGAGCGGCAGCAGCGGCAAGCGGACGTGCGAGCGGAGCAGCCGGAGCAGCAACCAACGGTCGAACGACCCGAGCAGAACCAAACAGAGCCTGGGTCAGCGGTCGGCCAAGCAACAAATCGGCAACCAAGATACCGCCGATGCCGCCAATCACGATGGTCCAGGTTGACATCGATCTTTCGGCTTCGACGGCGCTGGTTTGCGCTACCGGCTGAGTCTGGGCAGAAGCATTAACCGGCAGAAGACCCACCAACACGGCGACCAGCAGCTTTTTCATCGCAGTGACCCTTTTTTTCTCAGTCGATATCGGTATAGCTTGGGGGCGGCCTGTTAATCAGGTCCGGGCCTTACGAAACTGGCGAGCAACCATGTCACTGGCAACGTCAGCCTGTTCAAGGAACCATAGCACACTCGGCGTGGCTGCTGCGCCCAGGCCGCAGGTCATGCCGCCCAGAGTACCATAAAGACCGATCATCAACAGGGAGGTGTTGCCCGGTACGAGCATGCCACCGACGATCAAAAGCAACGTTTCGGTCGGTCCGGCAAGAACCGCAGCGGTGGTTGCGGTTCCGAAAGCAACCGCACAGCCCAAACCGGCCTTTTCGCCACCGGTCAGCGACCGAGATTCGGCCCGCGCCATCCCGGAGAAGGATACTGCACACACAACCACGGCCACGGCCATGACCAGCTTTAGCAAGCCTCGGTTCAACATCGGCAATTCCCCCAACCTTTCCGGTCCCTGGCACCCGAGGACAAATCCCCCGGCTTTTGATGTGTCCGGTTTAACTGGATCCAGCGTTACTTAGGTTTCAACCAACAGTCTAACGCAATCACTGGCTAGAGCCGGTCTACATGAACGCTGGAGCGATAGCGTAGCCAATGGCGCAAGCCGCCCCACCGGCCTGCGCCAGCAAGGACAAAAACAGCGGCAACGAAGCTGTCGAAGGGGCCAGCAGGCCACCACCGATGAACATGATCAGTTCCGTCGGGCCATACCAATAGGCCGCGCCGAGACCAAGCGAGCCGCTCACTACGCACACTGAGCTATGGAACTCGCCGTCATCCATGGCCCGAAACGACGGGCTGGGTTTCTTCGCGGGCCCGGTATGATGCTCATCCACCTGTTGTGATGGGTGAAAGGCACCGCTGTTGCTCGATCCTGCCCATGCCGGGCCGGTTGCCAGCCCTACGGCCAGCCCAAACACCAGCAGCGTCCGTGTGACCAGAGACCGACCGGGTACGCCCGACTTTCTGCCGCCTCGCATCATCTGCTCTCCCTTACCCCGTCATCTGGCCGCTCTGCCGCGACAATCTGTCACTTCGAACCAACAACCCAACCAACACCGACAACAACCACAACCCTACAGCCGAATCGGCTACGCGGGAGGTGCCGTCGGCAGGCATCAATTTTCGAACTGGCGGAACACCAACGGCGCACTGAAATAGCCCAGACTGCATGCCGCATTGACCAAAGTTGCCATCATGCCCAGCAGCAGAATTGGGTTGGCCGAGGGGGTGAAAAGCGCACCGCCAGACAGCATTACAGCTTCAGTTGCGCCCCACTGAAAGGCGAGACCGCTGGCGATACCGATGCCGCCCATGCAACCAATCGCCTGTTTCTTGGAATCCGGCATGCCCATGTCGGCCGCCGTCCCTTGTTCAGTCGGTGATTTGCTTTCAGACTGGGCGAAAACGGGCACCGCAGTCAGAGAAGTCGTGACCACGACAAGGGATAGCAATTTGACCAAAAAGGACATCCTCGCCCCCACATTTAGGATGTTGCCGACACACTGCGGCTACCGATGGGCTGATATGAGACGATAGCTCTGATCTCGTCAAGTCTTTTTTTGCTGGAAGCGGTTTACGGTCAGAAAGTTTGCGTATCGGCTCCAGAGGTTGCCGATTAGATGGAAAAGTATCTGGCCTTGGGATGGTGGGCGACGATGGCGCTGGTACTCTGTTCGGGATCGAGTTGGAACTCGTCCGACAACGACACCCCAATCCGGTCGGCATCCAACAGCCGAAGCAACTGGGCCTGGTCATCCAGTTTCGGACAAGCCGGATAGCCGAACGACCAACGGCTGCCCTGATAGCCCTGTTGCAGCAACTTTTCCGCTTCGCGTGCGTCGTGGTCGCCGATGCCAAGGTCGGCACGGATGCGCAGGTGGATGTACTCCGCCAGAG
>CAUYTZ010000278.1:0-10248 GCA_963575695.1 uncultured Gammaproteobacteria bacterium | reverse complement strand
TAATGGATGACTAAGAGACGGATCGTCCAGCGAGGGGATACGTTTTGACGGCCTGAGCCGGATGATGGGAAACTATCAAGTCCGGTTCTTCGAGGGGGATGGCGCAGTAATGCGCTGTCCCTACTCTCCAGTCTCCGGATCTTGGATGCCCCAACACTGGAGAGTGTGCTCGCGGATCTCTCGTAACGGGAACTGCCGGTGCGGCCATTGGCATCCGATCAGGAGTTGAACCCCTGTCCCTGCGCCTTACCGCCGGACGGGGGCACACCCTCAAATTTTCCGGAAATTCTCCAAAAAAGTCGGAGAGAAGGGTTTTCGGAGCCTTTGCTACCCAAGCGGGAGTTGGAAGCGAGTCAACAGCTACCTCGTGGCGCACGGGTGAACAGTTTTACGGCACGGAAAAAGCCATTGAATACCGGAAAGATGCACAATTCCGTATCGTTTGGTTAACCAAGATGCCGTCAAACCGCTCTCTTGCTGCAGCGCAGCAAAGCAGTGGAGAATTTTCCGAAATGCGTATCGCTTCCTCCACCAATTAAAAATTCCAAGTTGTTATCTGTCTGAAGGCCGCCTACCCTGGCGGCCTTTTTTGTGCAAAATTCCCCAACAATTTCAACAGTTACGGAAACGGACAAAACCGGTAACCACCCCCAGTGAGGTCGGCACCCTCCCCTTCCGGGCCAAAATCTGGCCAAAAACCTCTCTCCCTAATCAGTGGCCGAGGTCGGATGGCCGATCCGACCTCAAGTCCGATTTTGCCCGACCTCGCCATAATAAATCAAGCACTTACGCGACACAAAAAAAACGGTCGAGTTCGACCCCGGTTCGCACCACAAGGGGGTCGAGTGTACCCACCGGCGAACTGCCGACCTCAGAATAAATGACAATGTTGATGGCCCAGGCCAGAAAAGGCATTACTTCAAATCAAAACCAGACAAACCTGTCCCGTCATTGATGATATAAAATTGGCCATTTTTATGCAACTCGACCTCACATCAGGTATTTGCCCGTTTTCATTCATATCCACCCATCGCCTTCCCTTCTCTGCTTGGTCCACGCTGGAAGGGCGCACATCGAGCATGTGGTGGTGCGGTGAGACCGCAAAAAGTTTTCCACCTTTTACAGAGGGTGCTCCCGTCTGGTAAAGTGCGACTGTGTTGGTGGGTTACAAAAAAAAGGGGGGTTAAAAAACAGAACAATGTCCATTCCGCAGACCATGTTGCCCCAACGCTTCGAGGATGCCTTGGTCCTGGCCACTCGTCTGCACGCCCACCAACGACGAAAGGTGAGCGGGATCCCCTATGTGTCGCACCTTCTGGCGGTGGCCAGTTTAGTGCTGGAACACGGAGGGACAGAGGACGAGGTGATCGCCGCCTTACTGCATGACGCAGTGGAGGACCAGGGGGGAGAGCCGACGTTGGAGCGCATTCGTGCCCAGTTTGGTGACCCTGTAGCGTTGATCGTAGAGCAGTGCTCCGAATCCAACGTGATTCCCAAACCACCATGGCAGGAACGTAAGGAACAATTCATTGCCGCCGTTCCGCACAAGGGTGCTGCTGCTAGATTGGTATCACTGGCTGACAAAGTCCACAATCTGCAGGCCGTTTTGCGCGATTACAAGCGGGACGGTGAGGCGGTTTGGAAACAGTTCAATGGATCCAAAGACGGAACTCTCTGGTTCTACCGGACACTGTCCGATGCCTATCGGGCCCACTCCGAATCCCCCATGGAAAAGGAACTGGCTGAAGAGATGTCTGACTTGGTGACCGCATTGGAAGTTTATGCCTACTGAGCCCACCCATTATCGGAGAAAGTCGTGTCAGCCAAGGATGCGCAGAAACGTCGGTCGCAAGAAAGGGCCGCCCAAAAGAGGGCCAAGAGCAAGCCTGGGCCGCGTCGTCAAGATGCGGTGATGACGCCGGAAGCGTTTCGTCGGCTTGCCGCCCCAATAATATCGGAAGTAGCCGAGAAAAGAGGCAAGTCGGAAGATGTTGTGGCAACAGTGCTGGAAATGATGGTGGATGAAGGCTGTCTGGGGCTGGATGCAAACGGACAGTCCCGCAACGGGCTTGAACGCCACCGGTTATTGAGCGTTCACTCATTTTGGCGCGACCTATATCGCTCAATGCCCGGAAAAGCTTCCGACTTGCTCAGAAGTGGCGCAAATAAAGGAACTCGTCGCTTACCGACGCCAGCTCATAGATAAGATAATAGCCACAAAAAACGAGGCCAGATCAATAAACGCGCTTGGCATAATTGAGAAGAATGAGGCGTGTATCGCTTTGTTCAATCAGCAGAAGCAAGAGATCGACATGGAGCTGGCCGCTTTGATCTCTTCCCACAAGCCTTCGGCTGACACCGCGGCCATCCTCTATTCCGTCAAAGGCGTTGGCCCCGTGCTCGTCGCAACCCTGCTGGCGGATTTGCCCGAGCTGGGAAAAATCGAACGACGACGCCTGGCCGCTTTGGTCGGGGTGGCGCCGTTCAACGATGATTCTGGAAAACGAAGAGGTTCTCGCCACATCGCGGGCGGACGATCCTCGGTTCGAAACGTTCTGTACATGGCCGCTCTGTCAGCCAAAAAACATTGCCCACCTCTGCGGGAGTTCTATGATCGACTCGTCGCCGCCGGAAAAAAGCCCAAGGTTGCCATCGTCGCGGTTATGCGCCGCCTGCTCGGAATCCTAAACGCGCTCGTTCGTGACGGCAAACCTTGGGATCAAAATCATGCCTCGGCATGAGCGAGAAGACAGTTGCTGGACCGACGGGAGGGCGCCATGCTGATCCACTCAGGCCGCCTCCAGGCTCACCACCAGCCGTTGCCCGAACAAGGCCAGCGCCTGTTCGATCCGGCCGATCTTGGTGTTGTGCCGGGGATCGAGCATGCGCCGGACCTCGGTTTCAGCAACGCCGAGACGCTGGGCCAGCGCTACGTTGCTGGTGCCGGTCGTCCGCATGGTGGTGTAAAGCGCGATCTTCGCCGCCATCAGCGCTCCCGGCGCCACCAACGGGCGGCCACAGGCCGGGACCGGTTCGGGAATCTCCGCCCGTCGTTCCATCAGCACCGCCAGCGCTTCTTCCAGGGCATCGCCGGCTTCATGCAGGGCTTCGGCCCGGCTCGCACCATCGGTGACGCAGCCGGGCACGTCGGGAACGCGGGCCACGACGCGGCCATCCTCGTCGGATTCGAGGTCAACCGGGAAAGCAAAACGGTTCGTGTCCATGCGCACCTCTCACGCCCCCGCGCGGGGGGCGACCTTTCAGAACTCGCCAAAATCGACCCCGAGGTCACTCAGCATCGCCCGCAGCAGTCCTTTGCCAAGCTCCTTCTTGCGATCCTTGAGCACCGTATAGCGCTCGCCCAGGAACACGGTGGCGTGACTGCCTTTGCCGCGCTTTTCGTCCAGCACGACCTGAAGCCCGTGCTGCCTGCCGTACTGCTTCAGCCGGCGCAGGAATTCGTTGCCGTTCACAGCGGCGCCCCCTTCGACACCCGAACAGGATCGAACATTTTTGTGCGGTTTGCAAGGGCCATGGAGGCGTCGTCATGCTGACCCTCCGTCCCTATCAGCGTGCGGCCATCGACGCCATCTACGACTATTTCGGGCGCAAATCCGGCCATCCGCTGGTGGTGATCCCGACCGCGGGCGGCAAGAGTCTGGTCATGGCCAGTTTCATCCGTGAGGTACTGGAGCAGTGGCCTGACCAGCGCATCCTGATCGTCACCCATGTCCGGGAACTGATCGCCCAGAACTACACCGAGTTGCTCGGGCTGTGGCCGGACGCCCCGGCCGGCATCTATTCCGCCGGGCTGGGGCGGCGCGATCTCGGCGCCCGCGTCCTGTTCGCTGGCATCCAATCGATCCACGGCAAGGCCTACGGCGTCCAACAGTGCGATCTGGTGCTGGTGGACGAGGCGCATCTGATTCCGCGTGCCTCCGACACCATGTACCGGCGCTTCCTCGACGCGCTGACCCGAATCAACCCGCAGCTCAAGGTGATCGGCTTCACCGCCACGCCCTACCGGCTCGATTCCGGCATGCTGCACCGGGGCGACGACGCTCTCTTCACCGACATCGCCTTCGAGGTCTCGGTGCGGGAGTTGATCGACGATGGCTACCTGTGCCCGCTGGTCAGCAAGGCCTCGGTCACGCGGCTCGATGTCAGCGGCGTCGGCAGCCGCGGCGGCGAGTTCATTCCCGGTCAGTTGGAAGCTGCCGTCGATCTCGAACCGATTACCGAAGGTGCGGTGGCGGAGATGGCCGCCTTTGGCGCCGGCCGCCGCTCCTGGCTGGCGTTCTGCTCCGGCGTCGGCCACGCGTCCCACGTCGCGGCGGCGATCCGCCGGCACGGCTTCACCTGCGCCACCATCTTCGGCGACACCCCGAAGCTGGAGCGCGACCGCATCATTGTCGCCTTCAAGCGCGGGGAAATCCGGGCGCTGGCCTCCATGGGCGTGCTGACCACCGGCTTCAACGCCCCTTCAGTCGATCTGATCGCCATGCTGCGCCCGACCAAATCCACCGGGCTTTACGTCCAGATGGCCGGGCGCGGCACCCGGCTGGCCCCGGGCAAGGACAACTGCCTGGTGCTCGACTTCGCCGGCAACGTCGCCCGCCATGGTCCGATTGATGTCGTGAAACCAGTCGCTCCCGGCGAAGGCGAAGGAGAAGCGCCGGTCAAGGTCTGCCCCGTCTGCCAAACCATCGTTCACGCCGCAGTGCGCCAGTGCCCGGAGTGCCGCCACCTGTTTCCGCCGCCGGACATCAAGATCGAGGCCACCGCCAGCACCAGGGAGGTTCTGTCGTCCGGCCAGCCGCAATGGATCGCGGTCTCCGAGGTCTCCTACGGCCTCCATGAAAAGCCGGGCAAGCCGCCCTCGCTGCGGGTCGACTACCGCTGCGGTCTGGTCCGCCACCGGGAATGGGTTTGCCTGGAGCACAGCGGCTATCCCCGCGAGAAGGCGGTGTCGTGGTGGCAGCGCCGCGCCCCCGGCGAGCCGGTCCCGGCCACCATCGAGCAGGCGCTGGCCCGCGCCACCTGCCTGCGCGTGCCCGCCGAGATCGCGGTTCGCCCCTCCGGTCCCTTCACCGAAATCATCGGAGCCCGCTTCCCATGATCGATCCCACCCCCAACGAGATCGCCGCCCTGGAGCACGGCGGCCACATGGGCGGCGAGTACCTGGACAGCATCCGCTGCACCGATCTCTCCCGCCTCACCCTCTACCAGTGGCGCACCTTCATCGAAGCCGTCGTCACCGGCTATGCCGACCATCTGCGCCGGCTGTCCGACCGTGATCAGGCTCGGCTGGGCGGACTCGGTACGGACGAGGTGCCGTTCTGATGGCCGAGCCTGTCGACAGCTTCATGACCCGGCACGGTGCCCGGTTGGTCGACAACGGCTATCCGGTGATCCCGATCTGGCCGGGGACCAAGAAGCCGGGCCGTTGCCTGCGCGGCGAGTGGAGCGATTACCCGGCCTGGACCCGCCATTGCGACCGCCCGACCACTCTGCACGAGATCGAAATCTGGGCATCCTGGCCCGAGGCCGCCATCGGTTTTGCCTGCGGCCCCCTGGTCGGCATCGACATCGACGTGCTGGACGCGGAGATCGCCCACCGGATCGAACGTCTCGCCCGCGACCGTCTGGGCGACACGCCGCTGCTGCGCATCGGTCGGGCACCCAAGCGGCTGCTGGTCTACCGCGCCGAACAGCCCTTTGCCGGCGTGCGGCGCTCGCCGCTGGAAACCCTCGCCCACGGCCGGCAGTTCGTCGCCTTCGCCCGCCATCCCGACACCGGCCGCGACTACGAATGGCCGGAGGAATCACCGCTCGACGTGGTGGTCGACACTCTGCCGGCGATCACCGAAGACATGGCCTGCGCTTGGCTGGAAGCGGCCGAAGTGCTGTTGCCACCCGAACTGCGCACCGCCACCCTGGCCAGCACCGATACCGTCCGCCCGTCCGTCGTCAGCCCAGAGACGCTACGGGGCACCTTCGAGGCGGTGCGGGAGGCGCTCGCCTTCATCCCGAATGCCGATCTCGATCTCGATTACGATTCCTGGGTGCGGATCGGCATGGCCCTGAAGGGCGCGCTCGGCGAGGACGGTGCCGGCCTGTTCGCGTCCTGGTCGGCGCAGTCGGTCAAGAACGTCGCCGACACCACGGCGAAAGCCTGGGCCAGCTTCCGCCCGACCGCGATCGGCGCCGGCACTCTCTATCACCATGCCCTGGAACGCGGCTGGCGGCCCGATCCCGCCCTGGTGCTCGACGGCGCGCTGCCACTGGGAGAGTCCCACCCCGCCGCCGGACTGCTGGCCAGAATGCAGGCCATTCCGGCCGAACCCGCACTGCAGCCGGCTCCGGCCTTCGATCTCACCATTCCCGGCGGCGTGCTCGGCGACATGGTGTCCTACATGCTGGCCACCGCCCGCCAGCCCCAGCCCGAACTTGCCCTCGGCGCCAGCCTGTGCGCGCTGGGCACCCTGATGGGCCGCAAGTACCGCACCGACACCAACCTGCGCAGCAACCTCTACATCGTCGGCATCGCCGACAGCGGGTCGGGCAAGAACCACAGCCGGGAGATCGTCAACGAGCTGTTCGTGGCCGCCGGCCTCGGCCACCACCTCGGCGGCAACAAGGTCGCCTCGGGCGCCGGCCTCTTGACCGCACTCTACCGCCAACCGGCGCTGCTGCTGCAGATCGACGAATTCGGCATGTTCCTCCAGGCCGCCGCCGACCGCAAGCACAGCCCGCGCCATATCACCGAAATCCTCGACAATATGACCGAGTTGTACACCACGGCGGGCGGCATCTTCCTCGGCGCGGAATACGCCAACCGCGACGGCAAGAACGAACGCCGCGACATCAACCAGCCCTGCCTCTGCGTCTACGGCACCTCGGCGCCGATCCATTTCTGGGGCGCGTTGCAGTCGACCAACGTGGTCGACGGGTCGCTCGCCCGGCTGATCATCGTCCATTGCAGCGACGACTATCCCGAGGAGAACGAGGCCGCCGGCATCCGCGTCGCCCCGCCGTCCCTGCTCGACGCCCTCCGCCTGATCGCCTCGGGCGGCGGGCGCGTGCCGGCCGGCAACCTGTGCGGTCTGACGCCGGACCCATCGACCGCTGTCGATCCCAGAACCGTCGGCATGGATGCGCCGGCCAGGGATGCCTTCCGCGCACTGTCCCGCACCATCACCCGGCAATTGCGCGATGCCCGCGGCACGCCCTTCACGCCGATCTTGGCCCGCATCGCCGAGAACGCAGCCAAGGTGGCTCTGATCCGTGCCGTCTCCCTCGATCCGGTGGCGCCGCTGATCCGTGCGGGTGATGCCGAATGGGCGATCAGCTTCGTGCGCGGTTGCGCCGACTGGACCATGAGCGAGGTCGAACGGCGGATCGCGGACAACGACATCGAGCGCAATCACAAGCGGTTACAGGAAATCGTCCGTGCCGCCGGCCCGACCGGCATCACCAAGAACGACCTGATCCGCCGCAGCCAGTTCCTCGATAAGCGCCAGCGCGACGAGATCATCGCGGCTCTGGTCGAGGCCGGACTGATTGGCACCGCCCTTCGCCCAACCGCCACCAAGCCGGTCACGGTATTCCGTGCCAGCGAGGTCGTGTCATGACCCCGAAAAACTCAATTTCTCAATTCCTCAATCAGGAAGGGGCATGCGGATACAGGGATGGCGATCCCTTTCCAACCTATGTGTGCGAGACCCTGATAGAGGAATTTGAGGAATTGAGGAATTATATATATTTATTAATTATCATATACTTACCGACTTCCGGCTCCGTTTTGGCATTCTTGAGCTTTTTGAGATTTCTCAAGCCGGCCGGAACCCCAGCCGGATCACCGCACCGCATTCGCCCTGATGGCTGCGGGCGATGGCAGGGACGTTGCCCCGTCCCCGTCTTCGCCCCCGGCCGCTCTTGATCCAAGAGAGGACGAAATGTCGCTCGATCCACGGCCATCCGCCGCCGTTTCCCAGGCGGAACCATCCACCATCCTGGCGCTTGACCTCGGCACCCACACCGGCTGGGCGCTACGTGCCCGTGACGGCATGATCACCAGCGGCACCATCAGCTTCCGGCCCGGCCGTTTTGAGGGCGCGGGGATGACCTTCCTGCGGTTCCGGGCTTGGCTCGAGGAGATCGCCGATCTCGCCCATGGCATCGACACCGTGGTGTTCGAGGAAGTACGGCGGCACGTCGGCACCACCGCTGCCCACATTTACGGCGGCTTTCTCGCCCACCTGACCGCCTGGTGCGAACACGAGCGCGTGCCCTACCAGGGCGTGCCGGTCGCCACGATCAAGCGTCACGCCACCGGCAAGGGTAACGCCGGGAAGGATGCGGTGATCGCGTCGATGAAGGCCAAGGGGCACGCTCCGGCCGACGACAACGAGGCCGACGCCTTGGCCATCCTGCATTGGGCGCTCGCCCGGGGAGGCGCACGATGACCCGAGAGCGTCTCCCCAACCGCCGCCCCAACGAAACCACGACGCTGGTGTTCGGCGGCATGAGTTTCTCCGTGACCATCGGCGTCTTCCCCGATGGTCGTCCCGGCGAGGTCTTCGCTTCGGGCGCCAAGATCGGCTGCGACCTGGACTACCTGCTCGACGATGCCTGCGTCGCGCTGTCGCTGTTGCTCCAGCACGGCGTGGAACCGGCGGCGCTGGTCGGAAGCATGGGCCGGGCCGGCGACGGCGCCACCCCGGCGTCGATCATCGGCGCACTGGCTGACCGCCTCGCGGAGGTGCGGCCATGAGACGATTTCCCCAGGGCTTCGGTGGCGAGCGCACCCCGCCCGAGAAAATCAAGCAGGCCGGCTGGCAGGAACAGGGTGTGCTGGTCGTTGCCAACAACGACGTGCGCCTGACTTGGCCCGAGCGCGAACTGGTCCGCCAACTTGGTGACAAGCTTTATGGCGTTCGGAAGGAGGCCCGTCATGGCTGATCCCTGGACCCCGAAGCTGGTCGAGGCGCGCATCGAGGAAGCCGCCGACACCCTGCGCCGCCTGCCCGAGGAGCGGGTGCGGACCACCCGGTCGACCTGGCCGCCGATCATCCGCGACTTCTGGGAGATGTACGGCGTTGAACCGGCCCGCCTCCGTCTCGGCCCGCCTTCGGCCGCCGCCATCGACCGTATGGACCAGACCCTGGAATGGCTGCGCTGGCTGGAAACCGACGACGCCCGCATCGTCTGGCTCCGGGCCTGCGACGTGCGCTGGAAGGTGATCTGCTGGCGGATGGGTTGCGATCGGCCAACGCTGTGGCGCCGCTGGGTTGCCGCATTGGTTCTGATCGCCGGGCGGCTCAACCGTGTCCCGTCACCCCACACCCGCCGAGCCAACCGCAGCGCATCCCGCCCGCAGGCGCCCATGACGAGATAACGCATTGATCAACAACAAAACCCTTCCAACAATTTTCCGCTCAACAAAACCAACAGGATTTGACATGATCCACAGCATGATCGCGGGACGTGCGCACGGACGCTCCTCCCGCCCCCCTTCCGGGCCAGCCCCCGACATGACCGACGCTCTCCCGACCGGCGAGACGGCGCTTTGGCGTGCCGTTCTCCAGCAGGCATTTCAGGATGCGACCCTGGGTCTGCACGGCGTATCGGCGCGGCGCAAGCTCCGTCCCCCGTCGGCAACCCGGCATGCCCATGCCCGTGCTGCTCGCGACTGGTTGCTCGGCGACAGCGGATATTTCCGCCGGGTCTGTGACCTTGCCGGGCTTGACGCGGACGCAGTGCGGGCCTCGGCAACGGTTGCGATCACCTCCGCCGATTGGACGCTGCGCGAATTGGAAAGCAGGCAGGCGCCATCTCGGTTGCAGGAAGTGGCCGGTGGAGGAAGAGTCGCCATGGCGACCCCGTAAAAATGGTTCCTTCCTGGGCCACAACCAATGAGGGCAAACTCAGCCCTTGGCATCGTCCGTCTGACGCCTGAAAACTGCCTGTTCACCCTGCCTGTTCAGCCAGTCCCTGTTCACCCGGTCTCTTGGGCTTTCGCCCGCTTTCGGGCCGCCAGCCGGGGTGAACAGGGACCGGGCGATGCCTACTCACCGGCGCCTGCTCATCGCGAGGCTGGCCGGCGCCTGTTCACTCGTGCCTGTTCACCCGCGAGCGTGATCCCTGATGACCGAAGCCGGAGACAGCCAGCGCCAGTTCGCGCAAAGGGTCGGGTTGTCCCAGACCCGGATCGTGCAACTGGTCAAGGAGGGGCTGCCGCTGCTG
>CAUYTZ010000277.1:0-1621 GCA_963575695.1 uncultured Gammaproteobacteria bacterium | reverse complement strand
GCCGGCGGCGCTGGCCGTGGACGAGTTCGGTGACGCTGTGGATTTCGGCCATCGCCGCGCTGGTGGTCATGGCGCTGGCCTTGGATGCCGTTGACCTGATGGGCCGCGCGTTTGCAGCCGGCACCTTGCCCGGGCTGGTGGTGGCGGCGCTGCTTGCCATGACCGTCGGCTCGACTCTTAAGCTGGCGTTGGATGAAATGACCAGCTTGCGCCGGATGCGTCGGGTCGAGTCGCTGCGTGCCGAAGCCGAGCGACTGGAAACCGGTGGCGGCTATGGCCACGGTGCCGCTTTCGCCGAACGTTTGTCGGAATTCTATCGCGACCGGACCGATCTGGACGCCGCCTTCGTTATCCTGCGTCGCTCGCTGACCGATGCCCACGACGATGCCGAAGTGGTGAAATTGATCGACCGCCAAATTCTGGTCGGAATCGACCAGCGTGCCTATCGCAGCGTGGTCAAGGCGGCACGCGACAGCGCCATCGCCACCGCGCTCAGCCCGTCGGCGGCGCTGGATGTCGTGATCGTACTGTGGCGCAATCTGAAGCTGGTGCGCGACTTGGCTGCGCTCTATGGTGCCCGTCCGGGACCGGTTGGTTCGGCGCGGCTGTTGCGGCGCATGTTCGCCAGCGTTGCCGTGGCCGGGGTCGCGGAAAGCGCCAGCCATGTTGCGGTCGATGCCTTGGGCGGCACGCTGGCGGCGGCGGTTTCAGCCCGGCTTGGGCAGGGTATGATCAATGGCCTGCTCACCGCACGGGTTGGGCTGGCGACCATGCATCTGTGCCGGCCGACTCCGTTCGGGACCGACAACCAACCGAGCCTAAAGCGGATTCGCAGCGAATTGATGACCGTCCATCGTCAAGTGCTGTAACCGGTAGAACAATAAAAAGTGGGTCCAGGGGCCTTTGGCCTCCTGGCGGGTCCAGAACATGGTATTAGAAGGGTAGCATTAGAAGGCAGGCCATCGCGACTGATCGTGTCGCGATGGAATGATCCCGGGATGGGTGGCCGAGCGGTTGATGGCACCGGTCTTGAAAACCGGCGAGGGTGCAAGCTCTCCGTGGGTTCGAATCCCACCCTATCCGCCAATATCGCTCGTAAGTGATTGAAATCGGACGATAAAAAATCAAGCCTGATTTCCAACCCACAAACCAACCCCCAAATCGTCCGTGGATTGGTGTGGATGGCCGTGGAATATCGTTCTAGCTCGTGACGGAATGTCGCACCCGTACTTCCCGCCCAGCCACTTCCGGTGTGGGACAAGGTGGGCCAGAACTTGCCCCAACCCTGCCAGCCCGATCCACCCCCCGGGGGGCACCCGCCGGGCCGTCTGCGAATCATGACCACCTCGCCGCGAAATTTTCCGGAAAAAACCCGAAGCCCCGGTGCGTGAAGCAACACGTTCATTTTTGGGTGGGACAACGTTGATATTGCTGACGTATTCCTGTCCCACCCGCCTAAATCATCGGTGGGACAAGGGTACCCATCCGGCCAGGGCCGCCTACCGGACCCTAGATCGCGCGGTTTAAGATTGCACCCCTGCAAACAGGGGTGTTTGCAGTGGTGCAAAGGTTTGTGCGATGGGCTACGGCAGCCGGGTAAATGGTTTAGGCGGCCTGAGCC
>CAUYTZ010000276.1:0-3791 GCA_963575695.1 uncultured Gammaproteobacteria bacterium | reverse complement strand
GGATCAGACTTTTGCGTATCCGTGGCAACCTCCTTGTGATCTTCCGCACGCCCAGTGGAGGTGCCGCTCCAGACAACCAAACAAGCCAAGAGAACCAACAGGGGTTTATGAGTGAATATCATGTTGATCCTGAAAATATTTTAAGGAGACACCAGTTTTTTTTCCAGAATTTCCGTAAGATAAATCAGATTGACTCGGCCATTCTTCTCGCTGCTTCTACCAAGAAACCAGATCGAGTCATCCCTCGTTCTTTGGCCGTTGCATCGATGCGATACAACAAGGTTTCCGCCATGGCGATATTCACCCTCACCCACTTGGCAGGAATCCCCACCAGAGACACAACCCGGCAAATCCGGGAAAAAAGCACTAAAACCTACCTCTCCAGCATCATTTTGCCCATATTCGATGATCACAGGGTAATACCTTACGTCCACCATGCCCATTTCAACCCAAAGAGGCCCATATCAGATGCTAAGGCAACGTATTAGAAAGCGGCCACGTCTTGAGTACAGGGACAGAGAATCCCAATCCAGCTACTTGGGCACTCATCTTCAGTGCCTTTTCCTTGGTATCAAATGGACCCAGCAGAATCTTGCGCACCGCCAAATCCGTTCCCACTTTCACCACCCGCAACGGAGCCACACCCAAGGCCTTGACCCGCTCCATCTCTTCGACAGCATGACCCAACAACATGAATTTACCTAAAGAGATAAGATACCCCTCCCAATTCTCCTCCACCTGCGCCTGAATACCTCCCGCCTTCAACTTGGCCTCGGCCTCCTTGGCCAACTCCAACTTCACAAAGGGACCAACCTGCACATTGTTGAGATTCACCCGATCCTGAACCGTCTCCACATGAGGTGTCATCCCCCCTTTTTTCAATTGCTCGATTAAGGAATCCACCCCCATATTAAGCGCGAAACTCCCCACCTGAACCACAAACTTGCCTTCCGTAGCAGCGGCTGGCAGTGGTGGCGACGGCGACAAGGGTGTGGACGGCGGCGACAACGGTAACGACGGTAACGACGGCGGTGATGGTGGTGGCGTTGGCGACGGCGTTTTAACCGGGAGAGAATCAGGCTTGACAACAGGTGGCGGTAAATCGTGCGGCTTGTCAGAAGGCAACGGGGCATTCCCCGACCCAATCACTTTGGCCCCAGCCAGATCAGGCAACAACAAGAGCTTTTCCGGTAGGACAGGTCCACTCCAAATCTCGTTCTCCGGGGTCTTGAACCCCTTGCCCATCAACCCCATACCCTGCACCAAAATGTTCGCAATAACCAACAGACCAACAAGCATGATGGGAAGAAAGCGAGCCATTATGAAGGAGGTCCGAGCCACTGTGCCACGCCCTCTAGCGGTTCCGTTCGTACAACATTCTTAAACCAGTCAAAGTCAGAAATTCATCGACTTCCTCGATCTGGGTGCTATCGCGGGCGAGCAGACCCGCCAAGCCGCCGGTTGCCAACACCCGCTCAACCCCCAGCTCGCCAAGGGGTGCGGCTTGATCCTGACGGCAGCTGTGCTGACGACCGAGTCGCTTCAACGCCAGCTTGACCGGGTTGGCTTGGGTGGGGTCTGGCAGTTCAGCGGCTCGATGACCATGAGCGATGCTCGCCACCGCACGAGGGATTGACGCTGGCTTGTGAGTCTCGGCTCGATGATCGATGTAGGCGGCGAGGGTTGCCGGCTCCGCCGGCAGGGATTTCAAGTCCCGCTCGACACACCAGGTCGTAATGCCATCAAACTCATTGACATGTGCGTTGAGCGTATCTACAGTTATGTAGATACAGGAGGGGCGCTTGCGCTGGACGTGGGATCTGGACAAGGACGCGATCAATCGCCGCAAACATGGTTTGCCGCTGAGCGTCGGCGAGGTCGCCTTGGTCGATCCTCTGGCCTTGTCTCGGCAAGCCCCACATCCGGACGGTGACCGCTGGGGCACGCTTTGCCAAGCCGGGAGTGTACTTTTGTACATCATCCACAGCGTGCGGAAGGCAACCCGACAAGAGCGGAAGGCATACGAAGATGGTGAACATTAGGGAACTGACGGCGGCGGAGCGGAGCGCCCTGAACGCGGTTGCCTCCAAGTCCGACGGCGAGATCGACACCTCCGATGCCCCCGAAGTCACCGACTGGAGCGGGGCGGTTCGGGGTGGCCTCTATCGCCCGGTGAAGCGGTTGACCTCTCTGCGGCTGGACACGGACCTAGTGGAGTGGTTCAAGGCCCGAGGCGACGGCTACCAGACGCGGATCAACGCCGCCCTGCGAGAATACGTTGAGCAGCACCGACATGACCATACTTGAGCCGAACCGGATCGGATCGGCAGCACGAAATCATCGCGCACGAATGCCTCATGGGCCGCGGACAGGTTTCACACGACTCCACGCCCAGACACCACAGCAGAATTGCCTTTTGAATGTGCATGCGATTCTCGGCCTCGTCCCACACCACCGACTGCACACCGTCAATCACTGCCTCAGTCACTTCCTCGCCACGATGAGCGGGCAGGCAGTGCATAAACAGCGCTCCCGGCGCGGCCTGGGCCATCAACGCCGAATCGATCTGATAGGAGGCCAGAACCGCCCGACGCTGGTCGGCATCGCGGTTGTTCATCGACACCCAGGTATCGGTAATCACGCAATCGGCACCGCGCACCGCGGCAGCCAAGTCGGAGCCAAGTTCGATCGCCGCACCTTCAGCCCGGGCCCGCTCGATCTCTTCGGCCGGCGGCATCAGCGACTCCGGACAGGCCAGACGCAACGTGCAGCCAAAACGGGCCGCAGCGTGAATCCAACTGCGGGCGACGTTATTGCCGTCACCGCTCCACGCCACCACCCGCCCTTTGAGTGGGCCGCGATGCTCCTCGAAGGTCATGACATCGGCCATGACTTGGCACGGGTGGGAAGCATCGGTCAGGCCGTTGATCACCGGAATCGAGGCGAACGCGGCCAACTCGTGCAACTTGGCGGCCCGGTCGGTGCGCAGCATGATCGCATCGACATAACGCGACAGCACCCGAGCGGTGTCGGCGATGGTTTCGCCCCGGCCGAGTTGCATCTCGCCGGCATTAAGCACCACCACGTCACCGCCCAACTGGCGCATGGCGACTTCAAACGACACCCGGGTCCGGGTGGAGGGCTTTTCGAAGATCAGCGCCAGCGAACGCCCAGCTAACGGCAAAGCGGTCGGCGGTAAGCCCGCAGTGCCGCCCAGCTTGCGCTCGCGCTTTAACGCGTGGGCGCAATCCAGCAGCCGGCGCAGACAGGCCGAGGAAAAGCGATCGATATCCAAAAAATGCCGAACAGGGGCCGACATCACGCACCCTCCTGGGATGCGAGGATCCCGCCAACGCGATCCACAATTTCGGCTGCCAAATCGATATGCACCGACTCGATAATCAGCGGTGGCAGGAAACGAACCACATTGTCCGCCGCACCGATCACCAGCAGGCCGTTCTCGCGCGCCAAGTCAACCACCCGGGTGTTGGCCGGGCCACAACGCAGGCCCATCATTAGACCCTGGCCGCGCACCTCCAGGAACACCTTGGGATGGCGGGTGGTCAGCCGCTCCAGCGCCGTGCGCAATAGTCCTCCCAGCCGTTCAACTTGTTCCAGAAAACCGGTCTGAAGCACGATATCAAGCACGGCGTTGGCCACCGCCATCGCCAGTGGATTGCCACCAAAGGTTGAGCCGTGGGTGCCGGCGGTCATGCCGCCAGCGGCGCGAGCGGTGGCCAAACAAGCACCAACCGGAAAGCCACCGCCCAACCCCTTGGCCAAACACATCA
>CAUYTZ010000275.1:0-3598 GCA_963575695.1 uncultured Gammaproteobacteria bacterium | reverse complement strand
AAATAACGGCCGGTGGCGACAATCACCCGTTCGGCATCTTCGGAAACCGCAGCAAGTGTGACCATAACTTCGCGCCGACGTCTGATCCCAAGACCGCCTTGCAGCGGGATCACATGCTTGGCAAACCGGCCCAGACGTTCGGCAAGCAAGGCGACGTGTTCCTTGCGTTCGGTGATTACCACCGGACAGCGTCCGCGCTCTAGCGCTTCAAGCACGTCGTTGAAAATCATCTCGTTGCGCGCCTCATCGCGGGCGAGCGCACCATAGATGTCCTGAATCGAGGGACGGGGCTGGTCGGGCGCGGACGGCAGGACAAAACCAGTGTTGCGGAACACGACCTCGTGGCTGAACGGCCGCAACGCCGCCTGTTTGCGGGCATCAACCCGGTGTCGGATCGGGCCGCATAGCATCATAATGATCGGATGGCGACCGTCCTTGCGGGTGATGGTCGCGGTCAGGCCGAGCACATGCCGTGCCTGGCAGCGCCGCGCCACCTGCTCGAAACTGACCGCCGACAGATGATGGCATTCGTCAACTACCAGTTGGCCGTAATCGGCAACGATGTCATCGACCGTGCCTTGGCGAACTAGACTTTGGATCAGCGCCACGTCGATGATGCCGGTTGGACGGCGCACGCCACCACCGATGCGGCCGATCTGTGCCGGATCAAGGTCCATGAAGGTCGCGAGACTGGCCCGCCATTGGTCGAGCAATTGCTGGCGATGAACCAACACCAACGTGTTGCACTCTCGCTCGGCGATGATATGCGCCGCAACCACAGTTTTGCCGAAGGCAGTGGTTGCGGCCAGCACACCGCAATCATGAGCCAGCAGGGCAGTAGCCGCAGCCTGTTGCTCAGTGGTCAGGGTGCCGCGAAATGCAGCGGTAATTTTACGGCCGGAATTGCGGGTGTCGCGAAGGGTAACGGCGATACCCAGACCGGCCAGCAGCGTCGTCGCCTCGTTCAGGCAGCCGCGCGGCAGCCCGATATGGCTGGGCAATAATTCACAGCAGGAAATAATTCGTGGCTTGTCGAAAGTCGGCAAACGCATCGCCTGAGCCTGATAGAATTCCGGATTCTGGAACGCGGCCAGTCGGACCAGACGGCTAACCAGGGCCGGCGGCAAATCCTTGCGCGGTAGATAGAGTTGATCGCCGAGTACTATCTCCAGGCTTTCCGGCAGCGGACCAGTGAGAGGCGGCTCCGTCCGGTGGCGCGAGGGCGGTGCGGTCCAGGGTTCGGCGTCCTCGTCACTTGTCGGCAGACGAACACCAAGTAATTTCCCTTCGGCCTGAGCTTCGGCGACCAGATCCGAAACCGTCTTGGGGGCGATCCGCTCGACCCCGGACAGGAACGCCCACTGGTCCGGAAACGGTTGCAGTTCCTCATCGATGAACAGACTGTTCCCGTGCTCTCGTGCCGCCTTTTGCAGCGGTAGGGCGATCAGGTTGCCGAAGCCACCGGCTGGCAAGGTATCCTGGCTGGGAAACAGACGGTCATAGGAGCGAAAACCGAGATCGGGGCAGCGGTCCATGGTCGCGGTCAACATCAGGGTGCCGAGCCGGCGCGCTTCGGATGCCGTCACCGGCTCGGAGAAGAACATCCAAACATGGCCGCCGTTGCCCGAGCGCGAGCGTTCCAGATAGGCCGGCACACCCTTGTTCCGACAGGTGACCAACACCGCCAGGGCGTCGCGCATCCAAGCCTCTTCATCAAAGTCAGCGGCCAGAAACCAGGTGGTTTCATCGGCCAGCATCGGATAGACTCCAGCTACGAAGCGGCCTTGGAGATGGGCACGTACCACCTCGTCCGACACCGGCACGAATGCCCGTTGCAGGCATTCGCCGCACTTAACCTTAGGCTTGTCGCATATCCCGCGCCGCCATTCATTGGCGCAGGCCGGGCTGTATCCAGATTTGCCGGTCTTGGCGTTTTCCCAGCGCTTTGGATAAACGTCACTGCGGCCACGGAACAAATCAAGAAATAGCCGAAGCTTGTCTTCGGGAATGGAGGCATTGGTGACCGCAACCGTTTCCGCAACCGACACGATCACTGGGGCCACAACCGGTGACGGCGCGTCCCGCCGAGCGATCAGCGCCGCGAGTTCCTGGTTCAACCGGTTGCGCTCGTCCTCCAACCCGGCGATCTGTGCCTGCAGCCACGCAATTCGGTCGGCGACCGCCTCATCCATGCCGTTGCCCACTGACCCCGATAGCAATAAGGTTGGCCAACTCTATCCCGGTGTGCATTCGATAACAAGCGGATAGAATGCAGCTCTCGTTGTTCTGCGGCGCATGGTATGGCTATTACCGAAGGCTCAGTTCGCGTTAGCTAGATACGACTATATGTTGTATAATCCCTTCATGATGTAGGGAGAGAACAATGGACGCCATCCAGTTTGTGCCATGGATTATTGAGAAGTTACCCACCGACGGCGACGATCTTCCCCGGCAATAACATGGGCCAGGCCATAGCACTACCGAGCGTGCCCCTCTAAAATCCGGCACCAAAGTTAGCAACCAAACAGGGAAAAATCCATACTCGCGTTGAGCGTGCGTCGCAAACGCCGCGTTCGTTCAACCAAGTTTGCAAGTTATCGAGTGAACCCACGGTTGAGAGAGTCGGTAAATGGCTGAAAAAGTTGAGAAAATGCCGACGAGGTTTTACTAACCACATAAATTTCAGCCGGCATTCCAGGCGTCAACACGAGATCGGCAACCTTCGCCCTCTCTTCCGGATCAATACTCACACGCATCAGAAAGTACGGGATACCCGTTTTCTGATCGGTGATGCGATCTCCTGAAACGGTCGTTATCCGGCCCTTGAGACGCGGTGTCACTGATTGTTTGAACGCCGTCAGCGCCACCTCGGCCGGCATTCCGGGATGAACCTCGTTTATGTCTTCTGGTTTAATTCGGCCTTCGGCCACCAAAATATCGTTCGAGGGAACTATATCCAGCAATGGCTGCCCAGGGACGATGACACCGCCGACAGTGTGAACCTGGAGGTTAACCACCACACCTGACCTCGGTGCCTTTATAATCAGATTATCAACGATGTGCTGCGCTGATCGTACTTTTTCAGCGACTTCATAAATCTTCGACTGAACCTCATTGATCTCCCGGTAACATCCCGAAAAGCATTGCTGGCAGCGTGATGTCAGCCGGGGTGCGACAATTTGACTCATGGGCGACATGATGCTGAGGTGTTGACAGGTGCTGGGTTTCTCCTCCAAGGTGATCTGCCAGAGTAATATCGAATTTGACTATGCCATGGTCTACGACAACTCTTTTGCTGCTTGCTTGTTTAAAACTGATAATCGTGTTGCCGCAATAGCATTTTCAGATTATCAATTTGTAGTAGCGGAAGCACCCGGACTTGAATCTGCTTTCTACCAACCCTTTTTACAAGCCTATCAAAATGTAGCATCGGTTAATAATGCAACCTATCAATTACTATTAGAATCAGAAGCTGCATTGGTTACAAGTGGCACAGCTACTTTAGAAACTGCCTTGTTAGGTGTGCCTGAAATTGTTTGTTATAAAGGAAGTAATATCAGCTATCAAATTGCAAAACGATTGATCAAGATCAAATACA
>CAUYTZ010000274.1:0-15388 GCA_963575695.1 uncultured Gammaproteobacteria bacterium | reverse complement strand
ACCACCTTGGGCTTGCGACCGTTGGTCAGGTCGATCACCGCATCCAGTGCCCGCTCCAGCCGGCCGGCGATGTAATCGGTCAGCGAATAGCGCCGTTCCCAGGGACCGGCCCGGCCCCAGTCGATCAACAGGGGGCGGATTCCGCGTGCCGCCAGCCAGCGCACCAGGCTGCGCCGTCGGGACAGATCGAGGATGTAGTGGCGATTAACCAGCGAGGGCACGAACAACACCGGCACCCCGCCGGGATTTTCATGGCCGTAATCAAGCAGCCGCGACGCCCCTTCGCGCCATACCACCGGCGGGTCGGGCAAATCACGGCGATAGGGATGGTGGCGGTAGCGTTCCAGGCCGGTGAACAGAGCATCAAGCGACCGGCGCATTTCACGGTCAACAGCGTGTCGGAGATCGCCCTGGTCGTAGCGGGCGGCATAGCCGGCCAGTTCGCGCACGCGGTCGCGCAGTTCCGGTTTCCAGATCAGCAAGCCGTTGTTCAAAAAAGGCAATCCACCGGGCGAGCTCAGCAGTACCGACAGCGCCACCGACAGGTGCAGCCCCAGTGGTCGTGGCCCCTGGCGCAGCGGCGGGGGCGACAAATGCGACTCCGCCGCCGGCTTCGGCGGCGGTGGGGTTGGGGGCCGGCTGGCCTGATGTTCCGCCAGGGCTTCGATCAGATCGGCCCATCCGGCCATCATCCCGGTCATGAGCGTGTCGTCCGGAGTCGGCAGGGGCTGAAGCGGCTGTGGGGGGAGTGGCGGAACACAACGGGCATGGCTTTGACTCGTCTGACCCAGAGGCATCACCGGCCGCAAACGGCAGATCGGAAACTGTGGCACCGCTGGTTGGGGCGGGGCCCGGGCCGCGCGCCGTCCAGCCGCCGCCCATGGCCGAACTGGCCATCGCGACAAAAGGGCTCATTGCGGCCATCCCCTGTCCCATGATCTGAAACGTACGCGCCATGGATTCGGCGGTTACGGGATCGGCGGCGACAGCGGTCCACTGCTCCCGCCATAGGTCGAGATACCTGCGGGCGAGGATTTCAAGGGCGGGGGGTTCGGGTGCGTCTGCGTCGTCCATCGCTGCAATATAGATGGTGCGCCGCACGCTGCAACACTCTTGCGCCGCTATTCGAGGGATACGATGAGCCTTGACCGGTTCTTTGCAACCGGGGGTTTCGCCCCCGGTCCCATCAGAAGCCTAGACGCTCCTGGACCCCCCTATTTGCTCTGGTCGTAGACTCCGACACCGATGAAGATGTCGCCGACGGCCTTAATCCAGGTTTTCTTGGGATCAAGCTTTTTGGTCGTCGGGTTGGTCCAGACGTATTCGACCCAGCTACCGTTTGGCTTAGTCTTTGCGGCTTCAACCATCTCGCGCACGATGAACCTGCCGTTAACGTCCTTCAGCTCGCTAAGGTTCTTGTTGATCAAGCCCCGATTGACGCCATGAGCCAGGAACACAGCGTTGAAGTCGCTGACCAGCACGTACATATCGCGATCGACAAATGCTCCCTTGGAATCGTTGAATTCGGCGAACGCTTTCTCTCGTCCGACTTCGTTGTAACGGGCGATGGCGCGATCAACCAGCGCGATGGCTTGTTCCGGCGTGCCGCGGTCTTCGGCCAGTACCACGCTGGACTGCATCCCGACCAACACGAACAAAGTGGCGATTATCAGCTTGCGAACCATGGAGTTTTCCCTCTACGAATTGAGCGTGGGTAGCAAATCAGGACGTGCGCAGACGCGTCACCAGACCATCGACCTGACGCTGCAAAGCGGCGAATTCCTCCGCCAAACGGCCGGTGGTGGTGCGCATGGTTGAAGCGGCGGCACCGGTCGCCTCGGCTGCCCTTCGAACCTCTTGAATATCTGCCGAAACGCTGCGGGTGCCACTGGCGGCCTCGCCACAATTGCGGCTGATTTCAGTGGTTGCGATCCCTTGATCCTGGACCGCTTGGGCAATCATGGTCAAAGCCTCGTCGATGCGGCCAATGGTCGCGGCAATCGCCTTGATCTCGTTGACTGATTGATAAGTCGCGGTCTTGATGCCGTCGATTTCGCGGGTAATTTCCTCGGTCGCACGCGCGGTCTGATTCGCCAGCGCCTTGACTTCGTTGGCGACCACGGCAAACCCCTTGCCGGCCTCGCCAGCGCGGGCGGCCTCGATGGTCGCGTTCAACGCCAACAGGTTGGTCTGACTGGCGATGTTGGTAATCAGGCCGACCACTTGGCCGATTTTTTCGCTGGCCTGAGCCAGACTTTGCACTGTGGTGTCGGTTTTGGACGCCTGAGTGACCGCCTCACGCGCAGTCCGGCTGGACTGGCTGACCTGACGCGAGATTTCACTGATCGACCCAGACAGACGTTCGGCCGAATGGGCCACCGATTCGACATTGGCGTTGGCCTGCTCGGACGCGGCAGCGACGGTCGCGGTCTGCCGGCTGGCGCTTTCGGCGTTGGCTTCCAAGGAGCCGGCCTCGGTCCGAATCGCACCGGTGGCCACAGACGCGGCTTGGATCGCCGAACGCACCGTGCGCTCCAGTTCGTCGGACAAATCGATCATCGCCTTGCGTTGGGTTTGCTGGGCCTGCCGTCGGCCTTCTTCCTGCTCGGTCTGTAGCGCCACCACCCGTTCGGCGTTTTCTTTAAACACCTCGACGGTGCGCGCGATTTCCCCGATTTCGTCCTGGCGCTCGGTCGCGGGCACAATCACGCTGTTGTCGCCGTTGGCCAACCGGCTCATGACCGCCGTCATTTCACGCACCGGTCCGGCTATGATTCGTCCCACCAGCCATGACAGTACCGAAGCCAGAATGAATCCGATCACGGTCAACACGATGAACAACCGCTGCGCCTCTTGCCCTGAGGCCTCGGCGGTGTGATAGTCATCTTGCGCTTCCACCGTTTCATTGGCAGTCAACTGACGCAGAATCCCCAGTGTCTTTTCGTAATCACCTTGAGCCGTCCACATCATGGATACTGCGGCGCTGAACTCGACCGCCACCATATCGACGACATCCGCACTGTTCTTTTGGTAAGCTTTGAATTCCTGGGCCAGTTTTTCGAGCAAACCCCGCTCTTGATCATTGAAGCGAAAAGCCTTTTGGTACTCATCCAAGCGCCGGGCTGTTTCAGTCATAGCCTTGGTAAAAATCTCTGTGATTTCTGAGATTTTCTTTTCGTCAACCCCGGCGGCGCTCCAGGTTAGCATCCGGTACAATTCCGTGTGCGCTAGCTGGACTTGGCTGGCGATTTCAGAGCTTTTGATTGCCTTGGCAAATTGCTGGTTAACGATATGCTCTAGCGCCAGCTCTTGGTTGGTCAAGGCCCAATTCCCGACCACGGCGATGATCACGATGCCGATAACCGCGAATGTCGGTGCGATGAAAACCTTGGCACCGATTCGAATGTTGTTGATCACGCCCATGATGGCCCCCTTGGTCACGCCTTACTATGATCCATGACCAAGGTTTATTCAAGAGCGATCGAGTGGACTGCGTAAATGTACTGATTTACATCCCATTAATAATTAGCGTGGTTGCATGATTCTTTCTGTGTTCTATTCTGGAAAAATCACCTCGTTCGGTATCTGGAAACCAAGCCAGCGACAACTGGCAACCAGATCGGGTGGAAACGGTGCCTGGACATCGATCAACTTGCGCGAACGGGGGTGAGGAATCTCCAGCCGGAAGGCGTGCAGGTGAAGCCGTTTCGACAGGCCCCCCCCGACCGGGCTTACTTCGGGGTCACGGGTGATGCCATAGCGATCGTCACCGAGAATCGGCGTCCCCAGTTCGGCCATGTGGACCCGCAACTGATGGGTGCGTCCGGTCAATGGCCACATCGCGACCAGGGCGGCGCGTTTGCCGGCATGGTCCAACACCTGATAAAGCGTGACCGCGCTCTGGCCGTCTTTTTCATCGGCGGTGATCCGGGCACCGTGGGCGGCATCCGGGCGACGAGACAGCGCCAGATCGATTCGGCCCTGGAACGGGTTCGGTACCCCGGCGGTCAGGGCGCAATAGGTTTTGCGGCAGGTTTTGGAGCGGAAGGCCTCGGCCAGTTTCGCCGCCGCGAAGACCGAGCGGGCCAGAATCAGCACCCCGCTGGTGTCCTTATCCAGGCGGTGAACCAGCCGTGGCCGTTCGCTGGCCTCGAACTTCAGCGCATCAAGCATGGCGTCGAGGTGGCGGGAGGTGCCGGTTCCGCCCTGCACCGCCAGCCCGGCCGGCTTGTTCAGAACCAGAACATCGGCATCACGATAGAGGACCAAGGCTTGCAATCGGGCCACTTCGCGTTCTGCGGCCGCGTTTGGTCCCGCCGAAATCTTCGGCTTTGGCGGCGGGGCGACGGCGGTGGCCAGATCGGCGGGCCAAGACACGGCCTGCTCGGGTTGCAGGCGGGTGTTGGCCTTTGCGATGCGGTCATCGACGCGAATCCGGCCGTTGCGCAGCAGTTTTTCGAGATGGGCTTGGATCAGGCCAGGCACGCGCCGCCGCAACCAGCGATCAAGGCGGGTGTCGGTATCGTCGGCGGTGGTGGTTGCGATATGCAGATCGCCGGTCGTAACTGACAAGTTATTTTACCCTTTGTAAAGTAAAGCAGGTCCAGGAGCCTCTAGGCTCTTGGTGGGGTCCAGGGGCGAAGCCCTTGGTCGCCGAAGGCTGGTGTTAGGGGGTGTCGCCGAGGATGTCGTGAAATAATGCGTCCGCATCCTCATACTGATGACGGACATCATCAACAGAAATATTCTTATTCAGCTTATAGTCCGCCAATATCCGTAATTTATACATATCGAAGAGGTGCCTATAGGTGCGTTTAAATGTTTTATCGGAGGAGTGCTGTAAATGATCCAAAAATTGCCGGTGCATACCGACTCCTCGCTTTGGATCGCGATGAAACTGTTGTCCAATCTCGGTTTCGTTCATCCGGTGATAGGCGGCATAATAAAGGCGCGACAAGATCGTCCGTCGCCTTGCTTCGGACATAGCATCCTGACGCAGCGATACGGCATCTTTGAGGAAATCCTTGCTGGTGTTCATGCCGCCACCCCGCTTACCCCACTATGGCGCGGAGCCACCGACACCAAAGGCATCACCCGAAGATCGTAATCGAAACGTTCTGGTACCAGGGGTGCAAAATCGGCTTCCAACGCATCGTAAAGCCGATCCCTTATTGACTGCCGAGTGGTGCGGGTGCCGTCCACGTAAATTTGATCAATAATGACCATGCAGCCATCATCGTCCGGACAAAACCCGATTGACCGGTGTATCTGGACATCTTTGACAATCTCATTGACGATCCGCTGATGCGCACCGAAGTGCTCAAGCATTTCCAACTCTTCCAACTGCTTAAGAAATCCACCGGCGAAATTTTTGCTACTTTGTTGTATCTTAGCCAATTCTTGAAGGAACGCGACATCCCCCGCCCCTAGCGCAACCAAAGCACAGTTGGTCATAACCAGTTCGTTCGCACTCATGCCGGGCGTGTTCGCCAGCGCACGGCTCAACTCCAGCGCACGGCCCCATAGTCCGGCATGCATATGAACGCGCATTAGGGCATCGAATGCCGGCCAATCGGTCATGTCCCGAATGTAATAGGCCGCATGCATCTGCTCCAGGGCTTGATCGCGATAGCCAGCGATCAGCGCCGCTTGGGCCCAGGCCACCCGCCCCGAAAAGTCGAGTTTATTCATCCCGCCCAGCGCACGAAGCTGAAACAGGCACCGCTCCGCCGCATCGATATCTTCAATACCGATACCGTTCAAGCGATTGAAGATCTCGCTCGTCCGTTTCGCGGGGGTGGGGGCGGGCATGGCGGTATCCTAAATGTCTGCCATCGATCCTATATCAAATAATATGGCGGGAGGGGAATTGGTGAACAGCGTGCGCGATGCGCATTTTGGGGGGCTTCGCCCCTCCACCCCACCAGGGGCACTAAGCCCCTGGACCCACTTCTTTTTTATTTGCTACAACTTGCCCTTCAGCATCGGCCAATGCTCGGCCCAGCAGCACTGGTGGTCGGCCCCCGCAGCCATCGTCAACGTCGCCCGTGGTGATTGCAAGCGGTTGAGATAACTTTGCACCACCAAAGCCGGGACGATATTGTCATCCTCGCCGACAATGTGCCGCTGGGGAATCAGTGCCAGCCGAGGGAGCTCGGTCATCGGACTCAGCGATCCGGACAACGGCGATACCTTGTGATGGCGAGTCCAGGTTTCATGATCCAGCGGTGCCGCCACCGTCACCAGCCGCGCCACATCATCCCGCCGGGCCGCAACCAAAGCCGCGACCACACCGCCGCCGGAATAGCCGATAATTTCAACCGTCACGGCCCCGGCCAGTTGCTTGGCTTGATCGATCGCCGTCGAGGTCGACTCGATCACTTCGGCCGCGAAGCGATGGCTGGACCAATAGCGGGCATCGCAATTGCGTCCGGTTTCGGCTGTGGTGTACTGGCACGGTCGGCCCAGATAGAGCACCCGCGCCCCCGAGTCGCGCTCGGCCAGGGCGAACGACACCGGCTCTTTCGGCGTCGGATCGGTCGAAATCTGCGTGCGCGAGGCCCAGGCGTAGCCGTCGCCTTCGATGTAAACCGTCAACACCGACAAAGCCTCGGCCGCAGCGGGCCGCTGGCGCAAGTAGCCGGTCAGCACGAATTTACCGGCCGAAAAGCGGTGTAGGTCAAAGCCGGCCTTGGCGGCGTTGTCCGCGACCGCCTGCCGCCGGCCCTCCGGCCCTCCAGCGCAACTCGCAACCAGCAGGGCCGCGCCAAAAAGCAGGAGCCGAAAACAAGAAAGCGCCGGAGCCCGAAGCCCCGGCACCAAACCGGGGAGCGAGGCCCCCCGGCGGTTATCAATCCGCGACTTACTTGCCGCCACCCAGCCCATGAACATAGAGCGCCACTTCCTTAATCGAAGTGTCGTCCAGGCGCGTAGCCCAGGAAGGCATCACCCCGGCCCGACCGTTGGTCAAAGTCTGAACGATGGTAGCCTTATCGCCGCCGTAGAGCCAGATGCCATCGTTGAGCGGCTTGGAGCCGAGGTCTGGATTGCCCTCGCCTTTTTCGCCATGGCAACTGGCGCAGTTGTCGGCAAACACCGCCGCGCCGCGCTTGGCCGCTTCGGCATCCGTTCCCGCCACCTTGTTCAACGACCGTACGAATTCGGCCGCATCGCCGATCTGGGCTTGGTTCAGCGTGCCATCCTTCCCGAAACTGGGCATGGCCGGCGGCTGACGGGTGTCGTTGTCATTGGTCGCGCGAACGCCATGCTGGACGGTTTTGAAAATGTCATCCAGCGAGCCGCCATGCAGCCATTCGTCGTCGGCCAGGTTGGGGAAGCCAGGACGCCCCTGACCGCCGGCACCATGACACTGCACGCAGTTGCCGGCGAACACCGAACGCCCACCGGTAACGGCGAAGTCGTACAGTTCCTTATTGGTTTTGATCTGGGCCAGCGGCAGCTTTGCGATCTGATCAGTGAACTTAGATTGAGCCGCCTTGGCTTCCTTGATTTCGTCTTCGACCTGCATCCGCTGCGACCAGCCAAGGATACCCTTGGTATAGGTCGTGCCGACCGGCCATGCCGGGTACAGCACCCAGTAAATCACCGACCACAGGATGCAGGCGAAGTAGATGTACAGCCACCACGACGGCAGCGGGTTGTTCAACTCTTTAATACCGTCCCATTCATGGCCGGTGGTTTCCACGCCGGTCAGAGGATCTCTTTCCACATTGCCAGCCATTGCTTATGCCTCCCGCCCGTCGTCGTCCATCAGGGGTATCTGCCCGGCCTTTTCAAACTCGGCCCGATTACCTGGCCACATGGCGTAGGCCACGATACCCAGGAAGATGGCAACCATCCACACCGTCCAGAACGAGTGCAGGTTGGCGCCCAGCGACACGATGTCCATCGATTCCCCCACCTATTGCAACAACTGGGCCGGCTGATACTTGGTGAAGTCCACCAAGGTGCCGAGCATTTGCAGATAGGCAACCAAGGCATCCATTTCGGTCACCTCGGCATTGCCGGAGAAGTTGGCCAGCACCGCTTTTGGATAGCGCTTCGCGATCCCGGTGGTGTCATCCGGGTTCTTCTGCGCCTTCAGATCGTCTACCGCCTTGGCGATCTGCTCATCGGTATAGGGCACGCCAACCAGCTTAAGCGTGCGCAGATGCGCCTGAACGTCGTCGAACTTCAGCGGCCGGTCCTTCATCCACTGATAGGTCGGCATGACCGATTCCGGCACCACCGCCCGCGGGTTGACCAGATGGGCGACGTGCCAGGGGTTGGAATACTTACCGCCGACCCGGGCCAGATCCGGACCGGTGCGCTTGGATCCCCACTGGAACGGATGATCGTACATGCTTTCGGCCGCCAGCGAATAGTGGCCATAGCGCTCCGCTTCATCACGGAACGGACGGATCTGCTGACTGTGGCACAGATAGCAGCCCTCGCGCATATAGATGTTCAGGCCTGCCAGTTCGAGCGGAGAATAGGGGCGAACGCCGTCAACCTTCTCGATCGTGGTTTCGATCGTGAACAGAGGCAGGATCTGCACCAAACCACCGATCGAAACGGTGATCAGGCACAGCACCAGCATCAGGAAGACGTTCTTTTCAATCCGATGGTGAAAGGTCTGTTGAGCCATGACGCGTTTCTCCTTCCTTCACCATCAAGCCCGGGCCGCGACCGGGACGGTCACGTACGGCTTTTCGTCGCGGAGGTCACCCTTGACCGTCCGATACATGTTGTAGGCCATGAGCATCGTGCCCGCCACGAAGCACAGGCCACCCAGCGCACGGATGACATAGAACGGATGCATCGCGACCACGGTTTCGGCGAACGAGTATTGCAGGAAGCCCAGGTGGTCATAGGCACGCCACATCAGGCCTTGCATAATCCCTGACACCCACATCGCGGTGATGTAGAGCACGATGCCGATGGTTGCGACCCAGAAATGTACCGCCACCAGACGGATCGAATACAGCCGCTCCCGCTTCCACAACAAGGGAATCAGGTGATACATTGCACCAAAGCTGACGAATGCCACCCAGCCCAAAGCACCGGAGTGGACGTGGCCGACGGTCCAGTCGGTGTAGTGCGACAGGGCGTTGACCGGCTTAACCGCCATCAGCGGGCCTTCGAAGGTGCTCATGCCGTAGAATGCGATCGAGGTGATCAAGAAGCGCAACACCGGATCGGTGCGCAGCTTGTCCCAAGCACCAGACAGAGTCATGATGCCGTTGAACATGCCGCCCCACGATGGCATCCACAACATGATCGAGAAGGTCATGCCCAGGGTCTGGGTCCAGTCCGGCAGCGCGGTATAGTGCAAATGGTGCGGCCCGGCCCAGATGTACATGAAGATCAGTGACCAGAAGTGAACGATCGACAGCCGGTATGAATAAATTGGGCGACCAGCCTGCTTGGGTACGAAATAATACATGATGCCCAGGAAACCGGCGGTCAGGAAGAAGCCCACCGCATTGTGGCCGTACCACCACTGAACCATAGCGCTCTGCACACCGGCGACCACGGTGTAGCTTTTGGCACCGAACAGCGACACCGGAACGTTGACGTTATTGCCCAGGTGCAAGATAGCGACCGTCACCATAAAGCCCAGAAAGAACCAGTTGGCGACGTAGATGTGCGGCTCTTTGCGCTTCATCAGGGTGCCAACGAAGATAACGATGTAAAGCACCCAGATCACGGTCAACCACAGATCGGCGTACCACTCCGGCTCGGCATATTCCTTACCCTGGGTGATGCCGAGCACATAGCCCGTGCCTGCGATCAGGATGAAGAACTGATAGCCCCAGAACACAAAAGCCGCCAGCTTTGGCCCGCCCCACAGCGCCGCCTTGCAGGTTCGCTGTACGCACCAAAACGAGCAGGCGAACAGCACGCTGCCGCCGAACGCAAAGACCACGGCCGAGGTATGCAACGGCCGCAATCGGCCAAAGCTGGTCCATTCCAGACCGAGATTGAGCGCCGGGAACGCGAGCTGGGAGGCGATGACCACGCCGACCAGCATTCCAACCACCGCCCAGAACATCGCCGCGATTACGAACAATCGGACAATGCGCTCGTTATACGCCTCCGTCCGGTTGCCCGCACCCTGACCGGCCAGGGTACCTCCCGGACTTAGTGTCGCTGCCGTCATCAAATATCTCCCCTCCGCAAGGGCGGGGACGAGACCGCCATGATCCGCCCGCCCGCGCCAAGATTTGGGTGCTTATTGACAACGAATTTGTCCGGCTAACATTGATCTGGGTCAATGTCACCCCTCATAGGTGTCCTTAGTTTTTCGCGCTGCCGCAAAAAACCGTCGCGGCACCAATCCCGGGCGATGGTTCGTTTATCGGGTTGTACGAATCGGCGATGATCGCTATAATGTGAGCGCGACAGGCTGTCTCTCGTCCACCGCTCCGATGGCGGTGGGGGCGTCGCGCGCACTGAATCTGGCTTGGGTTATCCTTTCGGCTGGGGGTTGCGCCGTGACACCTAGGGGTTAAGGCAGTTAACTAGAGGAACCTTCCGAAGCGCGCGCCGACCTTAAACCGCCGGCGTAGGGGGGCCGACTCCAGACCGTTCCGGCTGCTGATATTTCAGGAAGCGCCGTCGAACGCACCGCTGGATTGGCCCTCTGCCCGCTTCGCTCACCTCCAGGAGGCGTACCGGACCCCATCCGTCGGTCGCGCGGAGCGGGAGCGGGAATGCCTCGGGGATATTGGACATATGGCTAAACGTATGCTGGTGGACGCCACCCAGCCCGAAGAAACCCGAGTAGCGGTGGTTGACGGTAACCGACTTGAAGAGTTTGATTTTGAAAGCGCCAGCCGGAAGCAACTGAAGGGCAACATTTATCTGGCCACGGTTACGCGGGTTGAGCCTTCGTTGCAGGCCGCGTTTGTCGAGTATGGCGGCAACCGCCACGGCTTCCTGGCCTTTGCCGAAATCCATCCCGATTACTATCGGATTCCGATGGCTGACCGGAAGGCGCTGCTGGCCGAACAGGAACGGTTGGCGGAGCAGGAACGGCTTCAACGCGACGAGGAAGACGAGGATGGCGCGGAGCGCGGGGAAGATTCCGTCGCCGTGCGGAGCCAGCGTCGCGGCCGGCGGGGAGGGCGAAACGGCCAACGGGGTGCGGGCGACGGCTTTGCCGAGACGGCCCCCAAATCCCGCAACGAGTCGGTGGGCGAAGAGCCTGCCAGGGAAGAGCCTGCCAGAGTGGATCGGCCAGCCCCTGCGGTGATCCCGGCCTCTGTTTCCTACGATCGGGTGTCTGGCTCGGCTTCGGCTTCGGCTTCCGGATCCGATTCGCGACCGGCCTCCGCCAGTGTCAGCGGCGATTTCCTGGCCGTGATGTCGATGCCTGAGGATGATGGTGCGACCCGGGTGACTCTGCTTGATCCGTCACCCGCTCCGGTACCGGCGGTGCGGATGGTTCACCGCCTGGCATCAACGACCGAGTCCCCAGCCCCCGAGTCCCCAGCCCCCGAGTCTCTGGCCCCCGAGTTTCGGGAGCAGCCAGCACCGGAATTGACCGACACGGTCGCCGGCCTTGATGTCGGCCTTGATCAAGTCCGGACTGAATTCACCCCTTCCCCAACTTCGGACTCAGAAGGCGAAGGCGCGGCCGCACCCCATGGCCAGGATAACGCCAGTGAAGGCGACGGGGGTGTGCATGAAGATGGCGAGAATGACGGCTACGACGCCGATAGTGATGGCGAAACGGATCAGGACACCGGTGCCGGTGCCGATCACGGCTCGGCCCGTGGCGGAGCCGATAGCTTTGAGACCATCGGCGGTGATGAAAGCGAGGAAGTCGAGGACGTGGCGCGACGCCGCACCCGGCCGCTGCGCAGTTACAAGATTCAAGAGGTGGTTAAGCGTCGCCAAGTGTTGCTGATCCAGGTGGTTAAGGAAGAGCGCGGCAGCAAGGGCGCGGCACTCACCACCTATCTATCGCTGCCCGGGCGCTATTGCGTGCTGATGCCCAACACTGGCCGTGGCGGCGGCATTAGCCGCAAGATTACCAATCCGCAAGAACGGCGGCGGATGAAGGAGATCATGTCCGATCTTGATGTGCCGGAAGGTATGGCGGTAATTCTGCGTACCGCCGGACTGGAACGGGCCAAGACTGAAATTAAACGTGACTTTGAATACTTGTTGCGGCTGTGGGACAGTATTCGAGAACAGACTCTGCGTTCCAGTGCGCCAGAGATGATCTATGAAGAAGCCAATCTGATCAAGCGTGCGATTCGCGATCTCTATTCCGACGATATCGATGAAATTCATGTTGAGGGAGAAGTTGGCTTCCGCAACGCCCGCGATTTCATGCGCATGCTGATGCCTAATCATCTGGGCAAGGTTCGCCATTACAACGACGAAACGATTCCGCTGTTTTTCCGTTATCAGGTCGAAAGTCAGATCGACGCGATCCACAGTCCGATCGTGCAATTGCGCTCGGGCGGTTACATCGTGATCAATCCGACCGAAGCCTTGGTCGCGATCGACGTTAACTCCGGCCGCTCGACTCGTGAGCGCAACATCGAAGAAACCGCGTTCAAAACCAATTTGGAAGCGGCGGATGAGGTGGGGCGTCAGGTGCGGCTGCGCGATCTGGCCGGGTTGATCGTCATTGACTTCATCGATATGGACGACGCGCGCAACAATGCCGCAGTCGAACGGCGATTGAAGGAGGCGATGAAGAACGACCGGGCCCGGATTCAGGTCGGTCGGATTTCCAGCTTTGGGCTGATGGAGTTGTCGCGCCAGCGTCTGCGCCCCAGCCTGATGGAAACGAACTTTGAAGTTTGCCCGCATTGTCAGGGCGCGGGCGTGGTCCGCTCGGTCGAATCCGCCTCCCTGTTCGTACTGCGCGCGATCGAAGAGGAAGGGATTCGTAAACGGTCGGCTGAAGTCACGGTTCACGTCCCAACCCGGGTGGCGCTGTATCTGCTTAATCAAAAGCGTGACGATCTGGCGCTGATCGAACGGCGCTATGGCTTCCGGGTCATGATCAACAGCGATGATACGCTGCTGATTCCGGATCTGCGTTTGGAACGGCTGAAGGCGCGCGCTCCGGGCGAGGAAATGCTGACCCCGATCACCACCGAAAGGATCTATGCCCAGACTAACCGGGAACTGGGGCAGGATCTCGCAGAGGGTGAGGGCGAGGATGACGCCGGAGCCGGGAACCAATCGAGCGAGGGCGAGGGCGAAGGGTTGAGCTTGGCCACGGTGGAGGCCACTTCAGCCGAACCCGCGACGGCGGCCTCCGCTGGGGCTGCTGCCCCCGCCGGGGTTGCTCCCGCCGGGGTTGCCGATGACGGTCGCGGTCGGCGGCGGCGGCGGCGGCGGCGTAAGGGCGGGCGTGGTGGCGACGACCGTTCTGGAGCGCTGGCGCAAGGTGACGCGGCGGCTGATGAAGAGGGCGGTGCGGCCGGGGATGACGGCACCGATGAAGGTGAAGAGCCGGGGGCCGAACGGAACGCGGACGCGGACGAGTCGGGTGCAGGCGAATTGGACGCAGGCGGGCCGTCGGGCATTCTTCCGGTCGTCGCCGATGTCGGGGCTGGTCAGGACCAGGACCAGGACGAAGGTGACGAGGACGACGGTGTCGTGGCCGAAGGTGATACGGACAGCGACGACGAAGCGCCCAAGCGGCGGCGGCGCGGTAAGCGCGGCGGACGGGGGCGAGGGCGCGAGGGCGGCGAGGTCTTGGCAGCCGGTGTGGCGGCGGCGGATGAATTCGCACAGCCTCAGGCTGAAGCTGAGGCCCAGCAGGGGGAGGACAGTCTGACACAACCTCCTGCCTTGGTCAGTTTGGCCACCGGCGTAGAGCCGGAGCTTGCGGTTGAACCAGAGGTGATTTTGGCCGCAGCCGGTTTGGAAGAGCCGGCACCGAAGCCGCGTCGCCGGCGTCGGGCCGTCGCGGCGGCCGAGCCGACTGTCGGTGAGACCAAGGCCGAAGCTGAAGTAAAGGCGGGCGGTGACGCTGCGTCTTCCCCGGACAGTGAGCCGACGCCAGCGCCTCGGCGCGGGCGGCGGCGAAGCCCGCGGGTGGTAACGGTGGCGGAACCGGTCGGCGATGCCGCGATCGATCCCGTAGCGCCTGCGGAGCCCGTAGCGGTACCGGAGTCCGTGGCGGTGGTAAACTTGGTGGTGGCCGATGCGGCTCCGGCCGAAGTGCTACCGCAGGAACCGGAAGTCAATCAGGCGGCACGGGCGGCGGAAATCGTCAACCAGCCGTCGGCCCAACCCAAGCGTGGCTGGTGGGCGCGCGGCACTGCATAAGATGTGTCTAGTGTAGTAGGGCAGGGGCTTCGCCCCTGGCCCTGCTTGATTTGGCCGGCTTGATTTGGGACGAGTTCACCATCCGGTCCAATAATCCTAGGGCATGTGGAATGCTGACGCGGATTATTCAGTCTTTAATGCGGCGCGATCATCGCATTCAAACTTACCTGATCACGATGGTGGTCGGGTTGATGCTGCCGTCGCTGGTGTTTATTGGCTATCTATTTATCAAGACCCTAACCGCCGAACAAACCGAGGCCATGTCCGATATTGAAGACCGCACCGCCGGGCTGGCGCAGGTCGTCGATCGCCAACTGGCGGGCAACAAGGTGTTGGTTGAAGTGCTGGCTCAGGCCCCCTCTCTGACCAGGGGCGAACTGGAAGGGTTCTATGACTTCGCCAAGCTCGCGGCCGAAACCCATGGCGACACCATCACCTTGGCCGAACGCGACGGCACCTTCGTTCTGAGCACGACGAAGCCATACGGCACCCCGCTGCCCCGGCGTACCGACATGTCGATCTATGGCCAGTTTTTTGATCAAGGCCAGACCTTCGTCAGCAAAGCGACCCGGGGGCTGATTATTCACTCCACTCTGTTTCTGGTCGCGGCACCCTTCAAACGCGATGGGATGGTTAAATACAGCGTGGCCATGGGGGTCAGGGCCGAACGTCTGCAACCGCTGCTGCGCGGTATCCCCGCCGGAATGCTGGCTGGGATTGTGGATGGTGCCGGAACTATTCTGGCCCGCAGCATTGAACCGGACCGGTTTGTCGGGCAACCGGTCCCGGCTGAGGTGATGGCGGGTCTCCACGGTGCGGACAATGGTCGGCTGATTGCAAGCTCTCTGGAGGGGCGGCCGTGTGTGTTGGCCGGACAACGCGTGACCGGAGCCGCTTGGTGGGGATTGGGCGGCCACCCCCACGCGGGTGGGTAAACACCCCAGCGGAGGCGTCGGCGCAGGACAACAACCCCGGGGGAATAACCCACGACCCCAAAAATATTTTAACCGATATAATGGTGGGGAAAAAAAAAAAAAACCCCGCCCCGCCCCGATACGACGGCCACCCAACAAAAAACAAATAA
>CAUYTZ010000273.1:0-4018 GCA_963575695.1 uncultured Gammaproteobacteria bacterium | reverse complement strand
GCCCATGCCCAGAATGACAAAGCGGGCCGGTTCCGTCTGGCCCGTTTCGGTATAGACCAACGGTCGCCCATAACGGGCCGCCAACTGGCGATCCAACCAGAGATATCCTGCCTCCAGAAGTTCAGGGTCATTTTGGGCCGGAACTGGTGCGCTTTCTGTTGAGCCAGCATTTTCAATGCCGGGTGACGATGCCGCTTCTTCATCAACAAGTCCAGGATTTCGGCGAGTGTTGGTTCATGTGGCTTGACAGATTTCGGCGGCTGGTTTACGCCAGTTTCAGGGCAGGATCTGATCCGGGATATCGATACCGGCGATGTCGATGAGTTGCGCCTGTCCGCGGTCAAGGCCGCCGACGTCCGGGCGGTGCGTAGCCCGCACGCCCGGCGTGCATGGCCGAGGACTTCGTGGGGACGAGACCGGCTCCGTCCCGGCCGGGATCGTGGGCGAGTGCGAAAGGGATCGGCGCTGGCATGCAAAGGAACGATATTGCAAAGCAGCATGCCCATACCAGTTGCCTGCTGATCAGTTCGCGCATCCGTATATTTAGCATAAATGCGCAGCATCTTGGTTTGAAATACCCATTCATAAGAATCATCGTTCTGGCCATTGGATGCTATAAAGCACTAGTCAGCCCTTGATTTCATCTCAACGGTATCTTATGATTGATGGTCGTGTGGCGGCGAGGTTTTCGGTTGACGGTGCAGCAGGCGGGGTAGCAAGAATGACAGGGTTAGGAATGGTCGGGGATTGATGTCTGTTTATGCGGCGGATTAAATCGCAATCAGGATAAGAGGGAACGGTCATGGGGTATCGGCTCAGCAGGGGCGAAATTTATGATATGTCATTCAAGCAGGATGTTTTTGACGATCCCAGGAAAAATCCGCTGTCAGAAATGGAATTCGCGGATCCCTCAAGCGTGGACGGGATAGCCCTGAATGAGAGCAGTCGCGGCGTGTTGATGGAGCATGGCTATCCCGTGAAAACTGAGACTGCTCCCAAGAAATTTCTTTGGGGGGGGGGTAAACGGAAGCTTCCAGAAATACTTGGATTTCAGCAAATATTAATTATCAATGATCGATTCAAGAACTTTGTTGAGCAATTCGACCCTGGCATTCACCAATTCATACCGGTCGATGTCTATAAAGCTAAGGCCGGCGAACCAGTGGCTAAATACTATTGGTTCAATGTCTTGGCTCGAGTGGATACCGTGGACGCCCAGCTCACAACATGCAAGCTTATGCCGAGCTACGGCGGCACCGCCTTTTGGACGGACCAAGACGAGAATTTTCAGAGGTTTCCAGGCGCGAAGATCGTGTTCGATGATGGCAAGGCGGCTGGCCATCATGTCTGGGTGGAGCCGACTCTGTTAGTTGGCCGACCTTATCACTGCTCTACCGCCTTTGGTGAGACCGCGATCGCGGCCAATTTCACCGGGTTGGTCATAACCCCCCGGTCATCACTTCACATGTGTCGTGCGGAATAAAGGCGTCGGAGAGACAGCATCATGGCAAACTTTCCTGCTCTTCCCTATCCGAATTGGCTGAAAGACTGGATTAAGCCGGGGGATCTGACCAACGTCAATGGTACCGGCTTCCAGGGCGCCCATATGATCGGCGACGATTATTGGTCCAAGATTATCAAGGGAGCTTTCTCGGCTCTGGAACAATTCGGGATTGGAGTTAATGCATCGTCCAACGGCGAGATGCTTCCTGTATCGCAACGTGGCGGGGCTGTTCTTCAAATAACCAATCATAGTGGCCCACATTTCGGTGCGCTTAATACATCAGTATTTGATGAAGCAAGAGTTGTGCCCACAGTATTAAACGAATTAGAAAAGCGAATTAAGCAAATAGAGAGAAATTATGAGTTAAGTCCAGATATTAAGGCTGAGAAACTTCGCTCCGTCGCACGCGAGTTTTATATTTACGAACGCTATTTAGCGATGTCCAACATCAGTCAGGACGTTCTGAATAAAGCAGGCTTCAGCAAGACGACCTCGTTAGGGAACAATAGTGCCGATTGGCGCAGCGGCACGCAGCAATTCGATGGCAAGAGCACGGGCGATTATCTATCTTCCAGCAAGGTTCAGAACTCACAACTTTGGGAGAATTATGAAGAAAGTGCGCTGAGAATTGCGATAGCGGCCGAAGTTCCTGTTGAAGGTTTTAGCGTTGCAACCCCTGCGGAAGATTTCGCTTATCGGGCAAAGATCGCCAAAGCAATCCCTGATTATCAAAGACTGTGGTTGCCAGCAAATCTGGCCGATCTCGATTCCCGTATTCTAGCCGAGTTCTTAACAAATGACAGCATCGCAAAATCTTATTTTGAAGGCAATGCCATAAAGGACGGCAAAAAGCTTGAGCAGGCGCTTCGCAGCGATTTGATTAAAGAGATTCAAGCAAGTGTTGAAAAACAGATCATTGCACTGACCGCTGCGGCGCCTGGAAAGCCGCCGCCTCAAACACTTGCGGAAATGGGATCACGTTTTCTGCACGCTTTCCATGGCGCTCCCGAGAAAATGGCACTTTATGCCGACTATATCAGTCTTCGGGCCCAGGAAGTTCGGGGAGTTGTTGAAGCGGGAATAGCTCAAGTTCCCTCTTTCCTTAAATCCACTTTCGAAAGCCTTGATAAGCTGTTCAGAGATGCGGATGGAAATATTCACAAGGCACGGCTTGGCCTTACAATCGGGGGCGGACTTCTGGCGGTTGCCGATCTGTGGGCGGAGTATGAGAAGCACAAGGATGATCCGGGCGGTTTCTCGGGGTATCTCAAACTCACCGGACTGGAGATTGTCGCAGGACTGCTTTCGCCAGTCGGTATAGGGGTAATTCTTACTGGTTATACTCCGCTGGGTCCAGCGTTGTTCGTTTCGCTGGGCGCGATGATGGTCTACTCGGCCATTCACAATGTTCTTCACCAAATTGTCGAGGTCAACAAGCCTGCGGCGGGGGATCCCCCAGGCCTGATCTACTCCGAACTTAAAGATTTGGACGTCTGGCTCACCGGGTTCGAGAAGAAGGTCGAGGGTTATATCGAACAAGGTGTAACGCAGGTTGCCAATGCCGCCGAACATTTGATCGCGACCTTGCTGCGGGACACATTCCAATTTGTCGGTGGTGAGAGCGCGACCCTAATCTCCGACCAGAATGAGTTTGTGATTGGCGATGACGTTGCGCTGATCGTCGGCAATGACAAGAACAATGTGCTTATTCATCGCGGCGCGGGTGAGGTTTACGGAGAGGCTGGCGACGATACGCTAATCGGCTGGTTCTCGGAAACCATTCGCCAAGGCGAGGCGTTGGACCGCGCGACGCGCGAGCATCCGGGCCAGTCCTCGGGCAATGCCGACTTCCAACGTGCCGACCGAGAGTATCATCTGCAACTGGACGGTGGCAATGGAAATGACTGGGTTCTCGCGATTGGCGGCGAAAAGGTGGTCACCGCCGGCGGGCTTGGTCGTGACTGGATTTACAACACCTCGAAGAATGGCGTTCTGTGGGGGGATTACGCCACTGGCGTCAGTCCCGACGGCAATAAAGCCGAAGACGTGTCGGCCAATTCCGACAATTTCTGGTTTGCCCCTGATGTCACGATCATGGATGCCCAGCACTATGACGTGCTGAAGTATTATGGCATTCCGCTGACCGGCGGCGACGCCGCCGCCTCGGGCGCCTTATTCGCCCTGGGCGCGCGAACGGGCAGTCTTCAGGTTGCCGCCGGCGTGGTCGGGGCGGCGAATACTGCTGCGTTCGCAGCCGGCAACAAGATCTATTTTGATAACCTGCTGCCGTTCGTCACCTACAAGATGGACGGCAAGGATCTGCTGATCGCCGATACAGCCGCTGACTTTTTCCGTATGGTCACCGGCAACCCACGCCCCGCCGGGGAAAGCGGGGTGATGCGGATCAAGAATTTCGATTTTATCTCTTCCTATTGGGGCTTCGAACAGTTCGACCAGAGCACGTTCCTGGGCCAGAGCGGCAAGCCCGAGGGCACCATGAACATGGTGTTCAAA
>CAUYTZ010000272.1:0-1165 GCA_963575695.1 uncultured Gammaproteobacteria bacterium | reverse complement strand
CCTGAGCTACACTATCAGTGGTTCTTCCAATTTCCCCGATCGAGGCCACCAATTGATCCGTAGCCGAGGCGACGGCTTGCGTTCGCTCACCAAGATCTTTCATATCGCCCTTCATCTGAGCGACGGCGAAAAGCGGTGTGGTCTGTTCAACCCAGATATCAACCATATTGCGAAGCATGTCGAAGCGTTGCTCGCGAATATGCTCAATCAAGGGCCGAAGTACATTAGCCGCATCGCCCTCTGTTGCGATAACTTCGCTATAATCGCCCTTAATCGTTCGATCGACAAGATGTGCTAATTGCTCAATAAGTTCATCAGAAGAAGGCAAATCAGAAAAAGTTTCAGCAATCGCTGTTGGAACCTTCCACCACCTGAAAAACATCATTGAATTACTCCATATAGTAAAAATTTTCGACATACTCGAGCGAATGCTAATGACCGCAGAGGACGCACGCCAAGCATGCGTGATTGTGAACATACCGCTGTGAGAAGTCAATATGCCGTTAACACCTTGTCGGCCGTTGTTGAGCCGTTAACTCAACCCGGAAGCAATCCAAAACAAGGTGAAGGCTCAATATGCGGGAAGACCAACGCACGTCAGTGCGTTGGTCGGTGGTAAGCCGTTAGAATTATGGAAGCTATCGTCGCCGGTATGCTCGATAAAGCCAAATTGGCCGAGTGGTTCCGCCAATGGATTGTCGGTTGAAAAGTGTAGAAACCTGAAAGCGGCAACGCCTGCCCGGCACCCACAACACCAAACCGGAGGTGATGGCGATGTCCGAGAACACTTTCCAGGCGCACGCCACCAGGGAGGCCGCGCTGGCGATCGGCGAGTGGTTGATGGCCAGCGTCAAACTCAACCGACAGATCCGCACATTGACCCTGTTCGAACTGGAATGCTTGGCACTCGCCGCCATCGATCGCCGGATTGCGGTTCGCGCCGAACGCGCCGCCGCCGGCCATCCCGATCCCGCCCTCTTCGCGATTTGAGAAAAAACCATGACCGACAAGTCCGAATTAGAACGCGCCGCGATCAAGGCCGCCCGCCAGCCCTTCGCCCAGGTGCTGACCGAACTGGGTCTGATGGCTCCGTTCCATGACCGCAGTGCCGAAGATATCGACCGCCTGATTGAGGCCGCGCTCGACGGCTACCGCACCCACCTGC
>CAUYTZ010000271.1:0-13812 GCA_963575695.1 uncultured Gammaproteobacteria bacterium | reverse complement strand
CCAGTTTCGGACAAGCCGGATAGCCGAACGACCAACGGCTGCCCTGATAGCCCTGTTGCAGCAACTTTTCCGCTTCGCGTGCGTCGTGGTCGCCGATGCCAAGGTCGGCACGGATGCGCAGGTGGATGTACTCCGCCAGAGCCTCGGTCATTTCGACCCCCAAACCATGAAGGTAGAGGTAGTCCTGATAGCGATCCTCGGCGAACCATTGCCGGGCGATTTCACTCGCCTGGGTGCCCATGGTCACCACCTGCAAGCCGATCACATCGCGCTCGCCGGCTGTAACATCGCGGAAGAAATCGCTGATTGCGGTTCCCGGTTCGCCATCTTTATTCGCCGCTTGGCGGGGCAGGGCGAAGCGAGCCGCTTCAGTACGGCCGTCGGTTTCGAACAGAATCAGGTCGTCGCCATCGGCGGCGCATTTCCAAAAGCCGTAAGCCGCGCGCGGCTGCAAAATCTTTTCCTTGGCGCAGCGTTCGGCCAGCTTGGCCATCACCGGCCGCAACTCGCGCCGGGCCCAATCCATGTACGCCTCTAGCGTACGTCCGTCCTTGCGGTAGCCCCACTGCAATTGGTAGAGCATCCGTTCGTTCAGATAGGGCATCAGGGTTTTAAGCGAGATGCCTTCGATCACCCGAGCCCCCCAGAACGGCGGCTGGGGCACAGCTATGCCCTGGGCCAGACGGGTGCGTTTGGCGCGGGAGCGACTGGGATCGACCGGGGTTGGCGCGGCGGCGGCGGCTTCGCCTGGTTGGCGGCGGCGGCCGGTGGTGCCGGAGCGCCGGGCTTGGAGCGCGGCCAGATAGTCATCAAATGAACCCGTGACCGCCTTATCCATAAGCGACAGACCGTCGAAGGCGTCGCCGGCGTACGCCACCCGTCCGCAGCCGTACGCCTGTACGCAATCCTGTTCGACGAAGGCGCGGGTCAGCGCGGCCCCCCCCAGCAGCACCGGCACCTCCAGTCCGGCCCTGGTCATTTCTTCCAGGTTTTCCTTCATGACCACAGTCGATTTGACCAGCAATCCAGACATACCGACAGCGTGGGCTTGATGCTCCTGGGCTGCGGCGATGATCGCCGCCACCGGTTGCTTGATACCAAGATTGATCACCTTGAAGCCGTTGTTGGTCAGGATGATATCGACCAGATTCTTGCCGATGTCGTGCACGTCGCCCTTGACCGTGGCCAGGACCATGGTGCCTTTGCCGTGGCCGTCGCCTCGTTCCATACGCGGCTCCAGCCACGCCACCGCCGACTTCATGGTTTCGGCCGATTGCAGCACGAACGGCAACTGCATCTTGCCCGAACCGAACAACTCGCCGACCACTTTCATGCCATCGAGCAGTAGAGTGTTGATGATTTCGAGCGGCGAATAGGTGGTTAGCGCTTGTTCGAGATCGGTGTCTAGTCCCAGGCGGTCGCCATCGATGATGCGTTGCTTCAGCCGCTCTTCGACCTTTTCCGGTCTAACCTTATCTTTGGCCTTGGTCGCGGTCCGGCCTTCGAACAAGGCCATGAACGCATGGAGTGGGTCATAGCCTTGCTTGCGGCGATCGAAGATTAGGTCTTCAGCGGTGGCCACTTCTTGGGCGGGGATCTGGTGCAGCGGTAGGATTTTCGAGATGTGGACGATGGCTCCGGTTAGGCCACGGCGCAGTGCGTGATCCAGGAACACGGAATTGAGCGTCGGCCGCGCGGTAGCCGACAACCCAAACGAGACGTTCGATAGGCCAAGGATGATCTGGCACTGGGGCATTTCGCGCGCGATGGCCTCGATTCCATCCAGAGTCCACTCGGCGAGCTTGCGGTCGTCTTCACTGCCGGTGGCGATGGTGAAGGTCAGCGGATCGAACAGCAGATCACCAGGCGGCAGGCCGTATTCGCCCACCGCCAGTTTGTACAAACGGCGAGCGATGGCCAGTTTCCGCTCCACGGTTTTGGCCATGCCTTCTTCGTCGATGGTCAGTGCGATTACCGCCGCACCGAAGCGCTTGGCGAGTTCCAGCCGCTTGCGCGCCGGTTGCTCGCCGTCCTCGAAGTTGATCGAATTGATGATTGCCTTGCCGCCATAAAGCGCCAGTGCCTGTTCCAGCACGATCAATTCGGTCGAGTCGATCACCAGCGGCACAGTCACCGCTCCGGCCAGACGCGTGACCGCCGCAGTCATCGAGGCCACTTCGTCCTTGCCGACCATGGCGGTACACAGATCCAGCGCGTGCGAGCCTTCCCGCACCTGTTCGCGGGCCATGGCGACGCAGCCGTCCCAATCCTGTTTATCCTGCAACTCGCGCCACTTTTTGGAGCCGTTGGCGTTGCAGCGCTCACCGATCGAGAAGATCGCGTTTTCCTGGCGCAGCGGGGTTTGGGTGTAAAGCGAGGCGACCGACGGCAGCCAGTGTACCGACCGAGTCTTTGGTGTTGGGCGGGTACGGCTCCCACCCACGCGGCGCAGCATGTCGTCGAGCGCAGCGGTGTGCTCAAAGTTGGTGCCACAGCAGCCGCCGATCAGATTGACGCCATCCTCGGTGACGAATCGCTCAACCCATTTGGCCAGATCCCGGGCCGCGAGCGGGTAACGGGCTTGGCCATCGACCAGTTCCGGCAAGCCGGCGTTGGGCTGAACCGAAATCAACCCTGGCCAGTTGGTGGCCAGCCAGCGGATGTGTTCGGCCATTTCCATTGGGCCGGTGGCGCAGTTCATGCCGAGCAGCGGCACATCCAGCGCGTTGACCACGGTCGCGGCGGCGGAAATATCGGCCCCGGCCAGCAGCGAGCCGGTCGCTTCCACCGTCACCTGAACGAAGATCGGGGTGTCGCTGCCGGCAGCCTTGCGTGCGCGTTTGGCACCGTTGACCGCAGCCTTGATCTGCAACGGGTCTTGGCAGGTTTCGATCAGAATCGCGTCGGCTTGGCCGGCAATCAATCCGGCGGCCTGGACGGCAAACGAGTCTTCCAGCGCCTGATAGGCGATGTGGCCGAGCGAGGGCAGGCGGGTGCCGGGCCCGATCGAGCCGAGCACGAAGAGCTTGCGGCCGTCCTTGAAGGTTTCCTGGGCCTCGCGGGCGATTTCCGCCGCGCGTTGGCAGATTTCGAACGCTTTGTCTTGCAGGCCGAATTCGCCCAAGGTGATCGGGGAGGCACCGAAGGTGTTGGTTTCAACCATATCGGCACCGGAGTGGTAATAGCCACGATGGATATCGCGCACGATATCCGGCCGAGACAGCACCAGAATGTCGGTGCAGTTCTCGTGGCCCCAATAGTCCTTGTCCACGTCCAGAGTCATGGCCTGGATGTGGCTGCCGAAGCCGCCGTCGCAGAGCAGAACTTGTTCGCGGAGCAGGTCGAGCAGATGGGCCACGGGCTTATCCTCGTGCTGGAAAGAAAATTGAGGTCTGGGACCGAAAGGCTTCCGGACCCCTCCTACCTCCTACTTAGCAGAGAGGATAGCGCGGTGCCACAGGCTGTGCGCCGCCTCCAGCACTGCTGGCACACATAGCGTGTCCATCAACGTGCGGTGGCTGCGATAATCATAGTCTGGGGCGGCGGTGATCTGGTCGCAGGTCTCGGGCGTGGTCACAAACCCGGCACAGCGCCCGCGCGGGGCGTAATGCTCCGGTCGCGATGGGCCGAACAGGCCCAGAGTCGGCATTCCGGTCGCAGCCGCCAGATGCATTAATCCCGAATCATTGCCCACGAACAGTGCGCACCGCGCCAGATACGCCGCCGCTTGCAGCGGGTCGCCGTGGCCGATCAAATCGAGTCCTTGTCCTGGGGCTAGCGCATCGAGCACCGGTTGCGCCTGGGGCCGCTCGCCGGCCGAAGCCAGCACCGCTACCCGTGCTCCAGGCAAGATCCCATCGGGAGCGGTCAAGGCGCGGGCGAGCTCGGCGAAGCGCTCCACGCGCCAAGTTTTGCCCCCCCAGTTCGCCGCCGGAGCGATGGCCAGTACCGGCGGACCTTCTGGAATCACCGTTTGAGCCAGGACCGATTGCTCGGGCGAGAACCACAGTCGCGGCAGCGGCGGGGGGAAGACGCCAAGCGTGGCTGCGATTTGTTCCACTCGGTGCCAACCCGGACGCGGGCGCGGCAGCACAGCAACCCGGCGGGTGGTGATCAGACGCGAGACTGGGGTGTTGCGCAGATCGACCACCAGATGCCAGAAGCCGAACACGCTTTCGCGCCACAACTCCAGCCAGTGCTGTTTGTGCTTGCGCTTGGCCAGGGAGATCAGCCGTTCCAGTCGTGGTACGGTGCGGAAGATTGAAGCCGCCAGCGGACCGCAGGCGATGGTGAAGTGGGCTTCAGGCTTGGTTTCGACCAGATGGCCGAGCAGGCCGGTGGACAGCACCGCATCGCCCAGGCGGTTGGAGGTGATGTACAGGATGCGCATGTGGGCGTATTGCCTCCGGCGGGCAGGGGCTTTGCCCCTTGCACCCCACCAAAGGCCGGGGGGCCTTTGGAAACCTTTACTTGGGAAGGTAATGAGTTTCGTCCCAAGTTTAGGTGGGGCCAGGGGCCTCTAGGCTCCTGGTCAGGGGGTGTCGGGGGGCGAAGCTCCCTGACGGGGTTCAAGCACCTCGATTTGCTCGGGATGGTTGATTTCGATCATCGGGCCGTTGCGCTTGATCAGCCAGCCACGCGCACGCAGCCGCTTGTCCTGCCAAGCCGCAGGATCGATGCCGGCTTTTTCCAGCCGATGCAAGACCGATTTGGATATGAACAGGGTAAAATCGGTTCGCCAGTCGGCACCGAAGTTAAGATAAGCGCCGATGTTGCGTCGGCTGACCGTGGTCACTCGCCCCTCGACGATCTGGAAACTGTCCAGGTCGCGGTTGAGATCGTCAAGCGCGTCGCGTACCACGTAGCCGCGTAGCGTCCAGAGACCGCGCCGCGCCGATCGTGCCTCACCTTCCAGCGCCAGTAACTCGGCGGCCAGGGCGTGATTGTCGGGGGTGGTGTGAACCCGGACCCGCCCTGCCTCGACCAGAGACCCTTCCAGCCATCGTCCGTCGTCGCGTTGGCCATGACCGACCATGCGGCCGTAACGATCGCTCTTAGCCCCACCGAATCGCACGCTCAGGCTATGGCCTTGAATCAGTTTGGTCAGCGCGGATTTCGCTTGTTCCGCCAAGGGGCCAGTTTTGGGTGCCTCGATTCCGGCCAACCGCAGTTCCCGGCCGTCATCTAGGCGCAACGTGTCGCCGTCGATCGCTTCCATCGCCCGCACCTGCGGCCCACTCGGCAAGGTGTCGAGCGTCGCGGCTCCGGCCCCGCCTGCGATCGCGGTCAGAAGCAGAAGCAGAAGCAGCAGTGATGATGAACCGGGGAGGAGCGCCTTAGTTCTTCGTCGCGCGCCCAGTCTTTGCCAAGTGAGTTTAACTATTTTTGGGTCGGGAGCACTTTCCCGTCGGTAGCCAGAGGCAAACCAAACCCTCAATCGAACTGGCCGGGATTGGCGCTAGCCACTTGGGCCTGCTGAACCGCACGACGGGTCCGCATTGCGATCTGGGTCGAGCGGCTACGGTCGCAATTACTGTGCAACTTACGGGCGCTGGTCGTATCCAGTTCGTTCAAATTCCGCCAGACCTTGCAGACATATTCGTGGCTGCGCTCGCCAGTGGCACCGGCATAGGCGACCAGGGCTTCGCTCCAACCACCACGCTCGGCACGTAGACGCTTAAGGTAGCGGGCGGCGTAGGTGACGTTGGCTGCCGGGTCAACGATCTTTTCCACCGGCTGAAAGTGCTTGCCGTGGTGGTAGAGCGACAACTGCATGCAGCCGACATACATATTGGGTTGAAGCTTGCCCTTGCGATCCCGCAGCATCTTGGCCGCCACCCGAGATGAATTCGCATAAGTGGTATGGCTGCCCTGGGACAGAGCATGGGGCTGGGGTACGCCATTGCGGCCGCTTTCGATCAGCGCGATTGCGACCAACAGACCGCGAGGGATCTTGTTCTGGTTTTCAGCCTGGATCAGGTGATCAAGACAGGTTTCAGCGGCCCGAGCCTGGACCGAGGACAGCAACGAGATAGCAATTACCAAGCCACAAGCGGCGATCAAGCCGTTCAGACCAAGCTTCCGTTCCTGCCGTTCGATCGTGATCATGATCGCGTCTCCAGTCATTGCCGTATTCAGCATCTGTCGTCTAGCCTTGAGTTGGAAACTCTAGCCTTACTTGTTTGGCGAGAACTCCCGGTCTGGTGGCCACGACTTCCACGTCGCCACTGCCCTTAATCAATGCTTTCACGCCAGATTGCCGACGTTACCATCTCGTTTCTCAGAATTGAGACAACCCGTCAATCGTCTTTTGGAAAAAATTGGGAAAAATTTTAGTTAAACCGTCCATCTCACTGCGGCCGCATTGCAACAATTTGCAACCAAAACCGTTGCTGCAATGCCACGGTCAACCGCAATTCGTTTTGATAGCTTTTGGAATTTCAGAGGGTTACGGTGCAGTGCGAAAACGAGCACAGTGCAGCGCGAAAATCTGTTGTGATTTAGTCGGATAGCGGTTTGCAGCGGTCATTTTCGTGTCAACACCCTTCGGAAAACAGCCGGTTTACCCCTGGTTTGCGTAGACTCGGCTAGCCTGGCGCCGACCAAGAATCCAGCCTCGGAACGAGAGATTTGCCAACATAATGATAAATAACAATTTTCCAGAAACGACTCACTGCGACTCGCTGTTTGGGCAGGCACTGGATCACCTGGAACGAGGTAACGTCACTGCGGCCGAACAGGCCTTGCACACGGTGCTAACACTGATGCCTCAGTCCAGCGAGGCGATGGGGCAATTGGGCGAACTGCTTGCAAGTACGGGAGAAATGACCGAGGCGGCACGGTGGTTTACCCGCGCGACGGCGTTCGATCCCGACCGCATTGCTTGGCTTGATGGGCTGGCCCAGGCCCAGACGGCGCTGGTTCACACTCCCGAAGCCGAAGTCAGCCTGCGCCTGATGTTGGCCCGGCGGCCGGGGAGCGCCACCACTCACCGCCGGCTAGGTCGGTGCCTGCTGCGCCAGGGCCGGCGTAACGAGGGGCTGGACAACCTGAACGAAGCGGCACGGCTTGATCCTTATGATCCGTTCGCCACCGCTGATATCGTTGAGGCTCTGATCGAGGCTGGAGAGCCGTTGGCGGCGCTGGAACTGGCTCAACCGGCCCTGCGCGCCGCTCCCGAACATCCACCGCTGCACCTGCGCTTGGGCGACGCTTGGGCGGCGCTGGGCGAAACCGCCAAGGCCAACACCTTGTTCCGGCGAGCCTGTGAACTGGCCATCGACTATGGCGACAACGACACCCATCAGGAAGCCGAGCGACGACTAAACCGGAGCCAGGCCATCCAGGACCAGCCGGTTGCGCCGGCTGCGGCTTACATTCGCGCCCTGTTCGACCGTTACGCCGACGACTTCGACCGCCACCTAACCGGGGGACTCGACTACCAGGTACCGGAGTTGCTGCGTGAAGCGGTGTTGAGTCGGCCGGAATTGGCTTGCGGCGGTCTGCGCGTGCTCGATCTTGGCTGCGGCACCGGGCTGTGTGCTGCTTCGGTACACGGGCTGACCACAACCCTGGCCGGAGTCGATTTGTCGCCACGCATGATCGAACGCGCCCGCGCCCGCGCCATCTACGATCACTTGCGAGTCGGTGATTTGTTTGAGGCTCTGGCCGAACCCGGCCCAGGCTGGGATCTAATCGTGGCCGCCGACGTTCTGGCTTATCTTGGGCCGCTCGGGCCGCTGTTGACGGCCGTTGCCGCAGCTCTGGGTGCAAAGGGGCGGTTTATGGCCACGGTCGAGCGCCTGGACGACGATAACGATCAAGTCCGCCTGCTACCCAGCCGACGCTATGCCCACAGTCTCGGTCACATCCGCGCCACCGCCGCTGCCGCGAGGCTGGTCGTGCTGGATTTGACCGCAATCACAGTGCGGCAGGAAGCCGGCTATCCGGTCTGTGGGTTGCTGATGGTGTTGGGGCCGTCACCTCCAATAGGGCGGGTCTAAGGGGGGGCGCTCCTGGAGGGTGCGGGGGTGCCCCCCCCGCACCCCGTCCTGTGCGAAAAAACCAACAGACTTACATGCGTCGCGGCATCAGCACCCAGTAATCCAGATCCAGCACCACCGCCGGGTGATACTTGCCGGCCGCGTCGGTGCCCGGGAAATCATCACAAGCATGATCCTTGGCTGCGATCGTCCGCAGACGCAGCGCGCCGACATCATGCCGGCCGGGCACCTGCGCCGAGTCCAGCACCTCGCTCCAAGCATAAATCGTGTCGCCAGCGAAGGTCGGCGCGACATGACGGCCGCCGTTCAGCGCCGCGACCCGGACCGCGTTGGCCAGACCGTTGAACGACAGTGAGCGCGCCAGACTGATGATGTAACCGCCATAGATCAGCCGCTTGCCGAATCGGCCCTTGCTTTCGGTATGCTGGTTGAAATGCACCTTGGCCGTGTTCTGATACAACCGGGTGGCCATGGCATGTTCGGATTCCTCAATCGTCATGCCGTCAACATGGTTGATACGCTCGCCGACTGCGTAATCGTCCCACAAATGCGGCGAGCCGGCGCGTACCGGATCGTAATCGGCAAACGCCATATGATGCGGCACCGCGAGTTCCGACACCGAAACCGCCTCCGGCAACTTGGGCACCACCGTTTCCGGTGGTGGCGCGTTCGGGTCGCGCTTGCGCACCATTACCCAGCGGCAATAGTCGATCACCCCTTCGCCGCGCTGGTTGGTCCCAGTCGAACGAACATAAACCGTGCCGGTTTGGTGGTTGGAGTTCTCCTTGACCCCGATCACGGTCGAGGTCGAAGACAGGGTATCGCCCACGAACACCGGCGCGCGGAAATGGCCGGCGGCGTAGCCAAGATTGGCCACCGCGTTGAGCGAGATATCCGGCACGGTCTTGCCAAAGACAAAATGGAAAGCCAAAAAGTCATCAACCGGAGCCGAGTCCAGTCCCAACCGACGGGCGAAGGTGTCGGCGGAATGTAGTGCGAACCTAGAACCGGTCAGAGCGGTGTAAAGGGCGACATCACCGCTGCTTACAGTTCGCGGTGTCGCGTGAATCAGTTCCTGGCCGACCTTGAAATCTTCGAAGAAGTTTCCGGGATTTGTCTTCGTGGTCATGGCGATTTGAACTCCAATCGACTTCAGGAAGCGGCCATCGCCTTGATCGCCTTATCGAGTGCGACCAGATGACGGGCCTGTTCAACATGCAAATTTTCGATCAAGCGGCCATCGAGTACCACCAGCCCCTTCTTTTCCGCGATGGCCAAGGCGTGGGCTTCGATGATGCGGTGGGCGAAGGCGATTTCCTCCACCGAATGGGCGAAGGTGGTGTTGGCCAAGGCGATGGTCTTCGGGTGAACCAGGGTTTTGCCGTCGAAGCCCAGTTCGGCCCCACGTTCGCACGAATAGGCGAAACCCTCGTCATCATTCAAATCCAGATGCACGCCATCCAGAATCGCCAGCCCAAAGGCCCGCGCCACCATCAGGCACCAGCCCAGGCCGGTAATCAGCGGTAGCCGCTCGCGGGTGTGGGCGGCGCGCAGATCCTTGGCCAGATCCGAGGTGCCCATCACGAATCCGACCAGCCGAGCGCTTGCGGCGGCGATTTCCTTGGCGTTGAGTACGCCCATCGGGGTTTCGATCATGCACCAGATCGCCAGCGATTCGGGCGCGCCCGATGCGACCAGAATCGTTTCCGCCTGACGCACGGTATCGGCCGAAGCCACCTTGGGCAACAGCACGCCGTCGGCCCCGGAGTTGGCGACAGCAACCAAATCCTCATAGCCCCACGGCGTACCCAAGCCATTGATTCGGATGAATATTTCTCGGTGTCCGAAACCGCCTTCGCGCACCGTTTCCACCACCCGCGCCCGCGCCTCGACCTTGGCGTCCGGCGCTACCGCGTCTTCCAGATCGAGAATCAAGCCGTCGGCGGGCAGAGTCCGGCCCTTGGCCATGGCGCGGGGGTTGGACCCCGGCATGTAAAGAACGCTGCGGCGCGGGCGGATGGTGCGAACCATGGGAACGTGTCTCCCCTGCAAGGGTGCGGGCTTATCGATTGGGGCAGAATAGTGATCGCGACGGGATCGTGCAATCGGGACTGGCGTTGCCGGGGGGGCATTTCCCCCCAAAGGAACCCCACGCCTTCGGCGACCAGGGCCTTGCCCTGGACCCACTTTATTTGGGATAGACTTACTATCGGATCGGCGGCGCGTACATAATTCCGCCCTTGGTCCATTGTGCGTTCAGGCCGCGACTAAGCCGCAGTGGTGAGTCAGTCCCGACGTTGCGGTCAAAAATCTCGCCGTAATTACCGACCTGCTTGATGATTTCATAGGCCCATTTTTCACTCAGCCCCAAGGCCGCGCCCATGCCCGGCGAAGTCCCAAGCAGTCGTTGCACACCCGGATCTTTACTGGTCAAGAACTGATCGACCGTCTTGGAAGTAATCCCCCTCTCCTCGGCTTCCAGGGTCGCGAACACGGTCCACTTCAGAATGTCGAACCACTGGTCGTCGCCGTGGCGTACGGCCGGAGTCAGCGGCTCCTTGGAGATCAGTTCCGGAAGAATGACGTAGTCGTCCGGTTTGGGCGCGTTGGCGGCGCGAACGCTGGCCATTTGTGAGGTGTCAGAGGTAAAGACATCGCAGCGACCGGCAAAGAACACTGCGGACACTTCGGCCAGGGCTTCAATCACGACCGGTTGGAAACTCATGGAGTTGGAGCGGAAGTAATCGGCAAGATTGAGTTCGGTGGTGGTGCCGGTTTGAACACAGATGGTCGCACCTTCGAGATCCCGAGCACTTTTCACGCCCAGTTTTTTGGGTACCATGAAGCCCTGGCCATCGTAGAACACCGGCGGGCCAAAGTTGAAGCCGTTGGCGGTATCCCGGGTTAGGGTCCAGGTGGTGTTGCGCGACAGCACATCGACTTCGCCGGATTGCAGAGCCGGAAACCGTTGCTGGGCGCTAAGGGGTACGAACTTGACCTTATTGGCGTCACCGAACACCGCTGCGGCCATCGCCCGGCAGACATCGACATCCAATCCGGTCCAACGGCCGGCGCTGTCGGGGGCCGAGAATCCGGCCAGGGCGGTGTTGACCCCGCACTGAATGAAACCTTTGGCTTTGACCGCGTCGAATGTCGGCCCGGCTTGCGCGGACGTGGTGGTCAAGGCTACGGCCAGCGCTCCGGCGGCAACGGCGATCGATGCATGGTTCATAACGAATAACCCTTTCGGCTGGGCGCTCGGCGGCACCTCTTCGGCGGACCGGGGACGTGTCCGGCCCCCGGTGGCGGCCCCCGGTGGCGGCCTTGGTGGCGGGTTGTCTTAAGTTTATTTCTTGTCGTAGGTGATTCTGAATTTAAAGGTGCGATTCATGTCGTGCTTCCAATTTTTGGCCACAGAGCAAATGACATAGCCGTTGGCGGCCTTGGCGAATTTTGGCCGTTCCATGATCGCTTGACCAATGGTTGATTCGACCTGGAATTCAAGTTTGGTCCAATTGGGATCCCCGGCCTTTTTAACCATACCCTCGGCATCAACATTGGTCGCATTCAACGGCAGTTCGATGCACAGTTGTTCGCACGAAGCCTTGCCGTTGAGCGTGCCGGTGAGCGCGCGCAGCGAATTGACCAGCGAGGCATCGATCTGGAGATACTTGCTGGCTTCAAGCAGCGGCACGCCGACGCTGACATTGCCCAGTCCGACCATGGCCTTGCCGATGTCCTCGACCGAGTTGGGCGGGGTACCGCAAGCCGGATTGGCCTCGCCGGCCTGAATTTTGGAGGCTTCGAGCGTGTCTTCGGTGGCGACTTCGAGCGCGCCGGTCTTGGTGTCGATCAACAGGCGGTCGGCCAGAGCGGCACCGCTGGTGGCTAGGGTAGCCAGGGCAACAAGGCAGGGGGCAAGGCGTTTCATCGGTTCGGCTCCGGAATCGGGGAAGGGAAACATATCGAGCGGTCCAGTACCTGGCTCAGGTTGACCAGCATACCGGCGGTGGCACCCCAGATATAATAGTCGCGATAGGGAAAGGCGTAGAAATATCTGTGCGCGCCCAGGAGCATCCGGCCGTGGCGCTGGGGCTGGTTGGGGGCCAGAAACACCGCGAGCGGGACTTCGAACACTTCGGCCACCTCGTATGGGTCTGGAGTCAGCTCGAACGGTGTCCGCACCAGCGCCACCACCGGCGTTACCCGAAAGCCGGTACGGGTGGAATAGGTGTCGAGCCGGCCGATGATTTCCACTTGTTGGTGCGACAGGCCGATCTCCTCTTCAGCTTCGCGCAACGCGGTGGCCTCGGCGCTGGCGTCTTCAGCTTCGGCCCGACCACCGGGAAAGCTGATCTGGCCAGCGTGGGCGTGGAGGTGATCGGTGCGGCGGGTAAAAATCAGCGTTGGTCCCTCTGTGCGCGGTACGATTCCGATCAGCACCGAGGCGGAACGGGGGGCGTCGGGGAAATGAAAGCCGGGGTTGAGATCGTGGTCGCCGCGCATCCGTTCCGGATCGTGTTCAACCGCAGTCAGCAAATGGCGCAGCCGGGTTTCGGTCAGCCCGGTTTGGGTCAGATCGTCATCGGTATGGTTGGTCGGCATGGCTTCTCACCAATCGACGCTCGTTTGCGGTTCATGCTAGATAAGCGCATTCTGCCTGGGGTTCCAGGGTCTCGCGACAGGAAGAGGCGAATGGCAAGCGAAGAGAGTGCCGAACATCTGGCCGACGAGATCGAGCGGCTGGGGCAGCGGCTGGGCGCGGTGCGCAAACGGGTAGGGCAGGTGATCCTGGGCCAGGGCGAGGTGATCGACCAGGCGCTGATTAGCCTGTTGGCCGGTGGTCATGTGCTGCTGATTGGCGTCCCTGGGCTGGCCAAGACCCGGCTGGTCGAAGCTTTGGCCACGGTCTTTGGTCTCGCCGGTAAACGGATTCAATGCACGCCCGATCTGATGCCGGCTGATATCCTTGGCTCCGAGGTGCTGGAGGAAGGCGAGGGCGGGCGGCGCTCGTTCCGTTTTATTCCCGGCCCGGTATTCAGTCAGGTGTTGATGGCTGACGAAATCAACCGCGCCAGTCCGCGCACGCAATCGGCGTTGTTGCAGGCGATGCAGGAACACCGGGTTTCGGTCGCCGGCCATTACCACCCCTTGCCGGCGCCGTTTCATGTTTTGGCGACTCAGAATCCGTTGGAGCAGGAAGGTACCTATCCGCTGCCCGAAGCCCAACTTGACCGATTCCTGATCCAGATTGATGTCGGCTACCCGGACCGGGCGGCAGAAAAACAGATGATCATTGCCACCACTGGGGCCGGTGAAGCCGCCGTGGAGGCCGAGTTTACCCCAGAGGAATTGCTGGCCGCGCAGCGGCTGACTCGCCGGGTGCCGGTCGGTGACAGTGTGGTTGAGGGGATTCTAACTCTGGTCCGGGCTGGTCGGCCGGAGAGTTCGTCGCTGGCCGAGATTCGTGCCCAGGTCGCCTGGGGGCCGGGGCCACGCGCCAGTCAGGCCTTGATGCTGGCTTGCCGGGCTCGGGCGCTGCTGGATGGTCGGCTGGCCCCGTCGCTGGATGATGTGGTGGCGCTGGCCAAGCCGGTGTTGCGTCATCGCATGGCGCTTTCGTTTGCCGCTCGGGCCGAGGGTGTTACCCTGGATGCGGTGATTGACCGGTTGTGTGCGCCGCTGGGTTAGAGGGCTGGAAAAGTTCAGAGTTTTATTCCCAATAAAGTGGGTTCAGGGCAAAGCCCTGGTCGCCGAAGGCTGAAGAAGTAAATACGTTCCAGGCACACCCGAAATGATCAAATCCAGT